>DBXI01000013.1:2988-63729 GCA_002309255.1 Bacteroidales bacterium UBA1216 | reverse complement strand
ACATATACCTGGAGCAGGTAGTTGACGGGCAGGGTGATGAGCAGTACGAACGTAACTGCCACGCCCAGACCGAGAGAAGTTTTCACTGTTTTACTTACAGCCAGGTATGAACACATACCCAGGAAGAAAGCGAAAATCATATTGTCCGCGAAAATCGAACGGACAAAGAGACTCAATGCATGTTCCATATTACTTCTCCTCCTTATTTAACGAGCGGTGTGCCCAGATGATACAACCTACGAGGATGAGTGCCATAGCGGGCATCATCATCATACCGCAGTTCTCGTAGAAGCCGCCGTTGGCTACATACCAGCTCTCGGGGATGATGCGGAAGCCGAGCAGAGTGCCTGCGCCGAACAGTTCGCGAACGAACGCCACGGCAATCAGAATCCACGCGTAGCCCAGACCGCTACCCAGACCGTCAAGGAACGAATCCCAAGGTTTGTTGGTCATGGCAAAAGCCTCCAGACGACCCATCAGGATACAGTTCGTGATGATCAGACCAATATAAACCGACAGCTGCATGGCCACATCGTACGCGAAGGCCTTGAGCACCTCGCTGACGAGTGTAACCAGTGCGGCTACCACTACCAGTTGCACGATAATACGGATACGCATAGGTATCGTATTGCGGAGCAACGAGATAATAACGTTCGACATAGCCACGATGATCGTTACAGCCACGCCCATCACCAGTGCGGGCTTGAGCTGAACCGTCACAGCGAGCGCCGAACATATACCCAACACCTGTACAACCACAGGGTTGTTGGCATTCAACGGACCTAACAAGGTCTCTTTCGTTTTCTGAGAAAGTGCCATATTATTCGGTTACTATTTGTGCTTCGGTTGCTTCTGCTTGTTCAGCCTCGTGTTGGCAGCATTTGCCCTCATCGTGCTTCTTGCAATGACCGCAGCATGGTTTAACATTATTCAGGAATTCAGCATACTCAGCCAAGTTGGCTTTGAGCATGTCGCTGACACCGGTAGAGGTGATGGTGGCACCGGATAGTGCGTCCACCTGCTCCTGACCTTCAGCGGTGGTACCGGCTTTGAGCACGGCTACGCTGACGATCTCGCCTTCGGCGTTGCGGATATGCTTGCCCTCGAACTGCTGACGGAAGGGCAGCTCAACGATGAGCGCACCCAGACCCGGAGTCTCACTTTCGTGGTTGAAGTTGGCACCGTAGATAGTGTTCTTGTCCTTGTTCAGCGCCAGATAACCGCCGATACCGCCCCAGAGGCCGGCACCCTTGAGCTTGAGCACGAACTTGGGTTCGCCTTCCACCTCAGCCACATATACGGGATGACCGTTGACGTCGAGCGTGTCCTTAACGAGCGAGAAGAACAGCGCAGCGGGGTCAGCGCAATTGCTGATATCCTGCTTCAGTGCGCCGAGGATCTGCTTCTGCTGGTCAAGCTCCACGTTAGCCTGCTGACGCGGACCGAGCACCTGGCTCACCAGCGCCAGCATCACAGCTACGATAATCACTACTACCGTAGCATATACTATTGTATAGGTATTGCTATTCGTATTCATATCGTTATGCTTTTACTCGCTTGAGGCGACGGTTAATATTAGCTTGAACAACACACCAGTCGATGAGCGGTGCCACAGCGTTGCCGAGCAGGATAGCCAGCATCATGCCCTCGGGATAACCCGGGTTGAGCACGCGCACTACCACAGCCATGAAGCCGATGAGGCAGCCGTAGATCCACTTGCCGCAATCGGTACGGGCAGCGGTAACAGGGTCGGTAGCCATGAACACGGCACCGAACAGGAAACCGCCGCTAACCAGATGCATGTACCACGGATACTGTGCAACCAGGTTGTCGGCTGCGCCGAACTTGTTGAACAGGAAGGCGGTAACGATACCCGTGCAGATAATGCTGCACATGATACGCCAGTCAGCGGTGCGGGTGACGAGCAGCAGACATGCGCCCATCAGGATAGCCCATACGCAGGTCTCACCAATCGAACCGGGAACGAGGCCGTTGACCATGTCCCAGAAGCCCAGATCCACCGACGAGCCGGTAGCCAGCTGCGTGAGCGGCGTAGCGCCGGAGAAGCCGTCAACGAGAGCCTGACCGCCGTCCCAGCCCCATGTACCTTCGGTACGGATGAATGCCTTGTCGCCCGTCATGTGGGTCGGGTAGGCGAAGAACAGGAAGGCACGGGTGATCAGAGCCACGTTGAAGATGTTGTAGCCCGTACCGCCGAACACCTCTTTGGCGAAGATAACGGCGAAAGCGGTAGCCACAGCCACCATCCACAGCGGCGTGTTGATAGGCACGATCAGCGGGATAAGGAAACCGGTAACCAGGAAGCCCTCGGCAATCTCCTCGTGCTTCCACTGGGCTACGGTGAACTCGATACCCAGACCGACGATGTAACTAACCAAGATATACGGCAGTACAGCCAGCAGACCGAAGCCGAACGCCTTCCAGAACAGCGCAGCGGTCAGACCGCCCATGAGCTGTCCGGTAGCCAGCAGGTGTTGATAGCCGACATTGTACATGCCGAAAAGCATACACGGTACGAGTGCAAGCACTACGTAGATCATCGTACGCTTGGAGTCATTGCCCGCATGAATCTGCGCGCCAAGACGCTTGCCGGTGGTGTTCGGGGTGAAGAGGAAACTCTCGAATCCGTCGAACAGCGACCAGAAAGCGTGCAACTTACCGCCTTCCTCAAAGTTCGGGCGGAGCTGCTCTTTCAGTTTATATAGACCCTCAAACATATTATTCAATCTCCTGTTTTAAGTTATCCAATGCGGCACGCACGATGGCCTGCAGCGGCATCTTGGAGGTGCAGACGTACTCGCACACGGCGAAGTCCTCGGGTGCAACCTCGTAAGCGCCGAGCGCCTCCATACGGTCCAAGTTTCCGGCAATCATTGCCTTGATCAGATGCTCGGGGAAGATGTCCATCGGGAACACGCGCTCATACTCGCCGCTGACGATGATAGCACGGCGTCCGCCTTTGAGACGGGCATCCTGCTTGCCCTCGCGCAGGAAGCACGGCATGATCCAACCCATGAACTCATGGGTCTCCGTACCCTGGGCGATAACGGTGAACTGGTTGTCATACAGGCTGATGGCCTCGTCGAGGTCAATCTGATGACCGCTGAGCGGGTTGCCGGCGATGTAGCGCGGCTCGACACCTACTTCGATGTTACTCTTGAGCACGGCAGCAGCGGGCATACCGGCAATCACGTCGTAGTACTTCGGTTCGCGTACCAGCGGGCCGGTCAGCGCTACGCGCTTGCGCATATCAACGATGCCCTTCAGCAGCAGCGTACCTATCAGGCGCAGGTCCTGGATGTTGATCGTCCAGACCGTCTCGCCCTTGGCGATAGGAGCCACGTGGTTGATCTGCACACCTACGTTGCCTGCAGGGTGGGGACCTTCAACGCTGTAGAGCGTGCAGTCCTTCCAGTTGGCACGGCCGCCGGCCTTCACGCCGACAAACACAGGTGCCACCTTGCTCAGCGCGGTGATAGCAGCCTGAACCTCCGCATCATGACCTTGCATCACAAAGTCGTAATCCGGAGCCAGCGGAGCACTGTCAAACGAGGAGATGAACACGGCTTTCGGAGTCTTGGTCGGCAGAGCGATGCAGTCGTACGGACGCTGTTTGACCAGTGCCCACAATCCCGACTGCAACAGCAGCGACTTCAGGTCCTGCTTCGTGTCAAACGCCTCGTACTGCATCGTAGCGTCCGCCTCGATGTCGATACTCAGCACCTTGCGGCGCTCGCCACGCACGATGGCTTTCACGGTGCCGCTGACCGGTGAGGTAAAGAGCATCTCAGCAAACGTCTTGTCTTGGAAAAGCGGGCTGCCCGCTTTTACCTTGTCGCCTTCATGCACCAGTAGCCTGGGCTTGATGCCGGCGAAATGGTCGGGAACGATGTGATAAACAGCAGGCTTCATCACGCTACCATCGGTAAGCGCGGCCTTGCCGTCCAACTTCACGTCCAAACCACGAGTCAGTTTGATTTGTTGCATGTTGATTAATGATTTATTATTGTGTTTTGTTTGTTTCTGTACGGATTCCACGGATCTCACGGATGCGATGGATTCATTCATTCAAAATTTACCTAAAATTATCATAAATTGCAATGGTTCTTTTTTGATCAACTATTAAAAACTATCAAATCAATTTATGTTGTACATGTATGCGGCGTGCGCGCCCACATAAAAGCCTACAAAGTTACAAAAAAATATTTGAATTTACAAACTTTTCAGTCGAAAAAAATACATTTTACTGAAAAAAGTGATAAATTGCAATAATTAGCACGATAAATTTGCAAATACGGTATTTTTTTTGTATCTTTGCACGTGGAAAAAATGTGCGTATAGAAATGAAGACACTATTTTTACTAATCGCCCTCTATACGATTACGGGCAAGCAGGCTGTTGCATCGGGCGACATACCCGAAGGTTCGGCATGTACATACGAGCAGACCGGCAATCGATCCGGTCAGTTGACTGCTGATAACTCACTTATGTTGACCTTGTCTGGCTATCAGGGGTTGAAACTCAATTCCGTAACCTTGTCGATGCACTCCAACACCTCTGCCGGTGCCGGTTCGCTGCTGCTGAAGGTGGGAGAGTCGGATGTGTGGGTGATCAACGCCGCACCGTTTAACGCTGCAGAGTGGGCGGGTGCATACAGCACGGAGTGGGTGAATATATCGCATACACTAAACAGTTTGGCTGTACCGGAAGGTGCAGATCTATCGCTGCATATAACGAGCACAGAGAACTCGCTCTATCTGGGCTCCGTAGCGGTGGATTACACCGCTCCACAGGCGGAGACATACACGGTGACGTTCCGCACCTATTCGTCGGAGCGCATATCGTCGAGGACGGAATCGAAAGCCGGTGGTGGTGTGCTGTTGCCTGACGTGCATGTGGCAGATGGTGAGTGGTATTTCTTAGGGTGGGCATTGTCACCGGTGGATTCCGCTGATCAAGAACCCAGCGTGTTCTACCCCGGTACGATCTATTATCCGACATCCGACTGCACGCTGCATGCTATTTATTACCGCGCCGGTGAACCGCAACCGTGGTATCCGACGGATGATCTGTCGTTAGGCGATTACATGATAGCTCTGTATGAGCCTACTACGGGGTTGATGTTGTACGCCACGGGAGAGATAGTGGATGGGATGATAGCTACAGCCCGGGACGACTTGTCGGCAGAGGATGGATGGGTATCGATGCCGCAGGGCAACGGCATGAAAAGTAGTATCTATACCTTGGAGGAAAGGAATGACACCCTTCAGATCACTCATAAGCAGACGAATACATCTATTAAACTGTCAACGGGAGGCAAGTTTACCAAATCCAATATAGGCGGTCTGGCATGGCTGATAGAGCCTGCTGAAACGACAAAAGACGCTATGCCGCACTTCGGCATATACGGAGTGGTAGGCGTAACGAAATACTATATATCATACACGCTAAAAGCTGATTACTCGATCTGGTTCCGTCCGACGGCAGACTCATCAATGCCTCATGGTTTGCTACTATATGCGCTAAGTGAAAGCCATGATACAACGGCCGTATACTCGTCGTTTGCATTCGGGAATGCTGTGCCGAATGTCTCACCGGATCAAACAGCGACCTATACGATTGCTGTGGGACCTTATGTGTTAACTTTACAAAACGGAAAGAAATATCTGCAAATCAATGAATAGACTACTACTGACATTTGTAACTGCGGCTCTTGCTGTAACTACGATGGCCACAGAGCGTACGGAAGTGATGCACGATATATTGGATGGTAAGCACAATGCTGTCAGTCTGTCGGTGCATGAGCAGGACAGTATATTAGGCAACCTGCTTGAGCAACGCTACAAGTTGGAATATACGGACAAACAACAAATCTACCGCCACTCGTTCATGGCGAACTACTGGATTGTCGATACGCAAAAGAATACGCGCAAACCATTGAGCGATGCACTTGTGCGCGATGCTATCCTTTCGCCGAACGGCAAGTATATAGCCTTTGTGAAGGAGGATAACAATATCTACTTGCATAAGTTGGATTTCGGCACGGAGGTGGCTGTTACCACTACGGCTCCGACCATCTGGAACGGCATAGCTGACTGGTTGTATGAGGAGGAGTTCGGTGTGACCTGCCTGATGCAGTTCTCACCCGACTCCAAGCAACTCGCCTTTATCCGTCTGGATGATAAGGATGTACCGGCTACTTCCTGGCAGATGATGCTCGGCGAGGGGCATCCGGAAACCATTGTGCAAAGTTATCCCCGTGCCGGTGAGAAGAACGCGCAGGCATCCGTACAGATCTATACCATCTCAAACAAGGACACCCGTCAGGCCTCACTGCCGGAATCCGATGACCGTTACATTCCGCGCATCCAGTGGCGTACCTTGCCTGCACAAAAGAAAGGCAACGAACCCATCCAACAACTTGCCATCCTCACACTTAACCGCGACCAGAACGCGATGGCGGTGTTCTATTGCAATCCCGCTTCGCTCGTATGCACCTCGATCTACGAGGAGAGCAGTAAAGAGTATTATGTGGATTACTCGCTATTCGACGACTGGCAGTGGCTGAGCGATGGACGATTCGTCGTGCTGAGCGAGCGCGAAGGCTGGAAGCGTGCCTATATGCATGCAGCCAATGGGCGTCAGACAGCCGTGCTGACAAACGAGGAACGCGATGTAACAGCCCTATACGGCTATGACGAAGCATCGCAGACCTTGTACTATCAAGCAGCACCCACACCACGCGAGCGCGTGTGCTATGCGTTAAATATAAAGAAGAACACCTTTGCCACAATGGGTGAGGAGCACGGCTGGAACAGCCTACAGCTGTCGGCAGACTGCAAGCAGGCTATCTTGGCGCATGAGAGTGATCAAGAACCTGTGGCGTATAAGCTGTGGAGCCAGAAGAGCGGAGTAGGTAAGGTAATAAAGGACAACACAGATATACAAAAGCAGTGGCAGGCACTTGGATTGCCCGCCAAGCAGTTCACGAAGATAGAAATCAGAGATCAGAAATCAGAAGTCAGAAATCAGTTGGAGGCGTGCATCTTCTATCCGCGAGCGTTCGATGCCAAGAAGAAGTACCCCGTTGTTATGCTGCAATACAGCGGTCCAGCATCACAACGCGTAACTGACCGCTGGCGCAGACGTTGGGACTATGGTTTGGCGGACTTGGGATACGTAGTGGTGATAGCTGATCCGCGTGGCACAGACGGGCAAGGTAGAGCGTACCGCAACTACGCATATATGCAGATGGGACGCGAGTCCGAGGATCAATTGGCTGTGGCGCAGTGGATATCCGACCAATCTTGGGCGGACAACCATCGCATATATATGGCAGGCTGGAGCTACGGCGGCTACGAGGTGCTACGCTGCATGTGCACCCAACCCTTGCGGGCAGACGGAACACCGCTGATAGCCAAAGGTATAGCCATTGCGCCGGTGACCGATTGGCGGCTGTACGATAGCGGATACACGGAGCGCTACATGCGCCGTCCGCAGGTGAACGAATCAGGCTACAACGATGCCGACCTGACGCATCTGGCTCAGGGACTCAAAGGAGAACTGCTGATCGTTCACGGCAATGCGGATGATAACGTGCATGTGCAAAACACCTGGCGCATGGTGGAGGCACTGATTGATGCCGACAAGGATTATCAGATGCTCGTCTATCCCGATGACAATCATTTCCTAAAGCACGGCAACCACTACCAGCACCTGCACCGCCAACTGCTAAACTTCCTGGAGAAATAACGAATAACAAATTAACTAACATAATTTGATCTATGTCAAACAACAAATCCTCCAACATCCTCCCCATTGTGGTGATGTTTTCCCTGTTCTTCATGATTGCCTTCGTGACCAACTTTGCCGGTTCGATGGGCGTTATTGTCAAGACTCAGTTCAATGCCAGCACGGCACTCTCGCAGTTGGGCACATTGGCCAACTTTATCGCCTACGCATGTATGGGTATCCCCGCGGGTATCATCCTCAAGCGCAAGGGGTACAAGTTCACCTCGCTGACTGCCGTTACGGTAGGTTTTCTGGGCGTGGGTATCCAGTGGCTGTCCGGCTACGTTGAGTCGTTCCTTGTTTATGTTATCGGCGCATTTGTAGCAGGATTCTCGATGTGCTTGCTAAACATTGTAGTTAACCCGATGCTTAATACCCTTGGTGGTGGTGGCAACAAGGGCAATCAGCTCATCCAGTTCGGCGGTTCGTGCAATTCGATTGGTGGCACACTGGCTCCGATCCTCTTGGGTTACCTGATTGGTGGAAATGTGGAAGCTGCATCTGTATCTGACGCCGCTGCGGCTATGATCATAGCTATGGCTATCTTCCTGCTGGCATTCATTATCATCTTCTTTACGAATATCCCCGAGCCTCACATGGAGACTGCCGAGGAGAAAGCTGCACGCCTGTCCGGCAAGCAGCAGAAAGACGCTCATTCGCCGCTGTCGTTCCGCCACTTTGTGCTGGGTGCTATTGCTATCTTCTTCTATGTAGGTGTGGAAGTCGGTATCCCGAACATGGCTAACCTCTACATGTCCGGCAATCCGGCTGTTGGTGCTGCTATCGCCGGCACGGTGGTCGGTCTGTACTGGCTGATGATGATGTTCGGCCGTCTGATCGGTGGTGCAGTGGGTGGCAAGGTGTCCTCTAAGATTATGCTTGCAACTGTTTCGCTTGTAGGTGTATGTCTGTTGCTGGGTGTGATGTTTATTCCCGAAAGCAATGTGATTGCCTTCAAGGGTGTAGAACTGCCGGTTAGTATGCTGCTGATGGTAGCATGTGGTCTGTGCACATCTGTTATGTGGGGAAGCATATTCAACCTGGCTGCTGAAGGCTTGGGTAAATATACACCTGCAGCTTCGGGTATCTTCATGGCACTTGTATGCGGTGGCGGAGTTGTTCCGTTCGTACAAGGATTGGTGGCTGATCATATCGGCTATACCGGAAGTTATGTAGTAACGATAGCATGCTTACTTTACATTCTGTTCTACGCGCTTGTTGGTTCGAAGAACGTGAATAAGGACATCAAGGTTGACTAATAAATTATCTCCAATATGAAGCTTAAACAACTGACTATCATGGCAATGCTTGCCTCTGCGGTAGCTCTATCGGCTGCCGAGAACCCGTTCTTCCACTACAAGGAGTGGAAAACGCCGCACGGTACGTACCCGTTTAATGAGATTCAGAACTCGCACTACATGCCTGCCTTTGATGAGGCGATGAAGCAAGGGTTGGCAGAGATTGATGCGATATGCAACAATTCTGCAGCACCGACCTTTGCTAACACCATCGAGGCATATGAGAAGGCAGGCGAGATGCTCAGCGTAGTGGCAGGATGCTTCTACAACTTGGCATCGGCAGAGACGAATGATTCGATTCAGGCTTTACAGATTGAACTGTCGCCCAAGATGAGCGAGTACTCCTCATCTATCCTGCTGAACGAGAAACTCTTCCAGCGCATCAAGGCTGTATATGAGCAGCGCGACAAGCTCAAGCTGAACAAGGAGCAGCAGAAACTGCTGGATGATATCTACGAGTCGTTTGCCAACAATGGCGCTAACCTCAGTGAGGAAGACAAGCAGACCTATCGCGAGCTGAGTGCCAAGCTGTCGATGCTGACGATGACCTTCGGGCAGAACGTGCTGAAGGCCACCAATGCATGGTCGATGCTGATCACTCGTGAGGAATATCTGGCCGGACTGAACGATGACACCAAAGCTATGCTTCGCGCCAACGCCGAAGCCAAGGGGCTGGAAGGCTGGCTGCTGAACCTGAAGCCGACCACCACGACGCCGGTGCTCAAGGATTGTGATAACCGCGACATCCGTCGCGAGCTGTACATGGCCAGCACTACGCGTTGCATAGGCGGCGAGTTCGACAATACGCAGATCATCATCGACATCGTGAACACGCGTCTGGCTCTCGCCAAGCTGTTTGGGAAAGACTGCTATGCTGACAAGTCGCTGCACAAGACGATGGCTGAGAACAAGGAGAACGTGTACAAGTTGCTCGACCAGTTGCGCGACAGCTATATGCCCGCAGCCCGCGAGGAGGTCAAGGAACTGCAGGAGTATGCTACGCAGCAGGGATTCTACACCACCTTGCAGCCATGGGATTTCAGCTACTACTCCAAGAAACTCAAGAACGACAAGTATGCAATCAGCGACGATATCGTTCGTCCGTACTTTGAACTGGAGGCTGTCAAGCAAGGCGTGTTCGGACTGGCTAACCGTCTATACGGCATCACATTCAAGCCGAATAAGAACATCCAGGTCTATAACCCCGAAGTGACCGCCTATGAGGTGTTTGATGAGAAGGGCAAGTTCCTGGCCGTATATTATGCCGACTTCCATCCGCGGGACGGCAAGCGCGGCGGTGCGTGGATGAACGACTTCCAGCCGCAGTACATGATGGGCAAGAAGGATCATCGTCCGCACATCGTGAATGTGATGAACTTCACGCGTCCGGTGCTTGGCAAGAACGGGGAAGTGGAGAAACCTGCACTGTTCACCTACGACGAGGTGCGCACGTTCCTGCATGAGTTCGGTCATGGATTGCACGGTATGCTGACGCGCTGTCAGTATGCTGCGCTGTCAGGAACGAATGTGCCGCGCGACTTCGTAGAGTTGCCCTCGCAGTTCAACGAGAACTTCCTGGACGAGAAGGAGTTCCTTGACACCTTTGCCAAGCACTATCAGACCGGCGAACCGATGCCGCAGGAGTTGATAGACAAGATCAAGCGTTCGTCGAACTACCACGCTGCGTACAGTTGTGTTCGTCAGCTCTCGTTCGGATACCTCGACATGGCATGGCATACCTTGAAAGAGCCGTTCAGTGTACCGACTGACCTGACGGTACAGGAGGCGGTTATCCGCTTTGGCGATCAGGCGATGGAACAGGTGCAGGTGCTGCCTACAGTAGCAGGTACGCAGATGGAGGCTGCCTTCACGCATATCTTCTCCGGCGGATATGCTGCAGGCTACTATGCTTACAAGTGGAGCGAGCTGTTGGATGCCGATGCGTTCAGCGTATTCAAGGCTGCGCAGGCCAAGAACGGGTCGATCTTTGACAAGAAGTCAGCTGACTTGTTCCGCAAGCACATTCTGGAGCGTGGCGGCACAGAGAAAGCCGCTGATCTCTACCGTCGCTTCCGAGGAGGTGAACCGACCATCAATGCCCTGCTGGAACGAGATGGGATAAAGGTGATTGAAGTGAAGTGATTGTTTAGAGTTGAGGGAAGTTTGCAAGTTAATAGTATAAAGTAGCAAGTAATATCATGCATATTTCTGAAAGAATAGCTCAGATCTCCGTTTCGCCTACACTGGCGATGAGTGCCAAGGCGCGCGAGATGAAGCAGGCGGGCTTGGATGTGATTAGTATGTCGGTCGGTGAGCCGGACTTCCCCGCACCGGCTTATATCAAGCAGGCCGTGAAGGACGCGGTGGATGCGGACCTGTCGCACTACGGACCTGTGCCCGGCACACCCGGACTGCGTGCTGCAGCAGCCAAATATATGTCCGGCTTTGCCACGCAACATATGGGTGAAGATATCTTTACGTCAGATGATATCATCGTGAGCGTAGGTGCGAAGCAGGCTTTGTGCAACGCTATCGAGACGTTGGTAGGCAAGGGTGACGAGGTCATCTTACCTACACCCTGCTGGGTAAGTTATACCGAGATGGTGAAGATGGCCGAGGGGGTACCCGTGATGGTTCGTACTACGTATGAGAACGATTTCCTCCTCACTCCCGAGGCGCTCGAGGCAGCCATCACACCACGTACACGTCTGATCATCCTCTGCACGCCTAATAATCCTACAGGCTCGGTGTATAGTTCCGAAGATATTAAGGCATTGAGAGACGTACTGCTTCGCCATCCGAACGTGGCTGTTATAGCTGATGAGATTTATAACAAAATCAGTTATGCCGACGCAGCCGCATCGTGGGTGGATCAGACCGAACTACTCGACCGGATGATCATTGTGAACGGCGTAAGTAAGGCCTTTGCCATGACCGGTTACCGCATAGGTTGGCTGGCATGCAAGGACAAGGCGTTCATCAAGGCCTGCACGCGTCTGCAAGGTCAGCAAATCACCTGTGCCACGATGGTCGCGCAGTATGCAGCCGAGAAGGCACTGGAAGGCGACATGAGTTGCGTGGATGAGATGACCAAGGCCTTTGAGCGCCGCCGTGACCTGACGGTCAGTCTGGCTCAAGAGATCCCAGGATGGAGAGTCAGAAACCCGAAAGGGGCGTTCTATCTCTTCCCCGATGTGACAGCATTGTTCGGAAAGCATGCGCCTAAGGACAGCGCATACGCCAAGCAGCACGCGGCGGATGGAGTAGGTACACTCATCCGCTCGGCCGATGACCTGTGCGAGTACCTGCTGCTGGATGGTCTGGTAGCTTGTGTTTCCGGATCAGCGTTTGGCGAGGATACCTGCCTGCGCATCTCGTATGCCTGCGCTGAACAGCAGATTACCGAGGCGCTCCTTCGCATCAAGACTGCTATAGAGCGGCTGGCGTGACATCCGCCAAGTAGCACGATTAAGGGCTGTAACTCCAACCGGTTACAGCCCTAACTTTATTTATGCGCCTGCGTTTCGCAGGATGATAGCACTTATTCCTTGACGTATCGGATGACCTCTGTCAAGCATTGGCCGATAGATGCCACGTTGTTCAATTGCAGCGGCGTAAGCAGTCGACCTGTATAGGTCACAGCCGAGCTACCCATCGTATTGGCGTTGCGCTGGATGCAGAACGGGATCGTGAATGCCTCGGCTTTCGGGCGCTCCTTGATGACAAAGCCATAGGTTACATCATCCGACGAGCCGGCTATATGTACTTGTAGTTTCTCCTTGCTTGGCTCCAGCGTGCGCGAGGATATGCAGTGGTTAACGGCCTTGACGATAGCTTCCTCCAGCGTGCCAGTAGCCGACGGGTTGACATGGAACACAGCGTGCCGTAAGATGCGCAGGATAGGGTTGGGCTCATTGTCTTCCTCCATGGCTATCTCATGTGCCTCCTCAGCGGAAGCACCAGCCTGGCGGTTGCGAAGGTAGGCAAGCATATCCTCTATAGTCACGTACTTGGGCGTGATAAATGCCATCACCTTCTGTCCGTTGATGATCTTAACGCTTGACTGACGTACACCGATCTTGAAGTGCGCATTGATATCCGGTAGCATGGCTTGCGCCTCATAGCGGCTGGGTAGGCCTTGCGTGTGACCGGAGGCATAGATGTAATCCAGGGCTTGTTGCGGTGTAAATTTTTCCATATTTGTATTGGTTTAACTGATTAACATTGATTTGAGCATCTCAGTAAGTTGCAGAGCATAGGGGTAGAGTATAGAGCTCTGCTTGAGTTCCGGCTGTATGAAATGCAGCACACCATCCAGCAAGTCGACGCAGGTGATGATCACAGCCATGATGAGTATCCACTTGGCTGCGCCGAATAGGCCGCCTGCCAGGCGGTTCATCCAGCCCAGAGCTATCATCTTGAAGATCTTGGTGAGCAGACGAGCCAGCAGGTTGCATGCGATAGCCACCAGCAGGAAGATCACGAACGAGGCGATAGGTCTGAGCAGACTGATGTCCCACTGGCTGTATTGCTGTAACCAGGTGGCTACTTCGCCGACAAACATCTTGGACGCAATGATGCCCAAGATGATGCCGGCGATAGCAAACACCTCCATCACTACACCACGCATCAATCCACGGATCACACCGTAGATGAGCGGGAGCAATATGATGATATCCAGATAACTCATGTTGTTAGCGACTTGCGTTGCTTATTTCACCCATTCTTCAGGCACCCAAGGTGTTCCTGCCGGTACGTTTCCTGACCCGTCAGCCTTGAGATCCAGGTCACCTAAATCGCAGATGGAGATGGCCCACTTGGCCTGATCGGGATCATATCCTGCGTTATCCATATAGTAGCCAAGAATGCCGCGGATAGTTCCTTTATAGGTGCCATACACAATCTTGCCACCAATCTCTTCATACGGCAGATAGTAGTGTGCGTACTTGGCGTACTCTGAAGTGGATACAAGTGTCCATTTGCCTGATGCATCCGTAATACAACGACTCTGTGGGAAGCCCATGTTGTTGGTAGTCGGAGCAAATACATCTGCATTGCTGTCTGCCACTTCGGGATTGCCTTCACCCGTTTCTGAGTTATAGTGAACGCATAGTGTCGGTCCGTTCTTCTGGTCGTTGTACTTGCCGTCGAACCATACGTTTTTCAAAATTACTAGTCGACCGTCAATCTTACGTGCCCCTACGATATCTGTATAGTTGGCGATGCACTCAGCAATGGTCACTTCGTCGTACTGCAACTTGCTCTCGTCAGGTGTGCCAATATGCTTGAAGTTCTTGCGGCATAGCGGAGCGGGAATACGTCCGGGGTTCCAGCCCACCTTTTCACCTGCTTTATTGGCATTGGTGTTGTTGTTATACGACGGAACGCAGAGTTGCGGTTGGTTAGCATAACGACCTATAGCCAACCCATTGCATCGGATGAGGAGCTCTTGTCCGCGCGGGTACATACCCGATGCCGAACCTAAATCAATCGACAGACGCATGCATTGCTGCTTGCCGTCAACTATCTGCTGAATAACCAGCGCCTTGTAGAAGTTTCCTCCGTAATCGTCAGTTGCAACGCGTCCGCGAATATAGATGCCAGGGCCTGTGGAGGGTAGAGTATCAATCGAATAGAGATAGATACCATTGCCGTTTGTGGCGCGCGTGCGATACAATGATGTGTCGGAAAGGTAATTGCCTTCCTCGGTCATAAACGTATCAAGGAGTTCGTTGATGGTATATAACTTGCCGTCCGAAGCAACCAGCTCTGCAACACCTTCTTCACTCAGGTAGAGTTTCTCCGGCTGGACGTCATACGTGCAAGCGGTCATTCCGGCTGCAAGGATTGCTAGGATTAGATATTTACGTGCTTTCATATTCTTCGTTGTTTAAGATGTGAATAGTTGAAATTCTCGTATCTTGCTAATTGATTAGAACTTATACGTGAGGCTCAGGTAGAAGTTGGTGCCCCATGCATAGTAGTACTTCGACGGGAATTTCCAGGCATTCGGCATAATAACCGAGTTGCCTTCCTCCTCAGTCTTACCTTGAATGTTGCCGCGTGGCAGACGTGCCTGCTGATAGCCTCCGGTGCGGAGCTTCGTGTTGTTGGTGAAGTTCGATACCGACAGGTTGATCGACAGTTGCTGACGGTTAGGCAGATAGATCAGTTTACCAACGCTCAGGTCGAAGATGAATCGGTTCCAAACGTTCGTGCTTGCCAGTGACTCCTGGCTTGCCATCAGGTTGTACGGGTACATGAGTTGCGGTGTGCCGAACTTGTCGAGGATCATCTCGCCTGTTTGCTCGTCCAACATCACAGCATTGATGGTTGACTGGTCGTTCACTCCGCTGCTAACTGTGCGGTACGAGCCGTTGACCGTTGTTCCGTCAGCACGTGTGCCTGTGTACAGACCCATCATGCGGCGTGAGGGAGCGATGTCCAGGTAGTTCCAGTCATAGTAGGTGCAGGTGATGTCGGCAAACCACATCTTGGAGTGGAAGAACGAGAGTTTGAGTGAAGCAGTCAGTTGCGGGCCATTGGCTACGCGCAGACCATTCATGTAGATCGAGTCAGTATATTCCAGGATAGGCGAACCGTCGCTCTTCGTTCCGAACGCCATTCCGTTTTCAGCCGATGTTACGGCGATAGCGTTGGATGTGTAGCGGTTGTCGGATGCGTTTACTGCACCGGTCAGGGTGAACATTGTGCCGAGCTTAACAGCTGCTGCAGCTTCTACGCCGCGGTGTACGCGGTTGATGCCACCCAGCGTCTGGTTAACGAAGGTGCGAGCCTGATCGTCGTAGTAGCCGTTCATCTCAGCCCCGTCGAAGAACTGCGTGTAGAACGCTGTCAAGCGACCACGGATAACCGGGAAGTTGAAGTCATACGTCAGGTCGCCGCCTACGATCTTCTGAGAGGCTGCATAGTACTCTGCCATGTTCTTGGCTTGGTCGTGAGTGTATACGGTATTCAACACGCGGTCGTGTACACGCGAAGAAATATATATGTCACGTGCTAGCGGCGCCTCGGTCTGAGCTATTGCATTGAACTTGATGCGGTTGCGGCCGTTGATCTTGTAGGTGAAGCCGAGCTTGAAAGCAGGGTCAATAAAGTGATGTGCAAAGCCCTTGTATAGTGGCAGCTCTTTACCTGAGAAAATATCGTTGGCGTTCTGTCCCAAGTACTTGTCTGCCTCGGCGTAATTGATCTGTGCCAGATACCATGCACGGCCGTTGACCATTGTGGTGGTACGTTGAATCGATGAGTAGGCAACCTTCAGTGCATAGTACAGATCGAACTCGTTGAATGTCCACTCGTTCTGTGCCCAGACGTTGGCTTGAACCATGTTCATATAGTAGTTGTAGCCGAAGCGGTCACCCTCTTTCTTGGCCAGGTTATGGTGGAAGATGTCGTTCTGCTTAACATTTTCTATACCTTCCTGGCTTAGACCGATGTTCGTAGCCAGATCCTTGATATCACGCTCTGCAAATGGGTCAACATCAATCCACTGATTACCGCCTAGCAGGTCGTCAACCGACTTATAGTGGATACCTTGTGCATACTTAGCATCCAGACCTGCGGTGATCTTCAAGTGACCAAACTTTGAGTTAGCGTAGTTGATGTTCAGCAGGCCTTCCTGTATATCGTTGTGGCGGCGTTCCTGCATGTACGAAGCAGAACCATTCGGATCAGATATGTTATTTGCTTGGTTAGCAGCGTACAGCGCATCCCAGTCGATCTGTGTGGTCTTGTTGTCGCGCGCCTTCCAAAGGTCGGTAAGGGTTTGATATGTAGCCATGTCCATCGTGCGGCCGACGATGTTGCCGTTGTAGGTCTGCTCGGCCAGATATCCGTTCTCATCGGGCGTACCCAGCGGGTTCATCAAGGCAGTGTTGTCTATCGAGATCAACTGACCATTGGCATTCAGCTGTCCGTCATATAGGAACGACGGCAGGTTGCGGTAGTAATCCGGACGGGGATCAGGAGCGTTGTAGAACGTGAGTGCCGAGTTGGAGTACCATGCGTAGTGGTAGCCTACAGCAGCGCGCAACTTCTGCTGCGGATCGATCTGCCACTCGTAGGAAACGATAGCCGTCGGGTCGAACGAGCGAACGATACGCGAGTTACGTACCTTGCCGTTGCAGTAGCCCCAATAGGGGTTATAGTTGATTGATCCGGTTAGGTCATACACCTCTTGCGTCACGGCACCTGACTGTCCGCGCTCAGTCGGAGCACCAAACGTGATGAGCGACAAGCGGTGACCGTTTTGCCAGTCTTTCTGGGCAGACAGGAAGTAACCACCGGAGTTGTAGGATATACCTTCGCCGATGATGCCCTTCTGGTCAATGTACGGTGAGTAGCGCCATGCAATCTGTGCGATGAACGACCATCCGCTGTTCAGCGGACCAGAGGCGTAGGTGGCATTCACGCGGCCTTTGTACTGACGGTTGGTGCCGGCTACGCCTACTTTCCATCCCTGTGCATAGCGCGATGCATCCATCATGTAGTTGGTGGACATACCGATGCCACCAAAGGTGAAGTTGGCTGCCTCGATGTTATTGACTACCTCTTTGTTACGCGATGCATCATTCAATCCGCCCATTGATGAGAAACTGAACGTTCCACGCTCGGCAGTGTTGAAAGCCAAACCGTTGATGTAGTTCTTCTCATAGTAGTTCTCATAGCCACGGTTGCGGTAGCGGCCTGTTGACCAGGCGAAACTCGTTGTGGTGTTGAACACATCCTGACTGGCACTGGATGCCGATGATACGGATTGTGATTTACCTTCATCGTCATTGAGGTCAGCCTCTACCAGGTTCAGCAGCACCTCTTCTTGTGCAGCACGAGATAGGTCGGTGTACAGCGTGACGGTGCCCATGTCATTGGTTTGACCACCAAGCAGCTGAACCAATACAATGTTGGAGAGGTAACCCTCAGATTCGATGATCACTTCCTCGTCCATCGCTTCTAAATACGAGAGTGTGAACTCTCCTCGTTCGTTGGCTGTGGTAGAGATGTTCTGATTGCCCAATGTAACGGTGGTGTAACTGCTTACAGGTTCACCATTCTCATTGACAATCTTTCCCACCAATCGTGTCGGCGACGAATACTGGTCACTCGTCGGCGGATTCTGCTGAGCCTGAATGCTTAGAGTAGCACCGCATAAGGCGAGCAGGAAGAAAAGTGTTTTTTTCATGAGATTAAGAATATAGTTGTTTTATTATTTATATTCAATTGGTTAACGAAGATTGCGTTGTTTCGGTTAGAAGTCCGCATTCTTCGGCGTACGTGGGAAGGGGATCACGTCGCGGATGTTCTGCATGCCGGTCACGAACAGCATCAGTCGCTCAAATCCCAGTCCGAATCCAGCGTGCGGTGCAGCACCGAAGCGGCGTGTATCCAGATACCACCACATATCTTTCATCGGTATCTGCCGGCGGTCAATCTCGGTGTTGAGTTTATCGAAGTCAGCCTCACGCACACTGCCGCCGATGATCTCGCCTATCTGCGGGAACAGCACATCGGTGCCCTGGACGGTCTTGCCGTCCTCGTTGATCTTCATGTAGAACGCCTTGATGTCGCGCGGGTAATCGGTCATGATTACCGGTTTGCCGAAGTGTTGCTCCACCAGATAGCGCTCGTGCTCTGAACTTAGATCGTCGCCCCATTGGCAGGGGAACTCGAACTTCTTGCCGTTCTTCACAGCTTCCTGCAGTATATTGATACCTTCGGTGTAGGGGAGGCGAACAAACTCCGTGTCGATAACCGAACGCAGGCGCTCGATCAGACCTTTGTCGATATACTGATTCAGGAACTCCAGGTCATCCATGCAGTTGTCCAGCGCCCAGCGAACGCAGTACTTGATGAAGTCCTCCTCCAGATCCATCAGCTCCTCCTTATCGATGAAGGCTACCTCCGGCTCAATCATCCAGAACTCTGCCAAGTGACGAGGCGTGTTGCTGTTCTCGGCGCGGAACGTAGGACCAAACGTATAGATCTTTCCCAGCGCCATTGCGCCTAACTCACCCTCCAGCTGACCACTTACGGTGAGCGCTGCTTGACGGCCGAAGAAGTCGTCGGAATAATCTATTTGTCCATTCTCATCCTTTTTTAGGTTGTAGAGATTCTTCGTGGTCACCTGGAACATCTGCCCTGCACCCTCGCAATCGGACGCGGTAATCAGAGGGGTATGGAAGTAGAAATAGCCATGATCGTGGAAGTAAGTATGGATGGCCATTGCCATGTTATGACGGATTCGTAGTACGGCACCAAACGTGTTTGTGCGCGGGCGCAGGTGCGCTATTGTGCGCAGGTATTCCATACTTAAACCCTTCTTCTGCAGCGGGTACTTCTCTGGGTCGGCGGTGCCGAACACCTCCAACTCGGTCAGCTGGATCTCCACCGCTTGCCCGGAGCCTTGGCTGGCTACCAGCAGACCGGTTGCACCGATGCACGCACCGGTGGTTACGGGTTTGAGTTGATCCTCGCTGAACTTACTCATGTCGGCTACGATCTGGATGTTCTTGATCGTCGAGCCGTCGTTCAGCGCGATGAATGACACATTCTTGTTTCCTCTACGCGAGCGCACCCAGCCGCATACATGTATCGGCTCACCCAGTGCCTCACTCTTCAAGGCATCTAAGATTACTGTTCGTTTCATTTATAAAATTAATATTAACTTTCAACTTTAAACTTTCAACTTCTCTAAATTCTCAACACTCAACTCTAAACTATACCACTACCACGGTCTATCATCATTCAAACTCATGCCATCCAGATCAGCTACGTTCATCATGTTCATCTTCGATGCGGTGCTGATGTATCCTGGCGAGCTGTTGCCGGAAGCGGCGGGTAGGGGAGAATAATCCATCGGTTCCTCGCTCTCGTCCACGTTCTGGAACTTAGCATATTGTGCTCTGAACCGTAGCGTAACATCACCGATAGCGCCGTTACGGTGCTTGGCGATGATGATCTTAGCCATGCCGCGCAGGTCGTTGCCGTTGGTGTCCGTATAGATGCGGAAGTACTCCGGTCGGTGGATGAACAGCACCATGTCGGCATCCTGCTCAATGGCACCTGACTCACGCAGGTCGGACAGTTGCGGCGCCTTGCCGTCCACGGAGTTGTCGTTCTTGCCGTTACCGCGGCTCTCGAGGTTTCGGTTGAGCTGCGACAGGGCGATGATAGGTATATCCAGCTCCTTTGCTAGCGCCTTCAGGTTTCGCGATATGATACTTACCTCCTGCTCACGGCTGCCAAAGTTCATGCCCGAGGCGTTCATCAGCTGCAAGTAGTCGATGATGATCAGTTGTATGTCGTGCTCGCGTTTAAGTTTGCGAGCCTTGCTGCGTAGCTCGAATACGCTGAGTGAGGGTGTATCGTCCAGGTAGATCGGGGCGCCACGCAGGGCGGTGACACGTGTATCCAACTGTTGCCACTCTTGCGGCGTGAACTTGCCGTTCTTGATCTTCTCACCCTCCATCTCGCACACGTTCATGATCAGACGGTTGCCCAACTGAACGTTTGACATCTCCAACGAGAACATCGCTACCGGACGCTTGTAATCAACGGCTATGTTCCTCACCATCGACAGCACGAAGGCGGTCTTACCCATTGCCGGACGTGCGGCGAGAATGATCAGGTCGGAGCGCTGCCAGCCGGAGGTCATCTTATCCAGTTCGGTGAAGCCGGAAGGTGTACCGCTGATGTTTCCTTCGTTCTCGGCAGCTTTGTGCATACGCGCAAACGCTTCGGTGATCACAGGATCGATCTGCGTCACGTCGCGCTTCATCTGCCGCTGCGATATGTCGAAGATCCCCCCCTCTGCGTACTGCATCAACTCGGACACATCCTGCGTCTCGCTGTATGCCTGCTCGCTTATGCGGCTGGCCAATGCTATCAGTTCGCGTGCCGTGGCTTTCTGGGCTACGATCTGCGCGTGATAGCGCAGGTGTGCGGTAGAGGCTATCTTGTTCGTCAGATCGGCCAGCTTCGTCGCACCACCGGCCTCCACCAGCTTTCCTTGCTGTTTAAGCATCTCCGAAACGGTGTACATGTCGATCGGTAGATCGGTGGATGCCAGCGCCTGGATTGCCTCATAGATCAGCCGATGTTGGTCGTTGTAGAACGAACGCGGTTGCAGCAGGTCAGCTACCGTAGGGTAGGCGTCCTTCTCAATCATGATCGCCCCCAGCACAGCCTCCTCCAGCTCTGGTGCCTGCGGCGGCATCTTGCCTAACGCATCAGCTCCGGGCTTAGGTAGCTCGTTCTTGCTCGTCTTCTTATTTGTCGTGCTCTGTGGCATCAATCTTTAAATTTTCAAATCTTTGAATTTCTCCAGCAACTCATGCGCTGCAATAAAGCTACTTATCTCGTTGTTCAATATCCGTTGTTCGTATTGCGGGATCAGTCGCTCTATCTCCTCGTTGTGGTAGAAGCTGTCCAGCAGCGACTGGTGGATCGTTTCGTACATCCAATACTTGGCCTGTTGGCTACGCTTGTAGTCGAAGTATCCGTTCTTCTGCGTGAAGGCGATATAGTCCGTTATCATCTTCCACACATCGTCAATGCCCGTGTACTCCACCGATGAGCAGGTCTCCACGTAGGGTTTCCAGCCGCTCTCGGTGGGCGGGAAGAGCGCCAGGGCGTTCTTGAAGCTTACGCGCGCGGCGCGTGCGCGTTCAATGTTATTACCATCGCACTTGTTGATCGCTATGCCGTCGGCCATCTCCATAATTCCTCGCTTGATGCCCTGCAGCTCGTCGCCGGTGCCGGTCACTTGTAGTAGCAGGAAGAAATCCACCATCGAGTGCGCCGCTGTCTCCGACTGACCGACACCTACTGTTTCTACCAGTATAGTGTTGAACCCGGCAGCCTCACACAGTACGATTGTCTCTCTCGTCTTTCGCGCTACACCGCCCAATGATCCTGCCGATGGGCTGGGGCGTATGAACGCGTTGGCGGCAGTCGACAACTCGTTCATGCGCGTCTTGTCACCTAATATACTGCCTTTCGATCGCTCCGACGAGGGGTCGATAGCCAGTACGGCGAGCTTGCTTCCTTGCTTGCACAGATGGGTGCCTAACGCCTCAATGAACGTGGACTTGCCTGCACCCGGCACGCCAGTTATTCCCGCGCGAATACTGTTACCTGAGAATGGCAGACAGGCTTCGATAACCTTTTGCGCTATCACCTGGTCTGATGGCAGACTGCTCTCCACCAGCGTCACGGCTTGGCCGAGGATTGATATATCGCCGCCGCGGATCCCCGCCACATACTCCTCCGCACTTAGCAGACGCTTCTTGCGGCGAAACGTAGCATAAGGGTTCACCGATGGCAGAGGTAAGACGCCCTCGTTCACCTGCAAGCCTTTGTATTCGCTATCATTCTCAGGATGATCCATGATTTGAAATGTTGTGTTTTTAATTTTGGATTTTTAGGAGGTAGATTGCAGTTTTTGTGTAAGGGAGTTATGTGGTGCATAACGACCGAACCAAAAACGGCAAGATACCCCTAAAAAAAAAAATTACTCTACTGTCCAGTTGATGGTTACAACAAACTTCGGCTTAGCCGGATCATTGGTGATCAGCGTCAGCTGACGGCTGTAGTTGCCTTTCTCCAGACCGGCTGTCGGCACCTCGATCTTCAATTGACCGCTCTTGCCGTTCTTCAGTTCGGCTTTGTTGACAGTGGCCTTCAGATCCTTGTTGTTGTTCAGCACGCGGCGGATCTTCAGCGGATCAGCACCTACGTTCGCCAGGCTCACGGTGCGCTTGCCAACTTTGCCGGCAGCTATGTTGCCAAGGTTAACGCTGGCTGCTACGTCCAGGATAGGCGCGTTGCGGCGTGCCTCAGGCGTCAGAGTAGAGAAATCCTCCTCCACCTCGGCGGTAACCAGAATCTTGAAATCATCGCTTACCTCCTGTTTGCCGTTAACCACTACCAGGAACGTGCCCTCGATTGGACCATATACGTTGGCGTTCTCGGTGGTCAAAGCGATCTGGATCTTACCTGTCTCATTGGCCTTCACGTTGGTCAGCGTGGCAATAGCATCTAAGTACTTCTCCTGTCCCTTGGCGGGCAGCAGAGCTACTGTTATCTCATGATCGGTCTGGTTGGCGTACTCGATCTCCTGCGTCTTGGTTGCATGGTCAAGTAGCTTACCGAAGTTCACGCTCTTGCTCTTCAGACTCAGCTCACCCATCTTAACGGGGTAGTTGTCCACGGGCTTGGCGGGCTTGGGGATCACTTCACCTCTGATCGTCACGCGCGTTGTGGCCTCCGTGGCGTTGGAGGTGATCGTTACGGTCTTCGTGAAACGACCAGGACGGCCATTGGGGTTATATGTTACGGTTATCTCACCTGTCTGTCCTGGCTCGATGGGATGACGCGGCCACTTCGGGGTGGTGCATCCACAGCTCGCGCGAACGTTACTAAGCACGAGAGGCTCCATGCCCTCGTTCTTGAAGGTGAAGATTGTGGTTACTTTGCCATCGGCTTCATTGATCTTACCAAAGTCGTGGTCGGTCTTCTCAAATGTGATGACAGGTTGTTGTGCCATCATAACTACGGCTACCAGAGCCATTGCCATACTTACAAATACCTTTTTCATTTTTGATTGTATCAATTAACTATTAATTATTCTCTATTCACTATGTGAACACCCTCTGCACCGATTGGATGTTGTGCATCTTCCTCAGTGACTCGATCAACTCATACAACTCGGCCTTATCATACACGTACAATATGATTCGCGCGCTGAACACGCCGTTGTTGGCTGTTATGTGCAGTTCGTTCACGTTGATGTTGAAGTTCTCCGTTATCACGCGCAGCATCTCTATCAGCAGTCCAAACTGATCTATACCCACTATCTCCAACTTCTCCTTGTACAGACTCAGCCTGTGCGTATCCCAGGTCACCGAGTATATCGACTTGCCGTAACTGGACTTCAGCCGCTCAGCCACGGGGCAGTTCATGTAGTGCACATGCATCTTCCCCGTTGTGTCCTTGAAGGCTATCGCCTCGTCGCCCGGGATCGGACGGCAGCAATCCTCCAGGATCACATCTTTCAGTATCTCGTCGGTGATGATGATGTTGTGCTTCTGCTTGTCTTTGCGCGTATCCATCACCACCTCATCTTTTCCTCCCGCTGGCTGCTCGCTGACTGCGGCGGGCTGATCGCCTTGCTTCCATGGTCTGAGTCGCGACCACAGGCTCTGCTTCGGCTGGATGATGTCCTTCAAGTTGTCCAGTTTGATGGCATCCAGACCTATCTGCCGGAACAACTCGGCGCGCTTGGTCAAGTGGTAGTAGCCTAACAGCCGCTGTGTAGCACTGTCGTACTGCTCCTCCGGGATCTGCAATGAAATCAACGCATCGTTCAGCCTGCGCTCACCGGTCTTCTCTTGCTGACGCTCCTGCTTGCGGAAGTATGTGTTCAGCATCGATTGAGCCTTGGCGGTGATCACATAGTTTAGCCACTCTTCTTTCGGAGTCTGCTGACCCGCAGTCAGGATCTCTATCTGATCGCCCGCATGCAGAATATAGTCGATGCTCTTCAGCGAATGGTTCACCTTTGCGCCTATGCAATGTTCGCCCAGCTCGGAGTGCAACTGATATGCCAGATCGAGCACCGTCGCGCCCTGCGGAAGGGTCTGTATCTCGCCGCTCGGAGTGAATACGAACACCTCTTTGGCGAACAAATTCAGTTTGAAGGTGTCCAGGAACGCCATCGCATCAGGCGAATCGCTCGAAAGAACCTCCTTGATGTCGCGTAGCCACTTGTCAAGCTCCGTTTCCTCCGTCTCGCCGGATTTGTAACGCCAGTGTGCAGCCAAACCTTGCTCTGCCAGCTCGTGCATCCTGCGTGTACGGATCTGTATCTCCACCCACTCGCCGTTCTGACCCATCACCGTCACATGCAGCGCCTCATAGCCGTTGGCTTTGGGCGTGGATATCCAGTCGCGGATGCGCCCCGGATGCGGACGGTAGATCTCTGTTATCGCCGAGTAGATCATCCAGCACTGGTCGCGCTCACTAAGAACATTCTGCTTCGGCGTGAACACGATGCGAACTGCCAGCAGGTCGTATATCTCCTCGTAGGTCACGAACTTCGTGTTCATCTTACGCCAGATGGAGTAGGGAGTCTTCACCCTGGCCGTCAGGTCGAACTCGAAGCCTAAGGCTTTGAGTTTCTCGCGGATAGGGGCGGCAAACTTCTCAAAGTTCTCCATCCGCGTCAGTTGATCGTCTGCTATACGTTGCGTGAGTTCCTCGTAGGTGTCCGGATGCTCGTACTTGAATGCCAAGTTCTCCAGCTCGCTCTTAATCGAACCCAAACCCAGACGGTAAGCCAACGGAGCATAGATATACTGCGTCTCGCCGGCTATCTTGTACTGCTTCTCCTTCGGCTGAGCCGTCAGCGTCCGCATGTTGTGCAACCGGTCGGCTATCTTAATTAGCACAACGCGTATATCGTCACTCATTGTCAGCAGTAGCTTTCGGAAGTTCTCTGCCTGCTCCGAGGCTTTGTCGCCGAACACGCCGCCCGAGATCTTCGTCAAACCGTCCACTATCTGCGCTATCTTTGCGCCGAACAGATTGTCTATGTCCTCTATTGTATAGTCTGTATCCTCCACTACATCATGTAGTAGCGCCGCGCTGATCGATGTGCTGCCCAAGCCTATCTCGCTCACCACGATCTTCGCAACAGCCAGTGGATGCATGATGTAAGGCTCACCACTCAACCGACGAACACCGTAGTGCGCCTTATTAGCAAAGCGGAATGCTTTCTCTATGCGCTCTACGTGCTGACGATGCGATGTGTGCGCGTACGCATCAAGCAGCGAGGCAAACTCCTGCTCAATCATCGCCATCTCGGCTTGTGTGAACTCGCTATTTTTCATCTATACACAAATTCGCTACAAAGTTACGAAAAAAAAATGACATTTGCAAATATTTTTACATTTTTTGTTTTTTTTACGCCTTTTATTTGCAAAATTCGATTATTTTTTGTATCTTTTACGTCTTTATCCTTAAAAATCCTCCACTTTTCCTAATCCACTTTCCGTCCTAATACGTCCAATCCGTACACTTTTATTATTCTCTGCCACTCATGTTTAAAGTACTATATACTATGTATATAGTAGTATCCTTTAAGAAAAAACACCGTCTTTTCCTCGCAAAAACGCCCGAAATCCCTCATCCGAGTATTTAATTTAGTGGGTGATAAGTGCGTGGTTAGTCTGTTATTAGTCTGTGATAAGCGCGTGGTTCACGGGACAATTCGCAGAGCTTTCGCTGAGCGGAAGCGGATCGGACACTATTCGTTATAATTTAGCTCACCTTGGTGAGAAAATCAATAATATTCTTTAAAAATGAAAAAAAACGACAAATTATTTGCAAATGTCATTTTTTTTTTGTATCTTTGTGGCTGTAATTTGCGTTAGTGCGTGCATAAATGACGTTCAGTATGAATAACACATTGAAAAACAACTAATATACAATTATACTATGCAATTTGCTTTACAGATAATCACACTCATCGGTTCCGTAGCGATGCTGATGTACGGAATGAAGGTGATGAGTGAAGGCCTGCAGAAGATGGCAGGTAGCAAGCTGAGCAACGTGCTCGGCACAATGACCACCAACCGTTTCTCGGGCGTGCTGACGGGTGCTTTCATCACCGCCGCTGTGCAATCATCCACCGCTACCACGGTCATGACGGTCAGCTTTGTCTCGGCTGGCATACTTAGCCTCGTGCAGGCGATCTCCGTCATCATGGGTGCGAACATCGGTACGACGTTCACGGCGTGGATCATGGTGCTGGGCGGTGCATCGTTCGACATGCGACTTGTTGTTTATGCTACCATCGTGCTGGCTGTAGCGCTTATATATACGAAGAAAAACGCCAACTTGGGTGACTTCCTGATCGGCCTGTCGCTGATGCTACTCGGCCTTACCACGCTGAAGATCAACGCCACCGAGATGAAGCTCGATGAGATAGATGCCGTACGCAACTTCTTCGACTCTACCTCCAGCTACGGCTACGGCAGTTACTTCCTCTACCTCCTGGTTGGTGGTATATTGACGTTTGCCGTGCAGTCGTCCGCCGCTATCATGGCTATCACAATGACGCTCTGCTCCGTAGGCGTGCTGCCGATAGATATGGGTATTTCGCTTGTGCTTGGTGAGAACATCGGTACAACCATTACCTCGAACATCGTTGCCCTGTCTGCCTCCGTTCAGGCTCGCCGCGCTGCTATGGCGCACTTGGTGTTCAACCTCTTCGGCGTGGTCTGGGTGCTCTGCGTGTTCCGTCCGTTCGTAGGCTTGGTCTGCGACCTGTGGGATGTACCGTTTGAGCCGGGCGTTCGTCCCGAACACGGCGTATCACCGGAGAAACTCAGTGCTATCCTGGCTACCTTCCACACCTTGTTCAACGTTGTGAACACCTGCATCCTTATAGGCTTCATCAAGTACCTGGAGAAACTCGTATGTATCATCATCCCATCCAAGCCGGAGGGCGACGAGGATTCGCAACTCAAGTTCATCACAGGCGGCTTGATGTCCACATCCGAGCTCTCTATCATGCAGGCTTGGCACGAGATACACGTCTTTGGTGTACGTGCGCGCAGAATGATCGACATGGTTAGCGATCTGTTCCACACCACTGATGAGCAGGAGTTTGTCAAGATCTACTCCCGCATCGAGAAGTATGAAGGCATCTGCGACCGAATGGAGGTTGAAATAGCAGCATATCTGAACCAGGTTGCCGACGGACGTCTGTCTGATCAGTCCAAGCGTGAGATACACAAGATGTTACGTATCGTCAGCGAACTTGAATCCGTAGGTGACGCCAACTTCAACCTCTCGCGCTACATGTCGTACCGCCACCGCGACAAACTCAAATACACCGATGAGCAGAACCGCAACATCGAGATGATGGAGTCTTTGCTTGCACAAGCCGCTAACAAGATGGTTGAGGCGCTCGACAAGGTACACATCTCCGACAATGAGTTCACCGACATGATGACCATCGAATCCGAGATCAATAGCTTCCGCGACGACCTGAAGGCCGAAAACACAACGAACGTAACAGAGCATGTTTACGACTACCTCACCGGCGTCAACTATATGGATACAATATCCGAGTTCGAAAAGATGGGTGACTACATCATCAACGTCGAAGAAGCAATCTTCGAAAAGAAACACGATAAGTAATTATGAATAACTTGAAGAATAGACATGTTGGTCTGAGTGAGGCTGATAAGCAAAAGATGTTGGCTGTGCTCGGCCTAAAGAGTGAGGAAGAACTGATCAATCAGGTCATCCCGGCAGATATCCTCCTTCCCGAGGACAAGCGCCTTGATATCCCCGCGTTCACCGAGCAGGAGCATCTGGATAACATGAACGACATGCAGGCGCTGAACAAGTCGTTTCGTTCGTACATCGGTCGCGGCTGGTACGGAACGCTCACGCCCTCCGTTATCGTGCGTAACGTGCTCGAAAACCCCGTGTGGTACACTTCCTACACTCCGTACCAGGCTGAGATCTCGCAGGGTAGGTTAGAGGCTCTCTTCGCCTTCCAGACCGTCATCAGCGATCTCACCGGTCTGCCACTCGCCAACTGCTCGCTGCTCGACGAAGCAACCGCTTCCGCCGAAGCCGTGACGATGATGCGTAACCTACGCTCGCGCCAGCAAATCAAGGACAATGTCCGCAAAGTGTTTGTCGATCATAAGATCTTCCCTAACACCTTATCAGTTATGCGCACACGCGCATATGGACAAGACATCGAACTCGTCATCGGGGATTATGCTGCCTTCACGCCTTCGCCCGAATACTTCGGTGCTATCATCCAACTACCCAACGCCGACGGCGCAATCGAAGACTACACCCTCTTCGTGGATGATTGCCGTGCTGCCGGATTGAAAGTAGCTGTCATCGCCGACCTCATGGCGCTTTGCCTACTCAAACCCCTAAACGCCGACATCTGCTGCGGTTCGGCACAACGCTTCGGCATGCCCATGGGCTTTGGTGGACCAACGGCTGGATTCATGGCTACCCGAGAGGAGTACAAACGTGAACTGCCCGGACGAATCATCGGACTCTCAAAAGATATGTACGAGCGTTCCGCCTATCGCCTCGCCCTGCAGACACGCGAGCAACATATCAAGCGAGAGAAAGCCACATCGAACATCTGTACCGCCGAAGCCCTGTCGGCAATGATGGTGGCATTCTACGCTGAATACCACGGCGCAGAAGGTCTGCGTCACATCGCCGAGCAGATACACAGCAAGGCGGTTTACCTCAGCGAGATGCTACAAGCATACGGCTACACACAGGAGAACAGCGAGTTCTTCGATACACTGAAGATCTACTTACCTGACGATCTCACCATCAGCCAACTCAAGCAGGCTGCTGAAGAAGCGCAGATCAACCTCTACTACGCACCCGAAGGATGGGTTGGCCTATCTCTCGACGAGACAGTCACGCTGGATGCCATGAACGATCTGTGCGACCTCTTTGCCGGACTAACAGGCGGTATGTCGATGCCCGTGGATGATGACGCCGCATTCGACGGACTGTGGATAATCGACGAGAGTCGTGTGCGCGAAGCGGATTATCTGCAGGCAGATGTGTTCCAAAAGTACCACACTGAAACAGAGATGATGCGATACATGCATCGTCTCGCCCGCAAAGACATCAGTCTCACGCACTCAATGATCCCACTGGGCTCATGCACAATGAAGCTCAACCCGGCATCCGCCATGTTGCCTATCACCTTCCCCGGCTTCCTCAACATCCATCCGCTCGCACCCCAAGAGCAGGTGCAAGGATACATCCAGATAGAAGAGGAACTCAAGCTATTACTCTGTCAGATCACTGGCTTTGACGCCTGCACCCTGCAGCCTACATCCGGCGCCGCGGGCGAATATACAGGATTGGTAGTTATCCGTGGCTATATGCAGCAGCATGCGCCTGAACGTAAGGTGCTACTTATCCCTGCATCTGCGCATGGCACGAACCCCGCATCTTGCGTACAGGCAGGCTTTGACCCCGTAGTAGTCAAGTGCGACGAACACGGAAACACCGATCTCACTGAATGGCGACAGAAAGCCGAAGAACACCGCGACCGACTTGCCGGCTGTATGATCACCTATCCATCCACCCATGGCATCTTCGAGACCGCCATCCGTGAGATGTGTCAGTTGATCCACGACAACGGCGGACTCGTATATATGGACGGCGCGAACATGAACGCCCAGATCGGTTACACCTGTCCGGCATTCATCGGCGCGGATGTCTGCCACCTCAATCTGCACAAGTCCTTTGCCTCGCCTCACGGCGGCGGTGGACCCGGTGCTGGTGCTGTTTGCTGCAATAAAAAACTTGCTGCATACCTGCCTTCCGATGACATCAATCGCGTATCATCTGCCGCCTACGGCAATGCAAATATGTCGCTCATCGCCTATGGTTACATCCTGATGATGGGCGGCGAAGGACTGCGTGAGGCTACAGCAGCCGCCATTCTTTCCGCAAACTACATGGCAGCCAAGCTCCGCGACGCGTACGGCGTTGTTTATACCGGCGCCAACAATCGGGTTGGGCACGAGCTCATACTCGACTGCCGTCAGTTCCACGCAATAGGCATCACCGAAGGGGACATAGCCAAGCGACTGATGGACTACGGATACCATGCACCGACGCTCTCTTTCCCCGTACACGGCACGCTGATGGTAGAGCCCACGGAGAGCGAATCATTGGAGGAACTTGACCGTTTCATCGGAGCACTGCTCAGTATCCGCGAGGAGATAGCCGAAGTAGAACGCGGCGAAGCTGATCCGAAGGACAATGTGCTCGTCAATGCCCCGCACCCCGAATACGAGGCGGTGGCCGACGAGTGGCATCACAGCTATCCGCGATCCAAAGCAATCTATCCGACACCCGCAGTGGCGGCGAACAAGTTCTTTGTCCCTGTTGCCAAGGTCGATAACGGATTCGGTGACCGCAACCTCATAGCACGATTCAATTAAATTGAAAATTGAAAGGTTGTCGTCATCACGTCATCACGTCATAATATATGCCTAATAAATTTGAGAAAATATTCACATCCAAGCCGGCCATCCTGATCAAGGAGTACCTCCTGATCACGCTGTTCAGCATCCCGTATGCGATCGTGGTGAACCATATATTGGTTCCTCACGCCATCGTAGGCGGCGGTCTGACGGGTTTCTGCGAGATCATTTACTTTGCCTCGCATCGTGTCATACCAATCTGGGCATCATCGGCTACCATCAACCTGTTGCTGCTCATCGCCGCCTATCTCGTGGTCAGCAAGCAGTATGTACTGCGAACCCTGTACGGCGTGTTCTGGCTCACTATCTGGCTGAAGGTCATCCCGGTGCTCGAGGTGCCGGTGATCACCGACCCGTTCATGGCAGTGGTGTTAGGTGGTATCTTCAATGGTACAGCTTTGGGGCTTGTGTTCCTCAACAACGGATCAACAGGCGGTACAGATATCGTAGCGATGATCGTGAACAAGTACCAGCATCTGCCCATGGGACGCGTGCTGCTGATATGCGATATAGTGGCTATCTCCTGCGGTTACTTCCTGCCGGAGGTACGCAGCCTGGAGAAGGTGCTGTTCGGATTGTGCTACACGTTCATCAGCTCTACGGCCGTCGATTGGATCATGAACCGTATGCGCCAGTCGGTGCAGTTCTTCATCTTCTCCAAGCACTACAAGCAGATAGCTGACGCCCTGATGCATGAGGTGCATCGCGGAGTGACCTACCTGAGTGCCGAAGGTGGCTATTCGGGCGAGGAGTACAAGGTGATCACCACCATCGCACGCCAGCACGATAGCGCAAAGATCTTCCGCATCGTACGAGACATTGATCCCAACGCTTTCGTCAGCCAGTCGCAGGTACGCGGAGTATTCGGACAAGGCTTCGACCGACTAAAAGACACAAGATAATTGACAATTGACAAATGACAATTAATAATATAACGTTAAACCAAACTAAATTAATTAACAATGAAATCAACATGTAAAGAGTTGCGCAATCGCGCATGGGAGTCCCTACGTGGGATGTATTGGCCTGTGTTCCTGATGTTCTTGGTGTACATCATCATCGCTGGTGCAGGTAGTAGCTTCTCCTTTGGCTTGCTGGCGTTGCTGGCTTTGCCTATGGGGTTTGCCTGCGATGTAGCTGTACTTAATCTGGTGCGTCAGAGACAAAGACCGCAGGTAGAAAACCTGTTCTCCATCTACCGTACTAACTTCGAGAAGGCGTTCCTCGTTCCTTTCCTCGTGCAGCTGTTCATCAGTTTGTGGTGCTTGCTACTGATCGTTCCGGGTATCATCATGGCGTACGCTTACTCAATGGCTATCTATGTCTCGAACGATCATCCCGAGCTCTCATCGATGGAGGCTATCCGCCGGAGTAAGGAACTGATGCGCGGTCACAAGTGGGATTTGTTTGTACTCGACCTCTCGTTCATCGGATGGATCCTGCTGGCGATATTTACCGGCGGCATTGGAATCTTCTTCCTCCTTCCGTACATTGAGGCAGCTCATGCTGAGTTCTATCGCGAACTGACCGAACAAGTTGAAGATGCTCAAGTTGTAAATGAATAAATCGCTACACGAACAACTCTACGGCGGACACTACGGCAGGACGCCCATCAAGACAGCAGTGGAATACATTGCTATCCTCCTCGCTATGTTCCCCATGGCGCTGATCGTTAACTGGATCATCCTGCCGCAGAACATCGTTTCGGGTGGCTTGACGGGAATATGTGCCATCATCTACTATGCTACAAGCGGGCTCTTCCCTGACCTGTTTGCCATGTATGGTGGCTCTATTCCCGTCTGGCTGACCACACTCACCTTCAACCTTATCCTGCTGCTCATTGCCTATTTTACCGTTGACTGGCGATTCTGTGTCCGCACTCTGTTCGGCACACTCACGTTAGCATTGTGGTACAGGATCATCCCCATCCGCGAAACACCTCTGATCGATGATCCCGTTTCGGCATGTATAGTCGGCGGATTGGCGTTTGGCGTCGCGTTGGGTATAGTTATGGCGAACAACGGTTCATCCGGCGGCACAGATATAGTAGCTAAGGTTGTACATCACTACCGCGATATATCGCTTGGCAGAGTGATGATCATTTGCGACCTGCTCATCATCGCATCCTCCTACATGCTGCCGCTGCCTAATCAGTACGTGCACGACGGTATAACGGCGCAGGAGATAGCTGACTTCAAGACACGACGCATCCTGTACGGCCTATGTATGACCGTATCCTATACACTGTCTGTAGATACGATGATGAACCACCTCAGGCGATCTGTGCAGTTCTTCATCTACTCGCAGAACCACTACGCCGAGATAGCTACTGCTATCAATCAGACCGTCAACCGCGGTGTGACCATTCTCGACGGTACAGGCTGGTACTCCAAGCAACCGATGCACGTGGTTAGCGTGCTCGCCAGACGACATGAGGCCGCGCAGATCATGCGACTCGTGCGTGACATCGACCCCAACGCATTCGTCAGTCAGGCGAATGTATCCGGTGTGTTCGGCAAAGGATTTGAGGCTATAGGCGGTGAGTAAGATAAAATTTGAAACAAAGTAACAAACAACGGCTATATGAATATGTTAGATCTACGCTACTTGTTGGTTTTACTGATCATGTTCTCCCCTCTGCGTATGATGGGGCAGACCACCGAGGCATTTCAGCCGGAGGCCGTAGAGAGCAGCGAAAAAGCCGCACAATATCGTCTGTTGTTCCACTCGGGCAGAGTGGTGGTGGGCGAGATTGTGCTGCGCAACGAGGAGGTTGTGATTATCAAGGATGCTTATGGCACGAAGTTCCAATACCCGATGTCGGATATAGTGGAGATAACTGAGATCATCGAACAGCCTCAAGAGCAGGCTAAAAACGTCAAAGACACTCATTCGCGCTCAATGACTAACACCAAGCGAACCTCACTCGGTGTACGTGTAGCAGGCGGTGTGCTCTGCCTGGGTAATTCGGTGGGAGGTGCAGCGGCCGTTGATCTGCGTCTGGGAGCAAACAATCTGGGCGGCAAGCGCATCTTCCTCGGCGGGCAAGTGGGCTATCGTGCACTTATAGCAGAGAGCAAGGTGCTGTCAGTCATACCGATAAGTGCCGTACTGGAGCTACCAATGACCGAGTTCCAGCATGCTCCGATGATCGGCGCACACATCGGCTACGGCATCGGAGTGGGCGGCATACGCGGCGGACTGAACACCGGGCTTGCGATAGGATACAGATATCACTTCTTACGTACCGGAGCCTTCCACATTGGCGCAGAGGCTGAGGTACAACAGCTGGCATCAGCGGCGCAGACCATAACTGTTGAACCCGGACAGGACTTCACTTCCAGCAACGGACGAACAGCCGTGCTGGTGATGCTCACCCTGGGAGTGCTATTTTAGGTGAAAAATGAAAGTTGAAAGGAATAGATAAAATTTAAGAGCCTTGAAACAGAACTCATCCAGCGGGAAATTCAAGCGGCAACCGCGAAACCATCCGGTCACGGTGCTGCTCAACGATAGTGAACTGCGTACCATCACGCGCTACTGCGAGCGGTATAAGTACAAGAGCCGCTCGGATATGTTGCGCCAGACACTTATGCGCGCCATACTGAAACGCTTAGACAAAGACTCGCCCACATTGTTTGATTGATGATAACAGATACTCTTGCCATATTATCGCTCATGCTCGCCATCATCTGGCTGGTGCCGATGGCGTGCCGGAAGATCCACGTGCCTGCCATTGTGGGATTCATATTGGTGGGTATACTGATCGGCGAGCACGGCTTGGGGCTCATAGCTCCGAACCATACGATCGATGTGCTTGGCAAGATGGGTATGTTGTACATCATGCTGCAGGCGGGTATAGAGATCGACATGAATGATTTCCGTCAGTACCGCTGGCGCGCGATGCTGTTCGGGCTATATACATTCCTTTTCCCGTTTGTGTTAGGCCTTCTTGTCGCGCGCCTGATAGGTATGACCTGGCAGACGAGTGCACTGCTTGGCGCCATGTTCGGCAGCCACACCCTGATGACTTATCCTATCGTCAACCGCTACGGCGTGCAACAATCCGTATCGGTGAACATAACGGTCGGTGCTACGATGCTCTGTATAACCATGTCGCTGCTGGTTTTAGCGGTGCTCAAGAGCCAACTGCTCGCAGTGGATGACTTAACGTATTGGTGGGCGCTGGTGGGTAAGACCACGCTGTTAGGTGTTGTTACCTTTGGCGTGTTCCCGCAGATTGCACGGTGGTTCTTCCGCCACCATCAGGACAATGCTGCCGGCTTTGCGATGGTGATGCTCATGCTGGTGGCGAGTGCCGGATTAGCCGACTGGGCGGGGTTGGAAGGTATCTTGGGCGCTTTCCTCTGCGGTGTGGCGCTGAACAAGTGGGTGCCTAACCTCTCGCCGCTGATGGGCAGGATCAACTTCGTGGGTAACACGATCTTCGTGCCGATGTTCCTGCTGGGCGTAGGAATGATGATTGATGTAAGTCTGGTGGTAGCTGGGTGGGGGACAGCTATCATAGCTGTAGTGATGATCATCACCAAGCTGGTCGGCAAATGGGTAGCCGCCTGGGCTGCACAACACACCTTCAGCCTATCGGCACTGGAGCGCAAACTGATGTTCGGTCTCACGCATGCCACCGCCGCAGGTACACTGGCTATCGTTACCATCGGCTATCAGGTTGAACTATTCGACGAGACGATCCTTAACGGCACTGTGGTGATGATCCTGGTGCTATGCACCACCGCCTCGTTCATCACCGAGCATGCTGCCAAGGAGATAGCGCTGCAGGAAGAGGCGCGACTGGAGAGTGAGCGAACGGAAGATCGCTGGCTCGTGATGCAAGTGGCTGAACAGCAGGATGATGCACTACTCAGCATATCCACGCTCAGCCAGCTGCCTGAACCGGAGTTCGTGACGGCTGTCGACTGGCAGGACGCTGAGCAGTTTGTTGAGCGCTCGGGTAAATCCGTCGTGATCTACCACGAACACCAGCCGCTGAACACCATCAACCGTCTGGTAGTAGCTATCCCGCGTTATGCGGAGAAGGAGCGCGACTTCATCTCCTGCTTCGGTCAGATCCGCCGCTTGAGCAGCCAGATAGGTGCCAAGGTGGTGTTCTACTGCAATCAAGACACCAAGCGCCCGCTGCAAGCGCTCTGCGCACGACCGGGTAAGTTCCTCCGAGCCTCGTATCGCGAGTTGAGCGACTGGGAGGATGTGCTGCAGATAGCCCAGCAGATCCGTCAGGATGACATGCTCGTACTGCTGCAGGCGCGACACGCTACGCCGAGTTATAACCCGCTGTTCGCCCAAGTGCCGCGGATGCTCAAGGAGTTCTTTGGCGACTACAGCACACTCATCCTTTACCCCGAGCAGCGAACGCACGCCGAGGGACAAGACCTGCTCCTCACCGATCTGCCGCAACCCTCCGCCATCTGGAAACTCGTCAGTGGCGTCAAAGAGTGGCTGCTCAGTATATGGCGTCGAGGCCAGCACCGCAAACAATAAGCAATCAGCCAATCTTGGCTGATGAAACAATACGGAGATATAAAAACTTCAAGATATGAAACGCACATTTCTTTTACTTATTGGTGCATTGGCGCTCAGTTGGTCACTGAATGCCGCGGAAACCTATACTGTGAACTGGTCGGTCAACGGCAGTATTGTGTACTCCACCGAACAGTTGGAGGGTACGATGATTGTGGAATTGCCAGAAACACCTACAGCCTGCGATGCATACGGCTATACGTTTGTCGGCTGGAGCGATCAGCAGATTACCTCACCCCAGAGCTGGGCTCCTAATTTATATACGGACGCCAGCGAAATGCCGTTGGTTTATGGTGATGTAACGTACTACGCCGTGTTCCGGTCGGATGTCTCTGTAGGCGGAGGTGGAACGATGGAGTACGTCACTTCATGCGAAAACAGCAATCCTGCAGGGGGTGATCCGACGGGAGCAACCAGCGGCACGCTTACGGGCGGACAAACATGGGAGATATCAGATGGCGGTACATTGTATATCGCAGGTGGCGGTTCGATTAACGGATTTTCTACACCGGATGAGGCACCTTGGTATGATTACAGTACTAATATTTCAACTCTTTATCTGAATGCAGACTTTTTCAGCATAGGTGACTACGTGTTCTATAGCCTGAATAGTCTGTCAATGATTCAATCGCCGTCAGCATACGTGCCAACACTGACCTCCACTTCGTTTAACACGAGTTCCATCGGCAAACAGATTACGTTGAGTATCCGTGGTAGCCTGAAGAGCCAATACGAGAGTGACCCATACTGGGGAATGATGAATGTGTATGCTTTTGATTCCGGCGGCGATGATCCTGTGGCGGGGGATCAATATACGGTCAACTGGTCGGTCAACGGCAGTATTGTGTACTCCACCGAGCAGTTGGAGGGTACGATGATTGTGGAATTGCCGGAAACACCTACAGCCTGCGATGCATACGGCTATGCGTTTGTCGGCTGGAGCGATCAGCAGATTACCTCACCGCAGAGCTGGGCTCCTAATTTATATATAGACGCCAGCGAAATGCCGTTGGTTAATGGTGATGTAACATACTATGCTGTGTTCCGCTCGGAAACGGCTGGCGGCGGATCCTACGAGACGGTAGATGAGCTGACGCTTGCAATGACGGGTGTGCCAAGCAGCTCAAACACCTATTCTGACTGGTCAAATGTCACGGTAAATTCAAGTGCAATGTATGCCGGTAATTCTGCTGGTGGGAACGATGCTATCCAGTTGCGTTCGTCGCAGAACAGTTCCGGTATAATAACCACAGCTTCTGCAGGTATGGTTACCAAGGTTTCCGTAGAGTGGAACTCCAAGACCTCAACCGGACAAACGCTGAATATATATGGATCAACTACCCCGTTCACATCGGTATCCGACTTGTATAGCGGCAGTGCCACTTTGATAGGCACCTTAACGTATGACGGCGCAAGTATCTCGGAGTATCCTACTGGCGACTATCCGTATATCGGTCTGCGCTCGGCCAGTGGTGCACTATATTTAACAAGTATATCCATCGTCTGGAGCACTGCCGGAGCAGGAAGTTCGACGGAGTATGTGAGCATATGCGGTGGCGGTAGCCAGAGTGACGCAGTCTCCGGACAGGTGACTCCCTATATCACATGGGCATTATCCAACGGCAAGCTGACCATCAGCGGTAGCGGCGCGATGCCCGACTATCAGTCGGCAGAAGAGACGCCGTGGTTCCCGTACGCCAGCCAGATAACGGATGCCACGGTTGACGAAGGAATAGTCTATATAGGCAACTACATGTTTGCAGAATGTCTTGAACTGATGAATGTGATGTTCCCCAGGTCGCTGAAGAGCATAGGCATCAATATCTTCACCCAAAGCCAGAATAATCATGCTATTGCATTGAACATGAATGCCTTCATTCCGCCATCAATAACCGAATCGACATTCGGTAATGTGGCTGGGGTGCTGTACATATACGTGTGGGAAAGCGTGCAAACGCTCTATGTGAACCGCTCCATTTGGGAGCATTTGATGGTGTTCACTAATCCTGATCCGTCAGGCACGACTATCGGAATCATGAATGACAATCTGGTGTGGTACTTCGGCGGTCAGGAGATCCGATTCTTCGGCGAAGGTGTGATACCCGACTACGAAGATGCCTCTCAGCAACCATGGGCCGATTTCCGCGAAGGAACGCGCAATCTTTATGTGGAAGCCGAACTTACGCGGATAGGATCGTATGCTTTCTCCGGCTTCTCGAACATATTCACGATGGAACTTCCCTCCACCTTGCAGGAGATAGGCTCGTATGCGTTCGAGAATTGTACGAACATCGCGGAGATTGATATCAGGGGCGTGAACCAGGTCGTTACGGTCAATAGCCTGTCTTTCAACGGCGTGTCACCGTTAAGCAATATCGGCCTGTATGTGCCGGAGAGCATGGTGAGTGCGTATGCGTCTGACCCCGTATGGGGAGAGATGGCGGTAGGTGCATTGCCCACAGACAACCCCACCGGCGGAATCACCGGCACAGTGGGTGACCTGAGTTGGACGTTATATGACGGTGAACTGATTATCGACGGCACAGGTACGATACCGGACTTTCCTGACGACGAAGGACTGCCCTGGACTCCGTACAACCAGCAGATCTTCACTATCAAGTTGAACGGTGACATCTCGTCCATCGGCACGTATGCCTTTGCGGGGTTGACCAATCTGAATGTTCTGAATGCTTCGTCTGCACTCCAGTATATCGCCGCATACGCATTCAACAACTGCCAGGCCCTGACAACCATCAACCTGCCTGTGAACGAGGTGGTGGCTGCCGACGGGGATGCGTTCAACGGATGTCTGACGTCGAACATCACGCTATACGTTCCCGAACATCTGTTGAGTGAGTTCAGCGGTACCGAAGTGTGGGGTAGCATGAATGTCGTTAGTAGCGGTGATTCCGGTGGTGACGGCAAGCTCCTCGACAGCGGCGAATGCGGTCCGGATGTCTTCTGGGAACTCTACGAGAGCGGCAAACTGATTATCAAGGGCAACAGCTATATATACGGTTACACCTATTACGCCGATATCCCCTGGTACATCTATCGTTCGCAAATCACTACCGTCGAAGTTCAGGAGGGAGTGCAAAGCCTGACCAAAGCCTCCTTCATCGATTGCAACCAGCTGAGCAGCATCAGCCTTCCGGCCTCACTATGCTGCATTGACGACTCCACCTTCTACAACTGCGTGGCACTGCGCACCATTGTTTGCACTCGCGAGAATCCTCCGTCGGTAAACGGAATGTATCCTTTTGGAGATTTGACCCTGTCGGAAATCACACTCTACGTTCCGGAAGGCAGCGGCATATATTACGAATATGCTGATTATTGGAAGCAGATGCAGATAGAAGAGCGAGGAAGCAGTACAAGTCAATTGGAGTCGTATCAGTTGGAATATATCTTTGTTAACTCCATCGGAATCAGTGGCTTCAATCCGAACATCTACAACTATGATGTTACTCTTCCTGCAGGTTCAGGAACGCCGCAATTGTCATATATGCGTGGGAATAATAGTCAAGAAATAGAGGTTGAACAGCCTACTTCGCCCAATAGTACGGGATATATTCATGTGTCGGTTGACGGTGTGCGCATGGCTACATATACCATCAATTTCATATGCGAGAGCAATCAGGTCACCATTGCGTTAACCGATGCCTGGCGCTTCATCATGCTTCAGTGTGGCTCAATACCCGGGGATTGGAGTTACGAGGATATAACCACGAGCGGTAGTGTGACATGGGCTTACTACGATGGCGAGAAACGCGCCTCAGGACAGTCCGGTTGGACAACCGAAAGTATTATAATGAATTACTATAAGAATTGGGGTCACATCGTTCGTGCACAAAACGGAACAGCTACAGTGACCTTCAAGGTGAAGGCGGATGCCAACTCGTCGTCCGCACCCCTGCAGTTGCACCAGTATCCTTCAGCTCTCACGCAGAACGCCAACTGGAACCTGACAGGTAACCCCTATAACGCCGGTTATAACATCAGAGGCTTGAAAGCCGCAGGTATTACTGCACCGATACATATATGGAACGGAACAGGTTACACCGCTTATGACCCCGAGTATGACGATTACACCCTCCAGCCGTTTGAGGCGTTCTTCGTACAATTGCCCGACGATGCTCCAGAAAAGGTTTATTTGTCACCGGAGTATATTGTAAGTGATAGTACGGGTGGCAATAGCACACACGAAATGGTAGAAGGCGAATTGAACGGTGTGTTTTCTGTTGCAGAAGGTGTGAAAATACACTTCTCAAAAGGAAACCTACAGTATCAAGCCAGTACAAGCATCTGGCAGTTCGCGGAAAACCAGTATGACTACGTTGGTGCAGCAAATGCCAATATCTCTTCCTCATATAACGGATATATCGACCTTTTTGGCTGGGGGACGGGGGCTAATCCGACACTTGCGGTACAATCTAATGCAAAATATAGTACATTTACGGATTGGGGAACCAATGCTATTAGCAATGGTGGAAATACTCCTGATTTATGGCGCACTCTGACAAGTGAGGAATGGAATTATCTGTTCACAGGACGTGCTAATGCATCGAAATTGTGTGGTTATGCTTCTGTAAATGGAGTAAATGGTTTGATTCTTCTGCCGGATGACTGGTATGAGGGCAGTCAACCGATAGCTATAACAACCGGCACAGATGCCTATTCGCAAAATACTCTAACCTCCGGCGAATGGGATTCTTTGGAGAGTGTTGGCGCTGTCTTTCTGCCAGCTGCTGGCGGTCGTTGGGGCACAAGTGTGGATAGCGTAAATTCAACTGGTTTTTACTGGTCTGATACGCCTCACAGCACGGATGGCGCGTATGAACTCAGCTTCTCCTCGAGCGGCCTCAATCCGCAGAACTCCCACGGTCGCTACATCGCTTTCTGCGTCCGACTGGTGCGATAATTCCATGATACTATAGATAATATACACACAATATTTATGGCAGATAAAATTCGACCTTACGAGGATAACGAGGGTAAAGCATTACCTTATCCCTTGCTGATCAACACCATGCTATGGCTCGTTGGCGGCGCACAGACGCTCCGCTTGAAGATGCACAGCCGCCATCCGCGCCACTCGGCGGAAATAACCCTGCGTAAAATCCTTACCTTGGCCAAAGACACGGAATACGGTCGTGAGCATCACTTCGACACAATCCTGCATGCCACCTCCACCAAGGACTTCTTCCTGCTGTACCAGAACTTCGTGCCGGTGAACGAGAGTTTCGAGACGCTGCGCCCGTATATCGACCGTCATAAGAACGGCGAGACGGATATCCTCTTCCCGGGCAAGCCCGACATGTACGCCACTACCTCCGGTACGACCAGCGAACCCAAATGGGTGCCCATGACACACAAGTATCTCAAGGCGGTGTATGGCAAGATGTCGCATGTCTGGACGTGGAACTTCGTCAAGCATCGCAGCCGCATCTTTGGCGGACATATCTTCCCGATTGTAGGCAAAGAGGTCGAGGGCTATGCGCCGGACGGCACCTTGTTCGGCAGCGTGAGCGGTGTGCTGGTGCGCGATATACCGCCCATCATCAAGAAGCACTACGTGGCTCCGGCTGCTGTGATGTCCATACCCGAGTACGGCGCACGCAACTACGCGTTGATGCGTCTGGCACTCCAGCACCGCGACGTAACGCTCTGGGCTACCGCCAACCCGTCCACCATTCTGGAGCTGATGCGCACCGTAGATGAGCATGCCGAGGAACTGATTATGGATATAGCACATGGTACAATCTCCGAAAAGTTCGATATCCCTGACGATATACGCGAGACACTCAAACCGTATGTGTTCACCAAGCCGGAACGTGCGCAGGAACTCAAGACACTCCTGCAGCAGAACGGACGTCTGCTGCCCAAGGACTACTGGCCGTGGCTGCAGTACCTGTCCACTTGGAAATGCGGCAACACGAAGATATACATGGACAAGTACATGGATGCCTTCAACTGGGACAAGACCTACTATCAGGAGCTGGGCTACATCGCAACCGAGTGTCGCTTCGGGTTCTCGCTTGATGATACCAACGAGAGCGTCCTTTTCCCGCACTTCCATTACTATGAGTTCGTGGCGGAAGAGGAACTCGACAAACCCAACAAGCACTTCCTGCAGATCGACGAACTGAAACTCGGCAAACGCTATTGCGCATACGTGACTACCTATTCCGGTCTGTACCGTTACAATATGAACGACCTGGTTGAAGTAGGCGGATATTACCGCAAGACGCCTACCGTGCACATGATCAGCAAGGTTAACGGTATAGTCTCAATGACAGGCGAGAAACTCTATGAACCACAGTTCATACAAGCTGTCCACGAGGCGGAGAAGGAAACGAAGATCAAGACGAAGTTCTTCGTTGGCTTTGCGGATGTCGAGGAGAGCCTCTACCACTTCTACTTCGAGTTTGCCAACGAGGATATACGTCAGGAGCAGGCAGATGCGTTTGCCAAGGTGGTGGACGAGCATCTGCAGAAGATAAACATCGAGTATGAGGCCAAGCGCTCATCGTTCCGCCTGCACGAACCCAAGGCGCACCTCCTGCAATCCAATGCCTATGCCCGCTTCAAGACGGCCTGCCTGCGTGACGGTTTCCGTGACGGACAGTTCAAGTTCAACCTGCTGATGCAGGACGAGATGCGACGCCGTAAGTTCGCGTTCATCGAGAGATTTGAAGAAGGCAAGCTTGGTCAGGCGATTATCGAAAAGGCCAACGAACTCGACGAGCGCGTTAAGCAACGTCGTGCCGAACGCGCACAGCGCCGTGGCGAACGTCGTCAGCGTTGGCAGACGCGTCGTGAGGAACGCCGCCGGCGTTGGACAAAGAATGATGAGACAGCGGGCAAAGAACAGGCAAAAGAGTAGGATGGTAAAGCGTATTCCTATACCTGAAGATGTAACGGTAGTCGTGCTGGATCTGGACGGCACGGTTTACCGTAAGCCGCGGATGCCGTTATACATGATTTGCAGGCAGTGGTGTCACCTGCCCTCCCTCATAGCCGAACGCCGTTGGCGCAAGGCGCAACGTCTTGCATTGAAAACAGACAGTCCTATGCCGCCAATGCCGGTATCCGGACAATGGTACAGACAGAGTTACCTGCCAGCTATGGTGCGCATAATAGCGGATCACTATCATACGCAAGAGTGGCTGCAACCGCTCCTTGACGAATGCAGGCAGCGTCATGTAAAAGTGGTCATTCTGTCTGATTACGAGTCTGTACAGGAAAAACTACAGGCATTGGATATCGACGCATCCGCATTTGATACAATCCTCTCAACAGGCGACTATGGCACCATCAAACCCGACCCGCGGTTGGGAGATATACTAAAGGGGGCAATAAACAATGCCGCCTTGGACTGGCGGCATGTGCTCTTTATCGGCGATCGTGAGGATACTGACGGCCTATTGGCTAAGATCTTGGGGGCGCAGTTTATCCTCGTATGAACTGTTCGGCTTTCACTAAATCTTCCGGAGTGTCAATGCCGATGGTGGCATGCTCTGTAACGGCTACGCGGATCGTGTAGCCGTTTTCCAACCATCGCAGTTGTTCCAGGCTCTCCGCTATCTCCAGTGGAGTAGGCGCGAGGGCAGCTATCCGACGCAGCACGTTTGCTTGGTAGGCGTACATACCCACATGGCGGTAGAACGTGTGCTGCTTTAGCCATTGCTCCTGCGGCACGTTGCGTAAGTAGGGTATAACACTGCGCGAGAAGAGCACGGCACGCATATCAGGCGTAAAGACCACCTTGGGCGTGTTCGGATTGATTAGATCGTCCCAAGTGTCTGCTGCCGTGTAAGGTCGTGCGAGCGTTGCAATATCCGTGTCAGACGAATCAAAGCACCGGCACAGATCGCTGATCTGCTCGGGATGCACAAACGGCTCATCGCCTTGCACATTCACCACCACCAGCTCGTCTGCCGACACCTCCTCATGCTCTTGCAGCCAACTGTTCATCGCTTCCAGGCAGCGGTCAGTACCGCAGCGGTGGTCGGCAAGCGTCATCACAGCCTTGCCGCCAAAGCCTTGCACGGCACTAAGGATGCGCTCATCATCGGTTGCAACCAGCACATCGGTCAATGCACATTGGGTTGCATGCTCATACACATGTTGTATGACCGGTTTACCGCCGAGTAGGGCTAAGGGCTTACCCGGCAGACGGGTGGACGCGTAGCGCGCTGGGATAATAGCTATGTACTTCATGCCTCATCGGATTGTTCCGGATGCTCCACGATGGACAGCAGATGGATCGCTCCGGAGATTGTTTTTACGTTCTGTATAGTTATATACCGCTTGTGCGGAACAGTCTTCAGCTCAGCCTCAGTCAGCCCCTTCGTCTGTACCGGTTCGTCATGGAACTGACAGCGCTGCGGACGACTTACTGCGTATTGTATGAGATGTGCGAATGCGCTACTTTGATAATAAGCATCGTTATTCTGTGGCAAGTAGAGCGCCATGCGCTCGCCTTTGAGTAGGATCTTATCAATGCCAAGACGGCAGCAGATCCACCTCAGACGCACCACATTCAGTAACTCCTGTGCCTGCTCAGGCAGTGCACCAAAGCGGTCAATCAATCGCTTCTCATACGCCAGCAGCTCTTGCTCGTCGCGCAGAGAATCCAGCTCGCGGTAGAGCGTGATACGCTCGCTGATATTCTCGATATAGTCCGGCGGAAAGTTCACCTGCAGGTCACACTCGAACTGCGCATCGCTCACCCACTTGCGTGGGCTATTGGAAGATTTTAAGATTTCAAGATTTGAAGATTCTTCTTCCTCAGCCGTCGTATCGGTGATCAGTCCTTCTTCCTGCTTGAGTTCCTCCACGGCCTCGTTCAAAATGCGTTGGTAGGTCTCGTAGCCTAAGTCGGCAATGAAGCCCGACTGCTCGGCACCGAGCATGTTTCCCGCACCGCGGATATCCAGATCCTGCATCGCCAGGTGGAAGCCAGACCCCAACTCCGCAAAGGTGGTGATAGCATCAATCCGTCGGCGTGCATCTGGCGTGAGCAGCTCGCGCTCAGGGGTGATCAGGTAGCAGTATGCCTTTCTGTTGCTGCGTCCCACACGACCGCGCAGCTGATGCAGATCGGCCAAACCGTAGTGCTGCGCTGAGAAGATGAACATCGTGTTTACGTTCGGGATATCTATACCGCTCTCGATGATGGTGGTGGAGATGAGTATGTCGTAGTCGTAATTGATGAAGTCCTCCAGCCGTTGTGCCACCTCGTCGGCAGGCATCTGTCCGTGGGCAATGATCATGCGCGCCTCAGGACACAATCGATGCAGTCGGTGCTCAATGCGCTCCAGCATCTCGATGCGGTTGCATACAACGAACACCTGCCCGTTTCTTGCCATCTCGATGTCGATAGCCTCCTTGATGATATCCTCGTCGTCAAGACTGATGTTCTCCGTGATCACGGGGAAGCGGTTCGGCGGCGGAGTGGTGATCACGCTCAGGTCGCGGGCTCCTAACAGCGAGAACTGCAAGGTACGCGGGATAGGGGTGGCGGTCAGCGTCAGTACGTCGATGTTCGTGCGCAGACTCTTCAGTTTCTCCTTCACCGATACGCCGAACTTCTGCTCCTCGTCGATAATCAGTAGCCCCAGATCGTGCCACTTGACCGACTTGCCGATCAGCTTGTGTGTACCGATCAGTATATCTATCTTGCCTGCAGCCAGTTGCTCCAGAATCTCCTTGACCTCCTTGGGTGTTTTGGCGCGACTCAGGTACTCGACCTTAACAGGGAAGTTCTGAAACCGCTCCTTGAATGTCGTGTAGTGCTGCAGCGCGAGCACCGTGGTCGGCACCAGTACGGCTACCTGCTTGCCATCCGTTGCCACCTTGAAGGCTGCACGCATGGCTATCTCCGTCTTGCCGAAACCAACATCACCGCATATTAGTCTGTCCATCGGTTGCGGGCTCTCCAGATCGTGCTTGACATCCAGTGTGGCTTTGGCCTGATCGGGCGTATCCTCGTAGATGAACGATGCCTCCAGCTCATGCTGCATGTATCCGTCAGGCGTATAGGCGAAGCCTTGCTGCTGCTTGCGCGTAGCATACAGACGAATCAGGTCGCGGGCTATCTCCTTCACCTTGTCCTTGGTACGCTCCTTCAGTCGCTCCCAGGCACCCGATCCCACGCGCGACACGGTAGGCAGACTGCCCTCCTTGCCCTTGTACTTGCTGATGCGGTGCAGGTTATGTATGCTAACGAAGATCGTATCGCCGTCGCGGTAGATGAGCTTGATCATCTCCTGCGGCTTGCCGTTGACGCCGGTGGTGACAAGCCCGCCGAACTTGCCGATGCCGTGGTCGGAGTGCACCACGTAGTCGCCAACCTGCAGCTGGTTGATCTCCTTCAGGGTGATCAGCGCCTTGCCGCGGCGTGCGTTATCCGATGTGAGTGTAACACGATGATAGCGCTCAAAGATCTGATGATCGGTGTAACAGGCAATCTTACGCGCATGGTCGATCCAACCGCTGTGCAGCGCGTGATCCACGGGGGTGAACAGTGCAGACCGCGAATTGATATCTGCCAGTGTCTCGTCGCTGCTCGTGGGCAGTGAAGCCATGATGGCTGACAAACGGTCGGTCTGCTTCTTGTAGTCCGATAGGATATATACCACGTAGCCCAGTTGCTGCTTGTCCAAGATGTCCTGCATCAGCATCTCGAACTGCTTGTGGAACAAGGGTTGCGGCAGGGTGTCGAACGCGATGCGTGTGTAGCTGTCGAACGAGCTCTTGATGCCAATCTCAATCGTTTCGCTCCAGGGTGCTGCTACCTCCAGCGCGGTATGTAGCGGAGTGAGGTGGATATTATTTCCTATATACAAGGTATGCTCGGGCAGATAAGCCGTCATGGTCACCATCGCCTCGGTCTCCTGCATCCGTACAATAGCTATCTCATTCACTCGTTTGTCGGACAGTTGCGTTTCGATATCAAAGGTTCGGATACTGTCGATCTCATCGCCGAAGAAGTCCAATCGGAACGGATTATCGGATGCATAACTGTAGATATCCACTATACCTCCGCGTATGGCGAACTGCCCGGGCTCATACACAAAGTCCACGCGCACGAACCCCAGATCGATCATCCGTTGCGTGAGTGTGGCAATGGTGATCTGTTCGCCGGTATGCAGACTGATGCTGCTTTGTCTGAGCACATCCGGTGCGGAGCACTGTTCGTTCAGTGCCTCGGGGTAGGTGATGATCGTCAGCCGCCGTGATGCTTGCACCAGTGCATTCAGTGCCTGCGTGCGCTGGATAGCCATCGACTCGTCGATCGTCTGCTGACGTCGGCGCTGAGAGTGAGGGAAGAATAGTAGAGTGCTCTCAGCCACATCACCATCCAAGGCGCGCAGGTCAGCATACAAGTACTGCGCCTCATCTGCATTGTCGCACACCACAAAATGCACCTGTCGGCGGTCATCCTGCTCGCGCAGCGCGGACAACACGACAGCACGCATACTTGCGTGCAGGCCTGTGAGCAGCAGATGGCCGGCGGAGCGCTTGCGCAACTGATCTGCTATGGCTGCAATCTCACTGTGCCCCTCTATCAGGGTTTGCCGTAGTGCGTCGATCGTCATCGTATCAGGGGATCTCTATCTTCTTCGATTGCTTGCCTATATTGTTCTCAAAGATCAGCCAGTACACACCTTTAGGCATCTGGAAAGTCTGAGTGCCGGTCAGCAGTTGGTCGATGAACGACGATCCATCCGGTGTGATCACGCGCATCGTGGTGGGCTGCGCTATATGGTGCATGGTCAGCGAACCGGGCTCAATATGCATGCCTAACTTCAGATCCACTATCCCCAGATCCAGCTCACCGTCCGGCGAGTTAGTCGGGTTCCAACCATCCGTACCGCGCGTATAGGCGTAAGGGGCTATAGGAAAACTGCTGAAAATCGGATCATCAGGCACATAACTGAGCGACGCATCTTTTTCCATTGGCTTAAGAGACATATCGAACTGCGCACCCACAAACACCACCTCGCCGTAGTGGTCTTTGCGCTTAACGATGGCGCACGTGTCAGCATACTGCTCGCTTGTCATCTCCGTCTTAGGCTCAGCCGAACGGAAGAAGCACTGGTAGAACAGGAATCCGCGCAAACCCACCTGCGTGCGTGCCGCAGTGATATAATCCGTCTGGCTTCCCTGCATCACCTCAATGGTCGAACGGTAGCAGATCAGCGTCATTCCTCCGGTGATGATGCAATGGCTACCCATGATGTGACTGTTCTGCACCAGCAGTCGGCAGCCCGCATCGCCGTACAGGGTGTTCTCCACACCGATCAGGCGACAGCCCATCACACGGATGCGGTCGCTCATGCCGGCTATGGCCAGTGCTGCTGCCGGACGACGATACTTCATATCTTGTACTTCCATAGATTGGAACAGTGTAGGACGCACCGGGGTCTCTTTGTACTGCGGCACGATCATGTCGCGAGACTCCAGACGGCTAATATACCGGTTGAAAGAATTTTCAATGATCAAGTTCTCCAGCGTCACATCCTCCGCCGAGATGATGACAGCTGCGTTGTAGTAAACCTCTCGTCCGCCGGGGTTCTTCACAGCCAGCGCCTTATTCTCCTTATTAACGCGTAGCGCGCGCTCGGATTGCGTGAAGTTCTCGGTCATCGAGTAGTAGTTGTACTCCCCGCCGTAGTAGCCCGTGATGCGAACAGCCTGATTATTGATATCCAATCCTCCGTTGCTGATGCTCACTGACGGCAGCTTGGCACCATTCACCAGCGAGATGTTTGGCTCGCGGATGCGAAGCATCTCGTCGTACTGCCCGGGATCGATAGCTATGGTCACATGCTGGGTCTTAGCATCGCGGCGCATGCGATTCACTGCACGCAGCGCCTGACGGATAGTAGTGTACTGCCGTTGTGCACCCACGCGCAGCGTATCCGTGTACGGTAGCGAATCGTTGGCACTCAGCTCGCGACGGAAATCCAGACGCTTGCTGACCGGATCACGACGCACATTGAGCAGCGACGTACGCTGCATGCTGAAGCTGTCCAAACCCAACACAGCTATCGAGTACGAACCGGAACGCAAGGCTATATCCTCGGTGCCTACGAACGAATAGACGTAGCCGGGCTCCTTCGTGTTGGTGAACTGTAGGGTTGCATTGCTCAGGTCTATCTGCGACTGAATAGTCACCGGATAAACAGGGCGCTTGGTGAACACCAACTGATTCAGATTGGTGATGGCGGCTACCGTATCCATCACATAATCGTTCACACCCACCGGACGAACCTTGTACTGGTTGTTCGGCTCTGTATAGATCGTGTATCGGTTGCCATTCAGCTCGTAGAATGCACGGAACGTAGTCGGGTACTTGGGCGTCAGAGTCAGCGACAGCTTGCGCAGTTCACTGTCCGGCAGACCGATGATCTTGCCGCGGAACTCATTGAGTTCAATGTTGCGCGTCTTGATCGGGTAGGTCTGCCCCGCATGCTGGAAGTTCACCGAGTCAGCATTCACCAGCATCTTGGTCGGGTCACCCTTCAGTTCAATGCTATATACGTACCCCAATGGCAGTCGCAGACTCTGCTCACCGATATTCAGCACATGCTCTGCACCGTTCTCCTTGTTCACGATCATCAGCGAACAAGCCTTAGGCAGTGTGCCGGTGAAGTACAGCTCACCCCATTCAGCAGGATAGCGGATGATACGTGCCAGGGTCAACTTGTCGTCCAGGCAAGCCAGACGATAGTGCCCCTCACGCGGTATAGTGAACCAGATGACCTCTGCCCCCTGACCGCTGATCTTGCGCGTCTGCATGAACTGCTGATCATCCGACATCAGCCGGTAGGTAGCCGGCACGCCCGTCGATGCAACGGCATACTCAACGATGTCGCCCTCGTAGAACACCTGCTCGATATATACCTCCGGATCAGCATGCAGGTCGGACATTAACATCCCGGTGAAGGTGGCGCCATGTGCCTTGTCGTGCAGCTCTGCCTCATCGAATCGTGAGAGACGCGTGTTCGATGTGCGGATACGATGCGTACGACCGCTGTGACCGTTGAACGAGAGGTTCACGTTCTTTGACCCTAAGAAGTCGGAGATATACGTGTTACGCGCACCCGGGATAGCTGCCGGCATCCAGCTGTTGATCTCGCCGGTGGTCAGCATGTTCTCGTAGCGGGTGCGATCAAAACTCACTGCACCGAAGTCCCAGATCTGCGGACGTTGGTTCGTTTGCGCTACGGCTGCATGAAATGACATCAGCAGCAACGTTACGAATATATATATGTATTTACGCATATTTGATATTTATCTTATTCTAATTTCTAACCTCAAACTTCTAACCTCTATCCTTTTCATGTATAGTCATTTCGCATCGTTTGCAGTCAAACTGCAGTTCAACTATCGTGCCGTTGCTCAGGCGCAAGTAGCGCGGCTCATCCTCCGGCGTCAGACGTGCGCCTTGCTTGCGGCAGTGTCCCATCTCATGCAGGATGCAGTACTTGCATCGCATCAGCGGCTCATCCTCAAAGTTGTAGCTTGGTATCTGATCGTTGCCTTCAATTTTCAACGAGGTAATTCGGCTTTCGACTTTCAACTTTTGACTTTCGACTAAAGCCACCTCTGCCACCTCTCGCCGCCAGGCGTTGAGCGCACTTATGGGTATGAAGTATGCCTCGTCCGGTACGTTCACCTCCTGCGCTACAAAATCGCTGTCGCCTAACTTCATCAGTTGCGCGCGCTGCGTTTGCTTGGCTTGTTCGCCCTGCGTAGCCGGTGTATGTGGATGCATAACGCTCCGCTCCACGCTCCACGAACGGCTCGCAAAGGGTAGGCTGCTCATCTTCAGACTGAACCCCTCATCCGTCACACCCAGTGTCATCACCACCGGTATGCGCCGATCGGCATGTAACTGCTTCAGGAAAGCGGTATCTATGTTCCTATATAGCATCGTTCCGGCGGGGATAGTCACCTTTCTAAACGTATTGATGCCCACCGAAGCACCGGCCAACTGCGTCACGCTGTTCACCTGAAAACCCTGATCACCATAGCACAAACCATCGCCGTTATGTAGCGTTACGTCCGGCAGTAACTGCACGTGTATCGACCTATCACGGCTGCCGGTAACAATACCGATCTGCTCGCCCGTTGACTTAGGCGTATCCCAGTTGGCCAGTTCGCTTGTCCTGCCGTGCAGGAAGTACGGCGAACTGCCACGGTGGAAGGTCTTTGCCGGATTAGGTTCGAACGAATAAATAATCGTCTTTTGTCTTTGCTCTTTCAGCGCAGCGGTCTTTGCACCGTCCAACCCATCCAGTTTCTGCCTGTAATATGCTGTGACATTCGTCACGTAGTCAGCATCTTTCAGGCGTCCTTCTATCTTCAGCGTGCTCACACCTGCTTCCTGCAGCTCTTTGAGGTAGGCTGCGCGGTTCATGTCTTTGAGCGACAATACGTACCTCTGGTGCATTGGTCTACCCTGTGTATCGCGCAGTTCGCGGCCTTGGCTGTCAAGCACATCGTATGCCATACGGCACATCTGTGCACACGCTCCACGGTTCGCGCTGCGTTCCATGAGCCGTTCGGACATAAAGCAGCGTCCCGAGTAGCACACGCATACTGCTCCGTGCACGAACACCTCCAACTCGATTGGTCGCTCCTGCCGGTCAGCTAACGTCGCCTGACGGATGGCACGTATCTCATCGATCGTCAGTTCGCGTGCCAGCACAGCCCGACTGAACCCCATGCGCTGCAACTCAACAACCTGCTCCGGCGTGCGATTGTCGCACTGCGTGGAAGCATGCAACCTAATGGGGGGCAGATCTTCACGCAGCAGACGCAGGTCTTGTACGATCAGCGCATACACGCCCGCCTCATACAGCTCCCAAGCCATCCTTGCCGCTTCACGACGCTCAGCATCGTCCATCAGCGTGTTAACCGTCACCAGCACCTTTACATCAAAGCGCTGCGACAGTTCCACCAACTGACGTATATCCTCTATGCTGTTACCTGCTGCCTGACGCGCACCGAACTTCGGAGCACCTATATACACAGCATCCGCGCCCGCCTTTATCGCCGCAAGCGCTACGTCTATATTCTTTGCCGGTGCAAGTAACTCCATGTTTAGTCTTTTTCTTTTGTTCTTTTGCGCCCCTCGTAATATCGTCATCACGTCATTACGTCATTACGTCATAGTTGGGCGCCACATCTGCTCGCAAGGCTCTCGCCCATGCGTACATCACAATCCCTGCCGTCACGCTCACGTTCAGCGAATGCTTCGTTCCGTACTGTTGCAACTCGATACATCCGTCACACAGCGCCATCACCTCGTCCGCGATGCCGAACACCTCATGTCCCAACACCAGCGCCACGGGCTGATCATCACGATGCGCGTCTATAGCCTGCTCCAGTGTAACCGCATCATGTGCCAACTCAATAGCATACACTTTGAACCCCTGCTTATGCAGTTCGCGGATGGCATCCGTCGTATGCTCGTAGTAGCTATAGTCCACCGTCTGTTCTGCACCCAATGCTGTCTTGTGCAGTTCGGCATTGGGTGGAGTGCATGTGATCCCGCACAGACGCAGACCTGCTATCCTGAACGCATCCGCCGTGCGGAACACAGCCCCCACATTGTGCTGACTGCGTACGTTATCCAGCACCACGATTAGTGGCACTTTCTCGGCTTCGCGAAACGCCTCCGGCGTCAAACGATGCATCTCCTGTATGGTCTTCTTCAATCCTTCAGCCATTCACCTTTCAATTTTCAACTCCCTTCACCTTTCAATTTCACCTTTCAATTAAGCCGTCCGGTAGGCGAAGGGTGAGTGTTTTTTCTTCCGTATCCACTTCGAGCACAAAATCCTCGTGCAGCGGCAGTAGTGCCCCGTTATCCAACTGCACCAGGGTGTTCAGCGTAGAGGTATCAACGATGGTGATTGTACCGATCTTGCCGTGCGTGATATCATGTACCTCATAGCCGGTCAGCGCACCCAGATCAAGCGGCTCATCTGCATCTGTCGGAAGATCGGTGCGCAGCATATATGCCTCGCATCCGATAAGGCGTGCTGCCTGTTGCCCGCTGCCCACACCTTGTAGCGTCAGCAGCACATCCTCGCTGCCCTTCGTGCGCCAGTCAGTTACGCGAAACGGAACAAAGATCTCATCCACATTCAGCAGGATGAACGTCGCATCATTGTCCTCCCATAACGTGTTGAGCATCCGGCATTGGATTTCGCCACTCGTGCCGTGCGTACGCTGGATCTTTCCTATATGTACTATCTCTTCCGACCTGATCATTCTACTGTTAAATGTCAATTATCAATTATCACTTCGCTCCAACAAACACCTTCCCTGTACTCATATTATACACCGCCTTGTACTCTTTCAGTGGCTCTTGGGATATCCCGTGCATAGGAACTCCGTTTCCCAGATAGATATCGTACTCCTCGCCGCAAACGGGACAGATGGCGTACATCCCGTCCACGGTGCACGGCTTGTCGCGGAGCACACAGTGCGGACAGCACAGGTCATACGCTCCGTAGGGATGCACTCCGTCGATATACACCACTGTACCTGCGTACCCATACGCATCCAGCACGGTCAGCGGCTGCGTGATCCCGTTCAAGTGAATACCGCCGGCATCCGCTATGAGGTACGTCGTGATGTTCTCCGGCACAAAGTTAACGTACATCCCTACGTTCGTATTGATCTCCAATCGGATAGGGAAGTCAGGCACTGAGCTCTGCCAGTTAGCCCTATCGCAACCGGACAGAACAACCGCTAACAGTATTATAAATATCTTCTTCATCTTGATTCAATTTTTGTGATTCTTTTGAGCAGATTTGTGTTTTCGGGTGAGGGAGTTATGTGGTACATAATGACCGAAGCCAAAACGCAAAGATGCCAAAAGAAAACAAAAATTACTGCATGGCCTTGAGGTGTACTTCGAATATCAGCGTCGAGTAGGGTGGAATGAACCCAAAGTAGCCTTCCGTACCGCTTCCGGTCGAGCCGTAGCCTAAGTCAGCAGGGACAAACAGCACAAAGTCGTCTTTCACATGCATCTTCTGTAGTCCCTCTGCAAACCCCGACACGACCTGTGTCAGGTTGAAGCTCGCATCGGTGCTCTGCTCGATGATGTTCCCCGTGTTGTAGCCGCCGTAACTGCCTATCAGGTAGAGTTTGTAGTCCACGATCACCGTACTATTGTAGTTCGGACGGGCGTCATACGGACTTGGGCTCGGATTAAGTTGCTTGTACTGCAATCCAGAGGCCGTTGTCACCACACCGGGTTGCGTCTTGTTGTGTTCTAACCAAGCCTCATTCAGCGCCTTCCAATCCACGTAGTTGCTCTGCTTGCATCCACTCAGCACCAGCAGGCAAACCAATATGAATCCTATTTTCTTCATAAATGTATTGTTTCTATTTTTGGGTTTCTTTTATGCAGATTTGTGTTTTCTTGTGAGAAAGTTATCAGGTCGATAATGACCGAACAAAAAACGCAAAGTAGCCAAAAGAAAATAAAAATTACTGTGCGAGCCAAAGCTCAGGATTCTGTATCTCCCGATCCTGCCAAACCTGGAACTGTAGCTCCGTCTTGTTATCCTCATCGGGGTTGGATGCTATGCGTCCTATCGTCTGCTTGCCTTGCACCTTATCTCCCGCCTTTACCGCCGGTGTCTGTATGCCGGTATATACGGTTCGGTAGTTACCATGCTGCACGATGATTGCATAAGTCGCCCCCATAACCATGCAGGCCGTCACCTCGCCCTCATATACGGCACGCGCGTCCGAACCTTCCGGTGTCTGGATATAGATGCCCTTGTTGTTGATTGTCACGTTCTCGTACACCGAGTGCTGGTGCTTTCCGTAGTGACCGCTGATGAACCCTTTGGCTACAGGCCAAGGCAACCGCCCTTTGTTTGCCGCAAATCCGCCGGCTATCAGCTCCTGCTCCTTCGTCAGCTGCTGCTTGCGATCAACCTGATTGGCGATGGCTTTTTCGATCTGTTTGTTCAGCTCGTCGATCTTCTTCTGTTGCTGACGTTGCTTACTCACCAGCTGTTTCTCTTGCTTCTTTAGATCTTGCAGCATAGCTTTCTGCTTGCGTTCGTTGCGCGCCAGCTCGTCCTTCTCCCGTTGCTGGGCTTTCAGTGCCGAACCTTTCTCCTTGCGATTGTCCTGTATGAGGTCGGATTGAATCTGTATGTCGGCTTTCAGGTTCTCAATGCGTCGTACCTGATCCTGCCTGTACTCGGCAAACTCACGCATGTAACGCAAGCGACGCACCAGCTGGTTGAAGTCTTGCGCCGAAAGCAGGAATAGAAGCGGCGACTGCTGCAGATCGGCATAGTGAGTCATCTGCACCAGTTGCGCATAATCGCGCTTGAGCGAATCCAACTCGGCTTCCAGACGCACCAGCTCGGCCTCCAGACGCAACTGCTCCTGATCCAATGCAATGATCTCCTGGTTGATCGAGTTGATCAGCTTCTTACGCGTACGGATATTCTCGTTGATCAGGTTCAACTTGTTCTCCGTAGCTTTTTCGTTCTGCTTGGTCTGCTTGATCATCTTGCCGGTGGTCTCAATCTCCTCGGCATACTTCTTCTGCTGCGCTTGCAGTTCTTTGAGCGTCTGTGCTGACACGCTTACTGCTGCAAGCATCGCAATAGTCAGAAAGAATAGAATACGTTTGTTCATATCCCTTTAATCAATTGTTCAAGTGTTACTTGTCTATATAGTTCTACGTTTGTGGGGCGTAGGTTCACGTTGGCGTTCACCTGCATCGTGTTCGTGTATATCACCGCCGAGCCGCTCATACCATCGCGCGACACTTGCAGCAGCAGCTGCGGTTCGTCCTTGCGCGATAGTATATGCTCATCCACCCATCCGTCTATCGTGTTCAGATCGGCGTTGAACCCCATCTGCTCTAAGTCAGCATAAGTCAGCCGCGTATAGCGTCGGTTGATCTTGTCTATCACCAGCAGCGCCTGCTCATCCAGTTCGATGCGTATCATCTCAATGCCTGCTATCGGCTGCACGCTTACCATAGCACCTTTTGCTCGCTGCCAGCGCATCGAGGCCGGGGTGGTGAACTGCCGTCCTTGCATCACGATCGTCAGCGTCATCCGTGGTATAAGCAATGTCTGCACCATCGCCCGCCTTGCCGCCTCTGCAGCCGCCTGGGCAGCCGCTATCGAGTCCTGCACACGCTTGTACTCCAACTCCTGCAACCGTTTGAGCTCTGCCGCCTCAATAGAGTCCTGTACGCGCTGACGTTCCGCAGCCTCTATGGCCGCACGCTCCGCACGTGTCAGGTGCTTCTTGTGAGCACAACCGCCTGCTATAAGCAGGCCGGTTACCATAAGTGCTATTAACCAATTACCTTTCATATCTATAACGTTCGATGCAATCGAACCATCTTAACTCATTAACGATTTAACAGCTTAACGATTTAACGTTTTATTAATCTCCTCAAAGTGCTCCACTATTGTCGGATCTTTCTTATCGCCTGCATACTCCATTGCCTTGCGGATATAGAATAGCGCCAGTGTGTCTTGCCCTTGCAGGTGCAGTATCCATGCATATGTATCCAGATAGGTTGGGTTATTACCCTCTTTCTGTATTGTGCGTTGACTCATTTTCTCGGCTTTCTTTAGGTCGCCGCCGGTGATAGCCAGTGTCCATGCGTAGTTGTTGAGCACACTTAGATGATCGGGTGCCAGCTTCAGCACCTCGTCGTAGGCGGCAAACGCCTTGTCGTAGTTCTTCATTTGCCCCTGTATATCGCCGTACAGAACAAGTATGGTCAGTCTCACCGTCGGCTCCTCTGCATGCTGCAGTGCGTGCTCCAGCACCAACAAGGTTGAATCATAATCCTCCCGTTGCCAGCAGCGAAGCGCCTTGAAGTACCCCCACTTAGGGTCGTCGGGTAGGATAGTGTAGCTCTCATCGATGAACGCTCCCGTCTGTTCCGGTGTCACGCTCTCGTCGTCGCGCATCAGGTCGGCCACCGTCTCCCGAAGCTGGCTGTCCGTAGGGTTCATGGTCAGCATGGTACGTGCCACCTCCAGGGCGGCATGCGGATTGTCCTGCTCCAACTCATGATCCAGCAGCGCCTGATATGCTTGCAGCTCGTACGGATACTGATCGCGCAGGTCAAGCAGCAATGCTTTTATCATCTCGGCTTCATAGCATAGCCACCCGCAGTACTGCTTGATCTTCTTCAACTTGGTTGATAGCGTCACATCAGCGCTCTGCAACTGTTCCTTGAGCAGCATCTGAACCGTTGCGCGGTCTTTAGACAGAAAGGCCTCGTTCATGCGTATATCCGAACGCATGGCACGCATCCTGCCGTCATTCGGATTGCGCTCCAGATAGTCGTCCAGCACCTGCATCGCCTTGGCCGTAGCGCCCATCTCGTCCAGCAGCTCGTAACGCGTGATCACCGAATAGACGGTCGGCTCACCCGTCAGCTTGTCTATCTTGTCGCGGATAGCCAGCGCCTGTTTGTGTTTCATCTCCTTGCGCAGGATCATCTCATGAAGCTCCAGCACATCGATGTCGCGCGGATCGCTCTTCTCCATTGCTTTCAGCACATCCATCGCGTCCTTTTTCTGCCCCGTCTCATACGCGGTAACTGCGTACCGATACCAATAATCCTTCGGCGAACCCTCATACGCCGTGCGCAGTAGCGGCAGAGCTTTACCCTTGCCATACAAACTCATGATATACGACCCGCGCATCGAGCAAACGGTCGGATTACTTGGGTCGATCTCGTAGCACAGCTCCAGCAGAAAGAAGGCCTCGGCGTGACGGTTGAACTCCGAAGCCTGCAAAGCGGCGTACAGGTAATAATCCAGCCGCATCTGCTCCTGTTCGGTCAGCTCCTGCGCCGGCGTCTTAGCCTTGCACTTTGCCGATAGTGTACTGCTCATCCCCAGCAGCACCACCAGCACCAATCCTATAGCTCTATAAACTCTCAACTTTTTCAACAACACTAAACTCTAAACTTAGAATCGTTTCTGTGCCAGCACGTATATGCTGTCCGCCTTCACGCTTATCTTCACGCTCTGCTCAGCATCGTACTCCTCGTTATCGATCAGCACCTGTCCGTTAAACGCCACTTGGCTCTCTTCTTTCTGCTCTTGGCTCTCGGCTGACAGCTCGTCCAACTTCCCGTCCTGAATGCTTGTCCTCACGTCTTGCGCGCAGTTGATGAACCGCTTGTCGCCGGCATGTACCTCGGTCATGGCAATCAGTTTCCGCTCGTTTGCGCCTTCATCCAGCACCACCTCCAGGCTGTCGCACAGGATCGGTTCGCTGCGGTTGAGCCAGGTGATCGTACTATTGCCGCGCAAGGGCAGACCCAGATGCCGAGCCAACGTGTTCGTCAGTCCCATCGGTATGATACCCAGTGCAGTCTTCGTGCCGGTTACTCCTTCGGCTACCTCACGCACTGTCCCGTCGCCTCCTACGGCCACCACTGCATCAAAACCCATCGTAGCATATTGCTTGGCGAGCACCAACGCATGCCCCACATGCTCCGTGAACACCATATTCTCAAGCCACTGCCCCTTATCCAGCAACTCGTTGATCACTTTCGGCAGACGACGTTTGTTCTGCGTCCCCGACATCGGATTGATGATAAATGCTATATTCTTCATTTTTTTTTGTTTTAGTCGAAAGACCGTGCATGGCACTCAAAGACATAAGATAAAAGCCTATAATGTGTTGTATAGTCGAAAGTAATCAGGCTTATTTCTTTGAGCGCAGCGATCTTTTTCTTTGAGCACCATAGGTGCGGTCTATCTAATGAAATTCATCGGCAGCAGTGCTTCGCGTTCCGGTACAGGAACATTCTCGCCGTGAATATTCTTCAGCAGCCAAGCCATGTTGTCCGCCAGTGTGCGCATCGTCTGCATTCCTTCGGTATCCATCGTTGCCTCGCCGGGATCGCGACCATATACGATGTTCCAATATTGCGATGGAACGATAGGCATGTTCATCAACTGAAACGGCATATTCATGGTCTGTAAAGCCGCTGTTGCGCCGCCGCGACGGCAAATGGCAACAGCTGCAGCAGGTTTGCCCTTATACAATGTGCCGCCGGAATAGAACATACGCTGCGTCAGCGCCAGCACTGACCCATTGGGTTGACCGTAATAAACCGGCGAACCGACGATGAGCGCATCGCATGCTGACATTTTCTCGTTCACACGGTTGCATAAGTCATCATTGAATGCGCATTGGTTGTTACCGTTCTTCCGGCACTGTAAGCACGCAATGCAACCGCGAATAGGATTGGAGCCTATCTGTACGATCTCCGAATCGATACCGTTCTTCTCCAACTGCTTGGCTATCTCACTCAGCGCCAGGAACGTGTTGCCGTTCTTTCGAGCAGAACCGTTGATCAATAATACTTTCATCTATAAATCTTTGTTTTGGTTGATTTGTGACCCCACAAAATATCTTATTCGTGAACCGATACCCGTTAATATAGTTAACATTCACAAAAAACGTACAAAGTTACAAAAAAATTCTCATATTTGCAAATTTTCCGTCAATAAGTCGTTAACTGCCAACTCTACGTATAAAAATGAACTATTTTTGCCCCTTTTCTTCACCTCTCCGCCGCATAAATTTGCATATTTGCTATAATTATTGTACCTTTGCATCCGCTTTGCGTTAATCCCCAACAACGGGTTGCATCCCTAACCGGGGTCCCCGACACAAACCAACGCAGTGTTTGTGGAGGGGAGAGCCGAGGCACGCGTCGCTTTTATTGCGCCAAGCGCAATCCGATTCTACCGCGTTGCCGAAGGCGAACGGGATATAGTTCAGCCCGGTTAGAATGCCTGCTTTGGGAGCAGGAGGTCGTGAGTTCGAATCTCGCTATCCCGACATCAACGCAAAACCCCCATCTCACGGGGTCCCCAAAGAAACCAGCGAAGCGTTTCGAACGCGAGGGGTATTAGCTCATCTGGCTA
>DBXI01000013.1:0-2982 GCA_002309255.1 Bacteroidales bacterium UBA1216 | reverse complement strand
CGGTTCGAGTCCGCTATACTCCACAAGACAAAGGTCCGGTTCAATGCCGGACTTTTGTCTTTCTTTTTTTATATTTGGCACGATAATTGCTTCTTTCTGGATGTGTCACAAAGATTACTGATACTGTCTCTCTTTATGTCCGGTATTATGGCATACCCGCTGCATGCGCGGCGGCATAAGCCTGCCGTGCCGGATTCACTGCAGCGTATAGTTGTGACTGTAATCGAGAATGGCCGTGACAGTACGAATGGCAGAAACTTTTCATTTACCATGCAGCGCGTAGAGGGCGGCTCGTTTATGATGGGAGCAACTTCGGAACAGTATGACCGGGATATCTATACCGACAAACCGGCACATCTCGTTTTCCTGTCACCCTTTTACATAGCCACAACTGAAGTGACCAATGCTCTTTGGCATGCGGTCATGCCCGGGTGGGACACCATTGGTCCGAAAGGATATCCCACCAATCCGATCAACTATATTTCTTGGAATGAATGTCAGGAGTTTGTGCGACGTCTGGACAGTATCACCGGTCTGCCTTTCCGTCTGCCGACCGAGGCGGAGTGGGAGTATGCCGCACGCGGCGGTGCCGGTAGCCGGCATTATCGTTTTGCAGGTGGCAATGAGGCGGACAGTGTAGGGTGGATCTATTCCTCATCCGGCAACTGGACACATCCGGTGGCACGCAAACAGCCGAATGAATTAGGTCTGTTCGACATGACAGGCAATGTGTCCGAGTGGTGTCAGGACCGATTTGGTGCGTATCAGTTGAGTACGACGCCTGACCCTTACGGCCCGGATACAGGCAGTTACCGTGTCGCCCGGGGCGGCAGTTACGATGAGTGCAGCGCCAACAGCCACATTTCCGTACGCCGCTGGTACAAACCCGAAACCGCAGCCGGGTATATAGGTTTCCGTGTGGCGCTGACCCTGCCCGGTGACCCGATGATACAACCGGTACCCGAAGAGCCGCCCCTTACGCGTTCCGTAAGGATTAAGGGCAAGAAACTGCAGTTCGTCTATGTACCTGCCGGGCAGCCGTATTATATTTCCGAAGAGGTGGAATGTGCGTTGTGGCGCAAGATAATGCATGTGGATGCTCCTAACAGACTGAGAAATGTTGCTGTAGGAATGAGTCGGGTGGAGCGTGTGCGATTTGCGGAGTATTGCAGCCGTGAAGTAAAAGAGGCAATGTATGTGGCAACCCCCGAACAGACCGTAGCGGCCGAACAGCAGCACCTGATCGAACCGTTTCTGCCTGAAGAAAAGCACAAATACAAGAAAAAGAGTGTAAGACAAATCCAGCGACAGCGACGCCTTGCCGGCAAACTGTCTCCCTTGACCGAACTTGTCGGCTTCCGTTTGCCTAAGCCCGATGACCCCGTACTCCTGCAATTCAAGCAGGACGCTGATGACTCACGTCCTCTGCGGCTTGTAATCAGGCTTCAGTAGATTCCAGCAGAAAGAGTTTGTCCCCGCGATGGACGGTTTCCGTGGTATGTACGGCAAACAGTTCGCCTTGCTTTACCGTACTAACCGGTTTGTCGGTGTGCAGATCTTTTGCTGCAAACTGATATACGCCGGTAGTATGGCCTGTCACAAGCAGTTCGTCACCTTCATTGAGTTCAGGAATAGCTTCCAGCAGGAACTCTGCCACCGCGATGTTCTTGAAATAGTTCGTGCACTTGCCTGCATAGACTTTCTTCTTCGTAGCCTTGCTGCCGTAGTCGTTCGTCCACTCACCTAACCGCTGTCCGAGATAATATCCGTCCCAGAATCCGCGATTGAACACCGTTTTGAGCCGTTCGTTCCATTCGGCAATCTTCGGCTCGATGACCGACGGAGTGGAGTAGTCGCTGTTCTTCCAGGCATCCACCGCCTCGCGGTAGCAGCTGACAACGGTGCTCACGTACTCCGCGCCGCGTGCGCGACCTTCTATCTTCAGCACACGCACACCTGCATCCAGCATCGCACCGAGGAAGTGTATGGTCTTCAGGTCTTTAGGCGACATGATATACTGGTTATCCACCTCCAGCTCGATGTCCGACGCCTTGTCATGCACCACGAACGCACGCCTGCATATCTGCGCACATGCGCCGCGGTTCGCGGAGCTGTTGAGGTTGTGCAGCGACAGGTAGCACTTACCGCTCACCGCCATGCATAACGCACCGTGGCAGAACATCTCTATCCTGATCAGTTCCCCGTGACGACCGCGTATATCCTGCTCCAGTATATCCTTGTGTATCGCCGCCACCTGATTGAGGTTCAGCTCTCGCGCTAGCACGACTACATCGGCGAATTGGGCATAGAACTTCAGTGCCTCGGTGTTGGCTATGTTTAGCTGCGTGGACAGATGCACCTCCACGCCCTGCTCGCACGCGTACTGCATCACGGCTATATCCGATGCGATGATCGCATCCACACCCGCCTCTTTGGCATGATTAACGATCGTCTGCATCATCGCTATATCCTCCGGATAGATCACCGTGTTCACCGTCAGATAGGTCTTCACACCCGCCTCGCGGCAGATGTCCACTATACGGTGCAGATCATCGGTGTTGAAGTTAGCCGCCGAACGCGCACGCATGTTTAGATGTCCTATCCCGAAGTACACGCTGTTAGCTCCCGCCTTGATCGCTGCTGCCAGACTCTCGTAGCTCCCAACTGGAGCCATGATCTCGATATCTCTTTCCTCGTTCACTGTTCGAAAATTTTACCAATTATTCAAAAACGGACTGCAAAGATACGAAAAAAAATCGACATTTCCAATTATTAACACAAAAAAAGTGCAAAAACGTGCACTTTTTTTGTTATGAACGTGGCGGCAACCACTATAAAAGTGCGTAGCGCAATAAACGTTGCAGCCTTCACAGCCTTTTCGTTGCGTCGTACGATTCCACCGTTTTGGATTGGATGATCACCGTCGTGTCGCCACGCTGGATGCTCGATGAGGTGGTGGTGATCGTGCGAGTCACGTTGCAG
>DBXI01000046.1:4276-16259 GCA_002309255.1 Bacteroidales bacterium UBA1216 | reverse complement strand
GCAGTAGAGCACGCAGAGACGGCAACTATTCAATCTCGTGACACGCTGCTCTGGCGCTGCGACACGATCATCGGTCGCGTACCGGGTCAGACTTACACGTACTATGACACCGTTTACAGTGACGCTAACTGCCCGACTGATCTCTATACGCTGACACTGAACATCGAATGCCCGGCATTGACGGACGATATAGAAGAGTCGGCCACTGTCTGCTACGATTCAGCATATGTATGGGAGCCCTGGGAAGGTCGCAAGCACACTCTGACAGAGGCGAAGACGTACCACGACACCCTGCGCAGTAAGGTTTATCCGAACTGTGACAGTATCCGTTACACGTTCACGCTGAACTACACGGCTCAGGCAGTAGAGCATGAGGAGACCGCAATTATCCAGTCTCGCGACACGCTGCTCTGGCGCTGCGATACGATCATTGGCGGAGTGCCGGGCGAGACATACACGTACTATGACACTGTTTACAGTGACGCCAACTGCCCGACTGATCTCTACACGCTGACGCTGACCATCGAATGTCCGGAGATAAGCGGCGAAGTAGAAGACTCTAAGACCGTCTGCTTCGGCGAACCATATGAATGGGAGCCTTGGGAAGGTCACATCGTTACTCTGGATACGGCAGGTGTTTATAAAGACACGCTGCGCAGTCAGATCTATCCGAAGTGCGATAGTATCCTGTACACGTTCACCTTGAACTACACTGACGAGCCAATACAGCACTACGATACCGCTACGATCGAGACCCGTGACACGCTGCTCTGGCGCTGTGACACGATCATCGGCCGTGTGCCTGGCGAGGAGTACACGTATTACGACACTATCTGGCGTGACGATCCTTACTGCCCGACCGATCTCTTCACACTGACGCTGTATATCGCCTGCCCCGAGATGCAGGAAGCGACACCGTTTGACACGACCATTTGCGTCGGTGATCTGGATGCCTATACATGGCGCGGTATTGACTGTGATTCAGCCGGAACGTACTATGACACCATTCAGAGCGTGATCTATCCGAAGTGCGATAGTATCTACTTCACACTGAAGCTCTCTGTACTGGATGTAGAGGTGTTTGAGGAAGACACTGTTCATCTTACGCTGCGTGAAACCTACGATGGCTGGCGCGACAAGCACATTGTGGCGAACGTCGTTTGCCAAGACTCGATCATCGGCGACACCATCTGGCACGACAGCGACATCGCTCACTGCCCGCAGGAGATCTATCTGCTGCATCTGTATGTCAGCTGCCCGGATACGATCGAGATCATCGACACGCTGACCTACTGCGGCAGCGACACCATCCTCTGGCGCTGCCAGAATCTGACTGAGAGCGGCACGTACCACGACACTGTTCGCAGCCTGGTTTGCGATGCTTGCGACAGCATCCACTACACGTTCCACCTGATCATGAACAAGGATTCCGTTGCACCGATCATTGACACCACGCTCTGCAACAACGATTCGATCTTCTGGAACGGAGAGTGGATTAAGGAGTCGGGCTACTACGAGTACTGGTCGAAGTACGATAGCACCGAGTATCAGAAAGCGCATAACATTGAGGCTTGCGACAGCGTACTGCACCGCCTGCAGCTCACCGTGCGTCCGATGCTTGATACCGTGCTCTACGACACGATCTGCGATCCGTTGGCCGACCATTTGTACACCTGGCACAGTTGGCACGATACGACCGTAGTGATTCCGGAGGATGTGCTCAACATGGAGTACACGTTCACCGATGCCATCAGTTACGCTGACTCGATGGGCTGCGACAGCGCACGCTACACGATGAAGGTTTATGTCCGTCGTCTGGAGAAAAGGTTCTTCGAGAAGAGCGACAGCACCTGCGATGCAGTTGTTGACTACGAGTGGCAGCCATACGAAGGCAGAACGATCCATGTGATCCCGACCGAGGAGGAGGCTGCTGAGTACAAGACGATCATCACACGCCGCGACACCGTTCGCTACAAGCCCACGCAGTATGAGGCAGAAAACGAACTGCAGAGTTGCGATAGTATCATCTACGAGCTCAACCTGCACGTGTTCCGTCAGTTGCCGGATACGGCTATTGAGATGCTATATCTCACACCTGACTCGCTGCCGTTCGAGTGGCGCGGTGCAAGTCTGGATAGTGTAGGCGAGTTCAGCGACACCGTACAGTACGCCGGCACCGAGTGCGATAGTCTCGTCTATCGTCTTCGCGCCGTGCTCTACGACAGCACAACAGTCAGCACGTGCGACGGTCAGTCCTATAAGTGGCGTGATTCAGTCATCTCCGTTACAGGCATCTACCGCGACACGGTAACTGCTGCCAGCATCTTCGAGGATGGCGAATATATTCGTGAACTACATATACTCAACTTCACGTTCCACGACTCAATCGTTGACAGCGTGCTCTACGACACGGTCAGCGTTCGTCACCTGCCTTACTTGTGGCGCGAGTTCAGCCTGCAGGACAGCGGCACGTACAATGATACCGTTTGGTACGCTGATTCGCTCTGTATCGATTCGCTGTTCACCTTGCACCTGAAGGTTGAGTCGTTCCTCGATAGCCTTGAGTACGACACTATCTGTGCCGGCGACACCTTGCACTGGCACGGACAGCAGCTGACAGAGACCGGATCGTACTACGACACTCTTCGTTACGAGTCCGGTAGCGATAGCATCAACTTCCGCATGGATCTCATTGTCCGTCAGGATTCGCTTGCACCGCGCATCGATCTGACGATCTGCAAGGATGATTCGCTGCAGTGGTACGAATCGCCCACCATCAACTGGTTCCGCGATGCTGAACTCAAAGACCAGGGAGATAACTGGTACTACTACGAATACCAGTCGTACTATCCGCTCACCGAGGCACAGATCGAGCGCGGCGACGAGCATGGTTGCGACAGCGTGCTGCACAGCCTGAGGCTCACGATCCGCCCGGTTTATGAGATCAGCTTGTCGGATACGATCTGTGACGCAGAGACCTACATCTGGTCGATTCCTGCCGGCGATACGACGTATATCGATACCCTTGTTATCGAGGCGGACGCAGCCAGCAAGTTGTATGAGTTCAAGCACACCTTGCAGTATCTGGATTCGATCGGTTGCGATAGCGCGCGTTATACACTCAACTTGTACGTACGTCGCACCGACGGTCGTTACTTCGTGAAGAACGACACCATCTGTGGCGATGTACCTGCCGAGGGCTACGAGTGGAGCCCGTACTCGGGTAGAGTACAGTACGTTGTGCCCACGGCACAAGAGCTCACGCAGCGCATGATCACACGTAAGGATACAGCCCGCTACCTGCCTACCGCCAAGGGTTATGAGTGCGATAGTGCGTACTACGAGCTGAACCTGTACGTCTTCCGTGCACCGACTGACACCACCGATACGTCAGCTACCATCTGCTACTCGGATGTGCTCAGCTGGCGAGGCAAGGAGTATAACGTCAGCGGTACGTACTACGACACGCTGCAGTACGTCGGCACCAGCTGCGACAGCGCCTACTACCGTCTCGATCTGACCGTACGTGAGCGTCCGGATAGCATCGATGATGGCGAGCTCACCGTTTGCCAGGGCAACTCTGTTCAGTGGCGCGGAAAGTGGATCAGCGAGGCTGGCGAGCATGTTGACACCGTCTATTACGCAGGCACAACGTGCGATAGCGTTTACCACGTTGTTAACCTCACCGTCCTGTCGCCGAGCTTCGCCGACACCGTCTATGCATCGTTCTGCGATGGAGGCTCGTTCCTCTGGAACGGTCATATCGACCAGGTACTCACCGAGCCCGGCTGGTACTACGACACCCTGCGCTACTCGATACCTGACAAGTGCGACAGCTTGATCTACACGCTCTACCTCACCGAGATCGTGCTCGACTCGATGCCGGCAGAGACTCACTACATCTGCAGTGGCGAGAAGTTCACATGGCGCGACAAGATCTACAGCCAGACGGGCGAGTACCGCGATACGGTTAAGTCTGTTCAGGGCTGCGACAGCGTCTTCTACACCCTGTACCTGGAGAAACAGGCACCGATGACCACGCAGGTTGACTCGCTGTTCATCTGTAACGGCGACACCGTTGTATGGGCGCTGAACGGTAAGACGTACACGCACGCAGGCCTGTACTATGATACTATTCAGTCCGCACAGGGCTGCGACAGTGTGGCCGGTGAGCTGCGCGTATATGAGCGCACATCGTTCACCGCACCGGAGGAGAACGTTGAGACCTACGCTACTGTTCCGTACCTGTGGCGTGACGGTAACACGTACACCGAGGCAGGCACGTACACCTACAAGGTTTACTTCCCCGAGTCGGAGTGCGTGGATACACTCTACACGCTGAACCTCACCATCCTGGATGTACAGGTTCGTGTAGTGGATATCACCGACATCGTCTGCGCCGGTGACACCGTTGCCGGACGTGCCGTAACGGAGCACTCCACATGGACGGATACGTTCAAGAACGTTTATGAGTCGGACGGCGTACTCGTTGACTCGGTTATCAACTACGATATCGATGTCTATGACACCAGTCTGCCGGAGGGCTTCATGAACTTCGTGGTTGCATCCTGCGGCTTGGCAGTGAACGTTGATTCAGCTGTCGCCCTGCTGAATGAACACATGGCAGCCAACCCGTCGTATGCACCGAATGCACAGGTTGCATGGAAGTACAGTACGGACGGTGGTGCTACGTGGCTCACGCTCGACGAGGCTGCGGCACTCGACGGTCAAGACTCAACCGTACTCGTTCGCTGCGAACTGACCTCCGACTGCGACTCTGTTGTCCGCGAGGTAAACTACACCATCGGCAAACAAGCAACGCCGGAGATCTTCACCGAGTACGACCTGCTGCCTGTGATCAACAAGTTCAACGGCACGCTGCTCATGGTGGATGTCAATGCTATCTGCCAGCGCTTCGGCTGGACGGAGGGCGTGGAGATCAAGCCGCAAGACGTGATCTGGTACAAGCGCATCGGTAAGCTTGATAACCTCAGCTATCCTGATCCCGCTGATCCGAAGGATGAGCCGCTGAACATGTGGGGCTACTACTACACGCCGAACGACGATGCTGACTACTACGCACTGATCAAAGGTCAGCTGGAGGCTGAGCAGGATATCTGCGGCGTATGGGCACGTACGATGGTGGTAGAGGGCGCTTCGCCTATTCAGCTCAAGCCGAACGTAGTACAGGCCGGTAAGACCGTTACGGTTGAGGGTGTAGTCAACTGCTATGTAACCATCTCTAACGTCTATGGACAGATAGCTATGCAGAAGACCGCAGTCAGTGGCACCTTCAACGCTCCGAACACGCAAGGCACGTACTTCGTAGAGATACAGGACAACGCCGGTACGTACTACCGCACACTCATCGTTTACTAAGCCGCAAACGAATGAAAGTCCGGTTCGTCACCCTCGGGTGCAAGCTCAACTTTGCCGAATCCAGCGCGCTGGGTCGATCACTCCTCGAGAGTGGTCTGACCCGCGCAGAGGATGGCGAGCAGGCGGATATATGCGTGCTGAACACCTGTACGGTAACCGATGCAGCCGATCATAAGTGCCGACAGGCACTGAGCCGACTCCGTCGCGAGAACCCCAACGCCATCATCATAGCCACAGGCTGCTACGCACAGCTCACGGCGGATAAGATGGCGAATGCGGGAAGTAAGAAGTTAGAAGTAGGAAGTAAGAAGTTAGATCTTAGAAGTAAGACGTTAGGCGGCAAGGGATTGGAGGAGGCGGACTTCATACTGGGTAACAACGAGAAGTTCGAAATACCTGCTCTGATAGCACAGCTGGAGAGCCGTCAGCGGAGTGAAAGCGGCGATCAGCCCACCGTGCTGTCAACGCCTATCTGCGAGGTCGAAGCGTTCCACGGAGCACTGTCGTTTTCGCACACCGACGAGGAGGATGACGAGCAGCACACCACCATAGCCGACCGCACGCAGCGCACACGATGCTTCCTGAAGGTGCAAGACGGATGTAACTACTTCTGCACGTACTGCACGATCCCGTACGCCCGCGGTAAGTCGCGCAACCCTCATATCAGTCAGCTTGCAGACGAAGCGCAACAGGCGATCAGCGAAGGAGCAAAGGAGATCGTACTGACAGGTGTGAACATAGCCGACTTCGGCCGCAGCACCGGCGAAACGTTCATCGACCTGCTGAAGGCGCTTGATCAGCTACAAGGCGAATACCGCCTACGTATCGGCAGCTGCGAACCCAACCTGCTCACACCCGAGATCATCGATCTGGTGGCTGATAGCAGACACATAGCACCGCACTTCCATATACCGCTGCAGTCGGGCAGCAACGAGGTCTTACAAATCATGAAGCGGCACTACACCCGCGAGTTGTTCGCACAGCGCGTGGCGTACATCCGTCAGCGGATACCTAACGCCTTCATCGGCGTGGATTGCATGGTGGGAGTCAGGGGCGAGACGGATGAGCGGTTCAGCGACTACCTGTCGTTCGTCGAACAACTGCCGGTGAGCCAACTGCACGTATTTACTTATTCGGAACGTGCGCGCACGCGTATGGTGGAGATGGATCTGTATGTTGTGCCGCCCGCCGAACGCAAGCGACGCAGCGATGTGCTCCATCGCCTGTCCGTGCAGAAGACCCGCGCGTTCTACACCGCCTGCGCCGGACAACAACTCACCGTACTATGGGAGAGCCGAAACGCCAAGGGACAGATGGCAGGATTCACGCAGAACTACATCCGCGTCACCGCACCCTACCAACCCGACAAAGTTAACACATTTGAGATAATAACACTCAAAAACTAAAAACAGAATACTGAAAACTGAATTCTGAATTCTGAACACTGAAAACTGAATTCTGAATTCTGAACACTGAATACCAATATATCACCTATAGAATTTTATGCGATACAACAAGCAAAAATTAGTACAGATGACATCCGATGAACTCATGGCAGTAGCTGCTGAGTTCCAAATCTCCAATGCAGAAACACTGGATCATGATGATCTTGTCACCGCCATCGTGGGTGCGCAGGCTGATCAGGCGTTGGGTGCCTATCAGGCACGCGAAGATGCTTTGCAGCCCAAGAAACGCACGCGCGTCATGGTGCAACCCTCTGCACAACGCATTGATACACGCGGTCTGAAAGGCGAGCGCGTGCTGGCTACCGTTGGCAGCGAGCAGCAGACCCTGAGCGAGATGCAAGCATCGCAAGCGCAACAACCACTGCCCATAGGCGTGCGCAAAGCACAGAAAGCCATGGAGGAGTTCATGCAGCAGAACGAGGTGATCAACACCCCCGATGCCCTGCAGGCCGAGCGTACGGCGGAGGCTGAACCTATTCAGCCAGCCGAAGCCCCGCAAGCTATAGCTGCCGAACAACCTGCCGAAGAGCAGCCGGTGAAGAAGAAGAGAGGACGCCCGCGTAAGGTGGTTGAGCCCGAAGCCGACACCCAGCAGGTCATCGAGCTGCCGGAGGCTGAACAGCAACCTGCCGAACTGCCTGACGAGCAGCCCGCTGACAACCCTGAGACCATACAGGAGCAACTCAGCAGCCCGCTGCGCGATGGCTTTGAGATAGAGGGAACGATCTCCGCCATAGGAACACTCGAGATATTGCCCGAAGGATACGGCTTCCTCCGCTCGGCGGATTATAACTATATATCCTCGCCCGACGATGTATATGTCACCCAGCAGCAGATCCGCCGTTACGCACTCAAGCCCGGCGACACGGTGGAGTGCACTATGCGTTCGCCTAAGGATAACGAGCGCTTCTTCCCCATGGCGCAGGTCATCCGCGTCAATGGCGTTTCACCCGAGAAAGCCGCTGAGCGCGTCGCGTTCGAGAACCTCACACCCCTCTTCCCCAATCAGAAGTTCACCCTGTGCAAGGGCGACGGACGTGATCCGCTCTCCTGCCGCATCATCGATCTGTTTGCGCCTATCGGCAAAGGCCAGCGCGGACTGATCGTCGCGCAGCCCAAGACCGGTAAGACCATGCTCCTGAAGGACATTGCCAACGCCATAGCCGCCAATCATCCGGAGGTGTACATGATCGTGCTGCTCATCGATGAGCGACCCGAGGAGGTGACCGACATGATCCGATCGGTCAACGCCGAGGTCATCGCTTCTACCTTCGATGAGCCTGCCGAGAACCACGTGCGTGTGGCGAACATCGTGCACGAGAAAGCCAAACGCCTGGTAGAGTGCGGTCATGATGTAGTCATCCTGCTTGACTCCATCACGCGTCTGGCGCGCGCGTACAATACTGTTGCGCCCGCGAGCGGTAAGGTGCTCTCAGGCGGTGTCGAGGCACAAGCACTGCATAAACCCAAACGTTTCTTCGGTGCTGCACGAAACATCGAGTTCGGCGGCTCACTCACCATCATCGCTACCGCACTCACCGAGACCGGATCGAAGATGGATGATCTGATCTTCGAGGAGTTCAAGGGAACAGGTAACATGGAGCTTCAGCTCGACCGCAAGCTGTCCAACAAGCGTATCTTCCCATCCGTTGACATCCCGGCTTCCTCCACGCGCCGCGACGATCTGCTACTGCCGGCTGATGTGCTCAGCCGTATGTGGATCATACGCAAGCAGCTATCCGAGATGAACGGCGCAGAAGCGATGGAGAAGCTCCGCACGTTCATGGAGCGTACACGCGACAACGATGAGTTCCTGCTCGCCGTCAACGGCATGAGATAATTGACAAATATCAAATCTCAAATATCAAATGCATAAGCACATCTGGATATTGAACGGCGCTAATCTCAACTGCCTGGGCAAACGAGAGCCGGAAATCTATGGTCATCAGTCCATGGAACAAGTGCTGCTGTCTATCCAGCGTCGTTATCCTGATGTGTACTTCACCTACTATCAGTCCAATCACGAGGGTGACCTGATCGACCGCCTGCAAGAGCCGCTCATGCGTAGCTATGACCTCAATGCCGACGATCAACCCCAGGGCATCATCCTCAACGCCGGAGGATACACCCACACCAGTGTGGCGCTGCGCGATGCGGTCAGCCTGTGCCCCGTACCCGTGGTGGAGGTACATATATCCGACATATCGCAGCGCGAACCGTTCCGACGCGTTTCGCTGCTCACCGACGTCTGCGCGTACTCGATCATCGGTCATGGAACCGACGGATACGCCGAAGCGGTTGAATACTTATTACGAAACAACTTATAAAATCTACACCCATGAATAGACGCTTGTACATCCTGTTTGCAGCCCTCTTTTGCGGCGTGTGCTCCTACGCACAGAACCTGATCACAGGTGTTGTGTACGACGCAAGCACCGAACAGCCCCTGGACTACGCCAACGTCGTTGTGTATCGCGAGGGCGAGGAAGAGCCGCTCGATGGCACCACAACCGACGAGGACGGCATGTTTTGGCTCTATCGTAAGGTCAAGGCCGGCGACTACAAGGTCACCGTCAGCTTCATGGGATACATGGATCAGATCTTCAAGGTGCACTTGTCCGGTAAGGAGGTAAGCCTGGGTAAGATCTACCTGGAGGAGAACTCCGAGAAGCTGCGTGAGGTAGAGGTAGTCGGGCAGGGTAGTACTATGCGCTTTGAGTTGGATAAGAAGGTGTTCTCGGTCGATCAGAGCATATCTTCCGCCGGCGCCAGCGTGAGCGAGGTGCTGGAAAATATCCCCTCCGTGGAGGTTGATCAGGAGGGAACGATCACGCTGCGTAACTCCGAGGATGTAGAGATATGGATCAACGGTAAGCCAGCCGGTCTCACTGCGGAGAATCGCGCCGAGATACTGCAGCAGATGCCTGCCGATGCTATCAAGGAGATAGAGCTGATCACCAACCCCTCGGCTAAGTTCAGTCCCGAAGGAACAGCCGGTATCATCAACCTGGTGATGAAGAAGGATCGTAAGGCGGGCTACTACGGCTCGGTGAACATTGGCGGCGACTATGTGCTGGCAGCACCGTGGACAACACTGCCCAGCGGTAAGGTGGGTGTGAACTTCAACTTCAACAAGGGCATCGTGGATGCATACATGAACGTAGGCTACAACTACCGTAACATGAACGGAGCATCCAATGTGGATCGATATAACTTCATTGCTGGCGACACTACGCGCCTGATCAAGGATGGAGCCAATCAGCGTCGCGGCGGCGGAGGAATGTTCATCCGTGCGGGCATTGACGTGCACGTCACCGAGCGTTCAACGATCGGGCTAACGGGCTTCACCGTCGTGTCGGCGGAGAACGACCCCACCGGTACGTTCTTCTCCGGCTTCCGCAACGCACCGGTGCTATACGAGCTCTACGATGTGACGGACTACGTTTCGCCGCGCGACACGGCCAACAACGAGACCCTGCTGCGCTCCTACCACCGCGATCTGACCGGCCGAACACTACACCCCACATACAACGCTATGCTCAGCTGGCAGTTCGAGATCAACAAGCGGCACAACCTGGCCGCCAGCGCGCAATACGACCATAACCGCTTCTGCCAGGATCTGTTCTACTCGCAGTACGAGACCGACACCCCTGACAACAGGCAGGTGCAGGAGCAGGAAACCGACACGCGTAACCACATGCTGCAGCTCAAGGCGGATTATGAGCACAAGATAACCTCCGACATGCGATTCGGCGTAGGATGGGAGTCTGACTTTGGCTGGCGCAGAGCCGGATCGGATGCATGGAACAGTGAGGACAGGACGGCGCATCTGACCAGCTACTACAATAACTTCGTCAACAACGAACACACCCACGCCATCTACACCACCTACGGCTATTCGATAGCCGACCGATTGTCTGTCATGGCAGGCGTACGGGCGGAGATCTTCCACCGCGACCTGAGTACGGAGTACTACAACGAGTCGGGCTCGCTGACCACCGTCACATCCGACACCACCTACTTCCAGCTTTACCCTTCGGCGTTCATCAGTTATAACTTCGGCGGCGGACATGAGCTGCAACTCAACTACACACGCCGTGTGGAGCGTCCCCGTGGCAGGCACATCAATCCCCGCATGGATTTCTCGGATACAACGAACATCACCTTCGGTAATCCTGCCCTGCTGCCATCATACTCATCCAGCGTGGAGCTGAACTACCTGAAGAACTGGGACAGACATGTGCTGTCGGCCGGCTTCTTCTGGCGCTTCCGCGAGGGTGTGATACAAAACATCAAGTTCATGGACGGCGATGTGATGAAGAGCACCTTTGTCAACTTCAAGAACCGCCATGAGGTAGGCATAGAGGTGGTGGCTAAGAACAAACTCTTCGGCGAGATACTCAACCTCACCACCTCCGTACAGCTGTACTACAACGGCTACAAAGGCGGCACATTCACATCCGACCTGTATGGCAGCGGATTCACCGTGGTGATACCCAAGCGTGATATTTTCGCCGCCAACGCGAGCATCAATGCGCAGTTCATGTTCACCAAGACTTTCTCCGGATCGATCACCGCGCGCTATCGGTCACCGCATGTACTGGCGCAAGGTTTGACCTCGCACGCCTACACCGTGGATGCCGGACTAAGAAAGACGTTCCTGGACAAGAAGATCGTGCTCACGCTCAACGTGCGCGACATCTTCAACTCCCGTTCACGCCGCAGCACGACCTACGGTGACGGCTTCTGGCAGATGCAGGAGAACAGATGGAACAGTCGAATGATCAGTCTGAACTTCACATATAACTTCGGCAATCAGCAGAAGACAAAGAAACAAACACGCTCCACCGTAACAAGCGGCGGCGATGAGGATATGGGAGGAGATGAGTAAATTGACAATTGATAATTGACATTTGACATTTGAGAGTTAAAAGAATAAGCATAGTATTGTTCGTGTTCTGCACGATATGGGTGGGGGCGGTATGTGCGCAGCAGCGGCAGACCTTTGGTATGAACAACCCCTACTACGACGACAAGATCGTTCACTTGGGCTTCTCCTTGGGCGTCAATTTCATGAGTTACATCGTCACCGAATCGCTCGAACCGCAGGATGGCGAGATGTACCATGCACGCGTCAG
>DBXI01000046.1:3886-4230 GCA_002309255.1 Bacteroidales bacterium UBA1216 | reverse complement strand
CTGCGCGTAACGCCTACCTTGCAGTTCGCCACGCGCACCGTCACATATATGACCGAGAGCGGCAACCCAATGCCGCATGGTCGTCCGGCTGAGCAGAGCATGCTATCGCTGCCTATCGAGCTGCCTATCACCATCAAGTGGAGTGCACTACGCGAGGGCAACTACCGACCGTATCTGACCGGAGGAATGGGTATCAGTTACGACTTCACCAACGATAAGGAGCGCCCGCTGCTGCACAACCGATTCGACTACTTCGCTACCTTCGGCATAGGATGCGACTTCTACTTCAAGTGGTTCAAGTTCTGCCCCGAGATACGCTATCAGTTAGGCTTCAACAACATGCT
>DBXI01000046.1:2270-3723 GCA_002309255.1 Bacteroidales bacterium UBA1216 | reverse complement strand
TTTGTCTTTGAGCGCAGCGGTCTTTATGAGCAGCTGCCGCGAGGAGCAGATCAGTTACGACTCGTCGCTGCGGCTCGTGCTCTCGGTCGATACGTTGCCCTTCGATACGGTGTTCACCGGCTATGGCACCAGCACGCGCTGCATCACGCTGTATAACCCCAACGCCAACGCCCTGACCATCGATAGCGTGCGTCTTAGCGACGGGCGGTTCTTCCGCGCCAATGTGGACGGTGAGGCGGACAGCGAGCGCTGGCAGGAGCTCACTATCCGTGGCCGCGACAGCGCGTTCATCTTCGTCCGCGCCTACATCGACCCCCTCGGACAGGACAACCCCCTGATCATCACCGACGAACTACGCTTCCACTATAACGGAAACACCACCACCCTCCGCCTCTCCGCCATCGGGCAGGATGTCATCGCGCTGCGTAAGACCGATTTTGCCTCCGATCAGCATCTGACGGCTGCCAAGCCTTATCTGATCTTCGACACCCTCATCTTCCGCCGTAATCTGACCATCGATGCCGGTGCCACGCTATACATGCATAGCCGTGCGGTGATCTTTGCCTTGGGTGATGTCACGGCTGAAGGTACGCAGGCCAAGCCGATCATCATTCGCGGCAGCCGCACTGATCGTCTGTTCGACTCTGTCCCCTACGCTTACGCGTCAGGGCAGTGGGACGGGTTCTATATGCTGCACACGGGCTCTGAGCCGCGCACGTACACGTTCCGCTATGTTGATCTATTGAGCGGTAACATCGGCCTGTTCTGCCAGTCGGAGAACAGCACGCCGCCGCTACCGATGCTCACGGTGGACGGATGCCGGATACACAACATGTCGGTCTACGGTCTCGTTTGCCTCAACACCGATGCCACCGTCGTCAATACCGAGGTGTCGAACTGTGCCTCTTACGGCGTCTATCTGCAGGGCGGCACGCACACGCTGGTCCATAACACCATAGCCGCGTACTTCGGATACCCGTACACGAACCTGAACATCCACAGCACCCAGCGCGAGGATGTGGCGGCGGTGTACATCAATAACCTGAGCAAGCAGATGGCACCCATGCAGTCCTACCTGTACAACAACATCATCACCGGTGCACGCACCAACTGCCTCGTGCTCGCAGCGCCGCTGCCCGAGCACTACATAGGTGCGTTCAGCGGCAATTATCTGCGCGCCGACACCTTCCACCTGCCGCAGTTCACCGCCAACACCTACGCCACGGATACCGACACCGTGTTCGTCAACAACCACTACCTATATAAGGAGTACCGCTATTTCGATTTCCACCTCGACTCACTCTCGCCTGCCATAGGCATAGGCGACGCTGAGGCGGCTGCCGCGTACCCCCTCGATCGTGAGGGAAACAGCCGATCAGAACGGGCGGATGCTGGATGCTACCAGCAGACCGCTGACGCTCAATGACAAAAGACTAATCAGGCTTTCGACTTT
>DBXI01000046.1:1530-2228 GCA_002309255.1 Bacteroidales bacterium UBA1216 | reverse complement strand
ATTGCCCTCGTCGGCTGCCAGGCGCGCAAGCCGCACTACGAGTCTGTCAACGATTATCCGGTCAAGTCCGGTAGCACGCAGGAGGTGATCTACACCCCGAGTAAAACTACTTTCTCGCTTTGGAGTCCGAACGCCGATTCGGTACGTCTCAGCCTCTACGAGACTGCTGATGCACCCGAACCCATCTTCACCCAGCAGCTCAAGCGCCGCAAGGACGGCTCGTGGCTGGGCGCGGTTACCGGCGATTGGCAGGGAAAGTTCTACACCTTCCGCGTCTGGGACGAGCAACAGCCTGTAGGCGAAGGTCAGCCCAAATGGGAGCTGGGTGAGACACCCGGCATCTTCGCCACCGCAGTGGGCGTCAATGGCCGCCGCGGAGCGATCATCGACATGCGTAGCACAGATCCCGAGGGGTGGAGTAGTGACCATCGTCCCGCTATGGAGCGTCAGGCTGATGCGATCATCTACGAGCTCCATCACCGCGACTTCTCCATCCATCCGTCGTCGGGTGTGCAGAACCCCGGTAAGTTCATCGCCCTGACCGAGCAAGGCACGCGCACACCCGAGGGTTTGGCGTCGGGCATCGATCACCTGAAGGAGCTGGGCGTGACGCACGTGCAGCTGCTGCCCTCGTACGACTACGGCTCCATCGATGAGACTCGCCTGGAGGACAACCGCTACAACTGGGGCTACGACCC
>DBXI01000046.1:0-1420 GCA_002309255.1 Bacteroidales bacterium UBA1216 | reverse complement strand
GTCGTTTACAACCACACCTACGATGTAGCACAGTCTAACTTCACACAAACAGCTCCCGGCTACTTCTACCGCACACGCCCCGATGGCACCCTCGGTAACGCCTCCGGATGCGGCAACGAGACCGCCAGCGAACGACCGATGATGCGTAANNNNCGCTACTGGGTCACCGACTACCATATCGACGGTTTCCGCTTCGATCTGATGGCTATCCACGATATCGAGACCATGAACGCTATCCGCGCCATGCTCGATCAGATCGATCCCACCATCCTCCTCTACGGTGAGGGGTGGGCGGCTGAAACACCGCAAACAGAAGAGAGCCTCCGTCCCATCAAGGCCAACTGCCTCTTGATGCCCGGCATAGGCGCGTTCTCCGACGAGATACGTGACGCCCTCCGAGGCCCGTTCTACGACGATCATCAGGGCGCGTTCCTCGCCGGCTTGCCCGGCAACGAGCAGTCCATACGCTTTGGCGTAGTGGGCGGCATCGAGCACCCGCAGGTGGATATGACCAAGGTCAACTACAGCCAGCAGCCCTGGGCGCTGCAACCCACGCAGCTCATCTCCTACGTGTCCTGCCACGATGATATGATGCTCACCGACCGACTCCGCGCCAGTGTCAAACCCATACGCGGCAAGCAGATTACCGACGACGAGCTCATGCGACTCGACAAACTCGCCCAGACCGTTGTGCTCACCTCGCAAGGTCTGCCTTTCCTCTGGAACGGTGAGGAGCTCATGCGCGACAAGAAAGGTGTGCACAACAGCTACTGCAGCCCCGACTCCATCAACGCCATCGATTGGACGCTCAAGGCGCGCAACAGCGAGCTCTGTAACTATTACGCCGGTCTGATCGCACTACGCAAGGCACACCCCGCCTTCCGACTCGGTGATGCCGAGCTCGTGCGCGAGCACCTCGAGTTCATCGATATACTGATGGATAACGCCGCCCGCGACGGCGAGCTGGTCACACCTGACTGCGCGCTGGCGTTCCGATTGAAGAACAACGCCGGTGGCGATGAGTGGCGCGACATCGTTGTCGCCTTCAACGCCAACCGACAACCCATCGTGCTCACTCTGCCAACCGACGACACCTACACCGCAGTCGTACTCAACGGCAAGGTCAACCCCGATGGCCTCGGATCATTCACAACCAAGATCCGCATACCCGCCCAATCCGCCGTCGTGCTGCATAACTGATTTTGCACACAACCTACACAAAAAAATTACGAGCACTCCGGTGCTCGTTTTTTGTGCCTGCCCCTTGCCTTTGTACTTTAGTGTGCCGAAAAAAGGGTCGGTTTTTTGATACATAGTCAAAAGTCGAAAGCCTAAAATGGGCTTGAAGAGCGTTAGTTTAGGCAAAATGATGATTTTTTGGCCGAAAAGTTTGCAAATCACTACTGTCCCATTAACATCT
>DBXI01000021.1:3211-19785 GCA_002309255.1 Bacteroidales bacterium UBA1216 | reverse complement strand
TCAGATGTTAATGGGACAGTAGTGACGGAATAACAAATAACGGAAATGAAACATAATTTTTCAAAACAATGAAGTCAAAAATATTTATTCTATTAAGCGCTGTGCTGTGCATGGTGGCATGCTCTGACAGCAGTGCCGTGCGTGACGTGAAGGGTGCGTACCGCTACAAGACAACAGGTAAAGTAACACTGGAGGAGAACTTCAAAGGCGCGACGAAAGCCGACACGCTGGTGGCTAACTTGGACAACGAGTCCGGCACTCTGGAGGTGGTGAGTCTTCACAACGGCGATAGCCTGCTTTTGACTCTGGATCAGAAGAACGGCGATGTGATCGTCACGCGCGGCATCGTGAACAACGGTCGTCTGCATTTCGCCCCGTACCGCCGCACGTTGGATGTTCCCACTACAGTCAAGTACTACGATACGATATCGATCGACCTGGCTCTGATCACCAAAGACACCGTTATCGTGCGCGAGCGCAATGAATATGAGGTGTATGACATCACCGTGAGCGGTTACGCCGATGTGTATGACAACAACCTGGTGTTCAACCTGGACTACAACGGTGACTCGCAGACCAGCGAGCGCACCCTGCGTGGCAAAGGCATACGAAGCCTGGCGAAGAAAAACTAAACCATTTACAATTTGTTCATTTACAATTTCCGATTGTACTATGCGACTAAGAATTAACAATGGTTTGATAGCTGTAGCGCTACTCATTTCTGTCATGGTGCGTGCTGATGAGGCGTCTGACACAGCCGTTGTGCCGGTCTATACGCTTGAGCAGTGCCGCGAGATGGCTATGAGCGCGTCTCACGCAAGCGAGATGCGTCAGGAGGCACTGGAGGCGGCGCGACTGAATCAGCAGGCAGCACTCGCGGCTATGTTCCCCAAACTGAGCGTGAATGCCTCTTATATGTGGAACAGTAAGTCTCCTGCGCTGCTACCCAACGAGAAAAGCTTTGGGTTCGGCACCGCACGTGTAGGTGCTGACGGCACAGGCTCGTTCGAATGGAGCGAGACATCACTGATCAACCAACTGGAGCAAGACACGCGCACCTTGCCCGACATGCACGAACGCGTGCAGACCTTAAGCTCTGAGAGCGGACAGATCATCGCCAGCGCCTATCAGGAGCTCTATCGGGCACTGAACCCTGACCTGACGCATGTGGTGATAGGTCAGGTTGGGCTGACGCAGCCGATCTACGTAGGCGGACGGCTGAAAGCGATGTACGACATAGCCACCACCGCACGTGAGATAGCGGAGATAGAGGCGGACAACAAGCAGGAGGATCTGCTTGTGGGTGTGGATGAAGCCTACTGGCGCGTGATCAACGTGGCTCAGAAGAAGCAATTGGCGGAGCAGTACTACGAGCTGCTTCTGACGCTGGAGAACAACGTGCAGGAGCTGGCCGCAGAGGGCTTGGCTACTCAGTCCGACCTGCTGAAGGTCAAAGCCAAACGCGGCGAAGCCGAAGTGAAGAAGATGCAAGCCGAGAACGGATTGCTGCTATCTAAGATGGCACTCTGCCAACTCATCGGTCTGCCGCTGGATACGGATTTTCGGTTGCAGGATAAAGGCTTGGATGATATTCAGTTGCAGGACACGCTGCGTGTTGACGAAGCGATGCTAGATGCACGCAAGGAGATCCAACTGCTGAATGCTGCGGAGAAGATGGCCAAGTCGAACGTGCGCATCTTGTCAGCCGGTCTGCAACCGAACATCATGGCGCAGGCCAACTACATCTACAGCAACCCGAGCGTGGAGAACGGCTTCAACAACCAGTGGAAAGGAACGGGATTCTTTTCGGCCGGTGTGGTGGTGAATATCCCTATAGCCCACGCCGACGATATACTTCGTCTGAAAGCCGCCAAACACGAGGCAAACGTCGTAGCCATGAAGCGCGACGAGGCGAAGGAGCTACTGACGCTGCAAGTGACGCAAGCCAACCAGAAGGTTCTTGAGGCCCAACAGAAGGTGGCGATGACCGAGCTGCAGGTGAAGAACGCAGAGGAGGTGCTGCGGTTTGCTCAGGAGTCCTTTGAGGCAGGCTTGGCCACGGCATCTGACCTGATGCAGGCGCAGACAGCCTGGCAGGCAGCGTGCACTGACCGCATCGACGCAGAGGTAGAGGCGCAGGTGGCACAGACCTATTACAAGAAGTACACCAACACGTTGGCGGTTGAAAAGTGATAAATCGGATTTTTGCGGATTTTTGCGTATTTTTCGTATTTTACGTATTTTTCGTAAACAACATTTAAACCTATGGATATTCAAGATAAGAAAGGCAGCTTGCTGTTAGGTTTGGCAGCGATGTTAGCGGTAGTGGTGATAGTAGCTTTGGTGGGTGTGTTTGCCCTTCAAGAGGAAGAAGTGTTGATCACCGGTGAGGCGGAAGCGACCGAGTACCGCGTATCGGGCAAGGTACCGGGACGAATAGAGATGTTCCTGGCGGAAGAAGGCGATCAGGTGAAGAAAGGCGACACTCTTGTGATCATCTACTCGCCGGAGGTAGAGGCCAAGATGGCTCAGGCTCAGGCGGCACGTGCGATGGCAGAGGCAGTGAACGTGAAAGCCAAGAACGGCGCTCGTCATGAGCAGATAGTAGGAGCTTACGAGCTGTGGCAGAAAGCCAAGGCGGGCGAGGAGATCTACCGCAAGAGCTACGAGCGCGTTCAGCGTCTGTACGAGCGCGGCGTTGTCAGTGCTCAGAAGAAAGACGAGGTTGAAGCTCAGTACAACGCATCCGTAGCTACCGTGAAGGCCGCCAAGAGCCAGTACGACATGGCAGTGAAGGGGGCTCGCGAGGAGGACAAAGCTGCAGCCGAGGCTCAGGTAGCCAAGGTTGACGGCGTGATCCAGGAGGTAGAGCTGGCACGTGCCGAACGGTACTTGACATCGCCGGTGGATGGTGAGGTGGCCGAACGGTTCCCGAAGACAGGCGAGCTGGTGGGGCAGGGTAGCCCTGTGATGGCAATCGTTGATCTGAACGATGCATGGTTCACCTTTGCCGTGCGCGAAGATATGTTGCAGGATATCAAGGTCGGTTCTCAGATGCAAGTGCGTATTCCTGCGTTAGGAAACGAATTATACACCGTAGAAGTGACGTATATCAAGGCTATGGGCACCTACGCGACCTGGCGAAGCACGAAGCAGAACGGCCAGTACGACGTGCGGACCTTTGATGTCAAGGCTCGCCCCGTACGACCGATACCAGATCTGCGACCGGGTATGACAGCTATTGTTATCCGCGAAAAGATCGTCACGTCCCCGAAGATAGTTATCCAAGTAAACAAACAGTAATCCTAAAGCGATACGCATGAAAGAGATTTTCCGAAATATTCTTTCAGTTACGCAAAGGGAGCTCGGGCGGATGTTCATTCGTCCGCTGTATATGTTCGCCTCGGTGGGTGTGATGGTGCTATGCACGGTGTTCTTCCTGAGCATCATGAAGCGCGGTGCCCCTGAGCGCATGCCAGTTGCAGTGGTTGACAAGGATCAGACGTCTATCTCTCGCCGTCTGTGTCATGAGACGAACGCAACGCAATCGGTGGAGATCGTTCTGATCACGCCTAACTTTGCCGATGCTCGTGAGGCTATGCAGCGCGGCGAGGTGTATGGCATACTGGAGATCCCCGTAGGATTCTATGCCGACATAGCCAGCTTCAAGCAGCCGACGCTGCACTTCTACGTCAACAACGCCTACACCGTAGGTGCCAACACCGCCTATAAGCAGCTGCTGACGATGTGTAACCTCACCTCTGGCGCGTTCCAGCGCGAGGTGCTGAGGAAGAAAGGCCTGCCCGACTACCTGATCATGGAACGCATCCAGCCCGTATCGATCTCCGCCCACCTGATAGCCAACCCGTGGAGCAATTACGCCATCTACCTGGTGTCGACCCTCCTTCCCGGTATCCTGTCGCTGGTGGTGCTGATGATCACAATCTTTGCCATCGGCTTTGAGCTGAAGATGCAGACCTCTCGCGATTGGCTGGAGGTGGCAGGCGGCAACTACACTGTGGCGATGATCGGCAAGCTTATCCCATACACCATCTTGTATGTAGTATTGGGCATCGGCTGCAACGTGATCCTCTTCCGTTTCCTGCACTTCCCCGTCATAGGTTCGTCGTGGCGACTGATGCTGGCTATCTTGCTGCTTGTGTTTGCGATGGAATCGATGGCTATCACGCTGATCGGTGCGCTGCCAACGCTTCGTGACGCTATATCCATCGGTGCGCTGTACGGTATGTTGGGTTTCTCCTTGTCCGGCTTCACCTATCCGGTGATGAACATGCTTCCGCCCTTCCAGGCCCTGACGTGGCTTATCCCGCTCCGGCACTACTACAAGATCTACGTAAACGAGGCTCTGATGTCCGGGCCAACGATGAACACCATAGTACCGATGCTCTGCCTCACCGCGTTCTTCCTGCTGGCGCTCATCGCCTCGCCAAGGTTGCACGGGGCGTTGGTTAACAATAATTATCCGCTTAAGTAACGCACCCGCGCAGGCGCGTATGTGATATGATACTTACTCGATTACTACATAGCAAATGGCTTAAGGTTCAGGAGACCTGTGGCGTGTTCACCAATGAACTGCTTCGCATCTTCCGCGACCCGGGCGTGTTGGTGATCTTCTTCGTTGCCACACTGGCGTATCCTGTGTTGTACAACTTCATCTATTGGAAGGACAACATAGAGAATGTTCCGGTGGCAGTCGTTGACATGAGTCACAGCCAGGAGAGTCGCGCATTCCTTCACAAGTGGAATGCAGCTCCGGACATCAGCATAACGCACTACTGCACCTCAATGTCGGAGGCCGAGCAGTTGCTTCGCGCGCAGAAGATACACGGGATCATCTACTTCCCTTCGGACTTTGCCGTGTGCCTGAACACAGGCATGAAAACGGCGCATATCTCGTTGTACTGTGACATGTCGTCGTTCCTATACATGAAGGCTATCTACCTGAGCTGCAACCGTGTTATGCTGGAGGATATGAGCCGCATCCAGGTAGATCGTTACGAGGCGATGGGCTACGACAAGCAGTTCGCGTGGGAGCTGGTTCAGGCAGCGCCTTACACAGAGACGGCCCTGTTCTGCGAGAGTGGTGGATATGCATCGTTTCTGATCCCAGCAGTGCTGATGCTCATCCTGCACCAGACTCTGCTGTTTGGCATATGTATGCTGGGCGGCACAGCGCGTGAGGAGAACGACGAGCTCTTCCGGCTTCCCGGACGTCGACGCGGCTACAGCGTGCTGCGTATCACTTTAGGTCGTTCGGCGGCGTATTTCTTGATCTATTTAGCGCTGGGTGCAGTGGTTCTGTTAGGAGTGCCGCGCGTGTTCCACCTGCCGCATATAGGTGATCCGATAGCTATCCTGAAGCTGCTCGTGCCTTACCTGCTGGCGGTGATCTACTTCTCGATGAGCGTGAGCGTGTTCACGCGCAACCGCGAGAGCGGGATGGTGGTGCTGATCTCATCATCGCTGATCTTCCTGTTCATAGCCGGTGTGAGCTGGCCGCAACAGATGCTGCCTGACGCATGGCGGTACTTGAGTTACTTCTTCCCCTATACATGGGGCGTGCACGGCTTTCTGCACATCAACACGATGGGTGCCAGCCTTGCCACCACTGCACGCGAGTACACCGCACTGTGGCTTCTGGCCGGAGGTTACTTCCTCACCACCTGCATCAGCCTGTGGATCATGGGCTACCGCCACGACCACCTTCAGCAAACAAGCGCCCCTGAATAGGAGCGCTTGTAGGTGTTTGAGCAGCCAAGCCAGGCTGCTACCTTTCACCTAATCCATATCGGTGAGGATGATGAACTGCCATGGCTCGAGGTGCAAGGGGTGGTGTGCTTCGATGATGTGCATTTTGCCGTCGATGTCGAAGTAGTCGTCGTCGTACTCACCGACTTGTATGTTCACATCCTGTGGCTCGCTACTCATGTTGATGAATGTTATCACGGTGTTGGTGAGTCGTTTCTGGGGCACAAACGCCTCTCGCACGGCGGCAAAGACCTTGTCGTTGTCGGTTTCGAGACGCACCATCAGTGCACCCAGTTCTGGCGAGAAGAGCACGGGGTTCTCCTTACGTGTGCGGTTGAGTACCCTGAACAGTGGACGCATCCAGCAGTTGTCGTCGCGGTCGATGCAGTCCTTCTCGAAGAACGCGAGTCGGTGGTGGTTGCCGTATTCCTGTCCGGTGTAGATGAGCGGCATGCCGGGGATCATGTATGTGAAGGCGGTCATAGCCATGACAGGCTCAGCGCCCCCCATTCGCTCGTACTCGTCGCCTGACCAGGAGTTCTCGTCGTGGTTGGAGGTGAAGTTCATGCGGATAGCATAATACTCCACAGTGGTGTCCGCTTTGGCGAAGTAGTCCCACAGATCCTGCACGGTGTTCGTGCCTTGCGTGACGCCATTCATCAGGTGATGTAAGGTCCATCCGTAGTACATGTCGAATGCCGATTCGCAGAGCTCGAATGCTTTGTCCTCGTCCTCAGCCAGTGTGAACATGTCTGGGTGCGTCTGGCGTAGATCCGCCATCGCATCGTTCCAGAAGTCGGTGGGCACCTCGCCCGCTACATCGCAGCGGAAGCCATCGATGCCTATCTCGTCCATCCAGAAGTGCATGGCTTTTTTCATCTCGGCGCGCATGTCCTCGTTCTCGTAGTTAAGTTTGGAGATATCAGTCCAGTCGTACTGCACCATTAGGTTGCCGTTCTCGTCGCGGTAGTGCCAGCCCTCGTTCTTTGTCCACTCGCTGTCGGGTGCAGTGTGGTTGGCAACCCAGTCGAGGATAACCTTCATGCCCAGCTCGTGTGCTTTGGCCAGGAAGTGCTCAAAATCCTCGCGTGTACCGAACTCGGGGTTGAAGTCGCAGTAGTCGATGATACTGTAGTAGCTTCCCAGCGATCCCTTGCGTGTGAGCTTTCCGATAGGCTGCAGCGGCATCATCCAGATGATATCTACGCCCATCTCTCTCAGCTTGGGCAATTCAGCCTCTGCGGCGGCAAATGTGCCTTCGGGCGTGAGTTGACGTGTGTTGAGCTCATAGATGGTAGCATCGTAAGCAAACTTCGGGTGCTTGAGCGGTGCTTGTTCTTGTTGCTTGGAGCATGACATCAATGCCAGTACCGCCAACAGAAGGATACTAATTCTTTTCATGTGCGTATAGATTTAAATGTTATTATTCAATGTTGAAAGTTAAATCTTTTCGATTGATGCTCACGGTTACTTTTTGTCCCATATAGGTGCGCGAATATACCCACTCGTCGTCGGTAAGTTGTTCGGTTGTGAGATCGCCGTAGAGTAGGGGCATCGAGCTTCTGCGCAGGCGTATGAGCTTTTGAACTTCAGTGCGCATGGCAGCCTCCTGTTCGTTCAGGTTGTCAAATCGCATCATCAGTCGGTTGTCGGGATCATTGGCCCCCACCTCGCCGTACTCATCGCCTTGATAAACGCAGGGCACTCCGGGTATTGTGAAGTTGATCACCTCCTGCAGCAATGCTTTGCGGTAGGCAATTGATGCATCACCGATGCCTACGTTGCGTGTCCAGCCAGCCTCTTTGCCGTTCTGCTCCTCGTTGGCACCAATGGCACCACCGGCGAGTGAGGCGATGCGTACCTGGTCGTGGTTGCCGGAGATGTTACCCATCGTGTGGTGTGCGCCGTAGGCTGCCATCGATTCGTTGACGATGCGCTCCAGCTCCTGCATGCCGAACTTGGTGTCAATCACCGACTCGCGTACGCCGTAGTACTCATTGAAGTCGAACTGCGCATTGAGCATACCGCTCTTAACGTACATACCGATCAGCTCGGGCGATCCGTAGGTCTCGCCGATCATCCAGATATGTCTGCCCGGGAAGCGGGTAGCGATCTTGTGCCCCAGCATGCGCCAGTAGCTCTCCGGTATATGTTTGCATGCATCGTGGCGGAATCCGTCGAAGGGGAAGTTTTGCAGCCAGTAGAGGGCAGTATCGGTCATTGCTTCACACACTTCCGTGCGCTCAAGGTTGAGCGAAGGGATGTGTGTATCGAACCATGTGGTCAGTCGCGCCTCGTCCCACAACTCGAAGTTTCTGCGTCCGTCGGGCAGGATAGAGTCCGTGATCCAGTCAGGATGCTCTTGTATGACGGGCGAATTGATGTGCAGGTGGTTGGCTACGTAGTCGAGCACGACGTGCAGGTTATGTGCGTGCGCAGCGTCGAGCATGGCGCGCAGTTCATCAGGCGTTCCGAAGCGGTGATCGACCTTATTATTGTAGATTGGCCAGTAGCCGTGATAGCCGGAGAACTTCGTGTAGGACTTGGTCGGATCGTACTTGTTTCCGTTCTTGAACTTGTAGCATCCCCAGGCATCGGTCGGATTTTGCGTGATGGGTGAAACCCAGATTGTGGTGATACCTAAGTCGTCAAAGAACCCGCTGTTGATTTTCTCGGTAATACCAGCCAGGTCACCGCCCTGGTAGTCAACGATAGGCAGTACCTCCGGATCATTGAGTGGCTCGTCGTTGTCATGATTGCCGTTGTAGAAGCGGTCGATCATCAGCGAGTAGAGCACCTGTGTCTGATCGTCGTTGACGGTGAGCAGTGCGGCATCGATAATCACCTTACCTTCCTTCAGCGGGATAAGCACATCGTTGAGGCGCTGCTGATTGTTGGCGGCATACAAGCGAATGAACGAACGGCCTACAGGGCAATCAGGCAGACGCAGCGCACCCGTTCGGCCGTCCTCGGAGAGAGTCAGCATATCGGGATCAAGCAGTTCGTTGTTCAGGTAAGCGTCAACATGATAGGGGGTACCTTCAGGCAGAGCAAACATCACAGCCTCATCCGTGCAACCGGTGGTCACAAGTCCCGTAGCAAACGGCAGAGCGGGTAGGATAGGGATGTCGTACCACTCCGCATCGTTCACCGCTACGGTCAGCGTAGACAGGCTGTTGTTTCCCTGTAGGTCGAACTCCAGGTTGGCATAGTTGGACGCACTGTAATCATCAGACGTCTGGAGCACGATCTGCTCATCACCACTGAGGGCAGGCAGATAATCCGTAAGAAAGACATGCATGCCGCCCTCTGTAAAGTGGATAGGCATAATAGGATTAACCACTTGCAGCTCGTCGGAGCAACGCTTGTTGCCGTTGCACGAACCGAATACGAATAGCATAAACGCTAAGAAAAGGAGTGTAGTTTTTTTCATGGTTTGGATCAAAAAAATAATATTCCGCTACAAAGTTACAAAAAAAAATGCATTTATGCAAGTGTTACGTGTCAAAATATGGAAAAATTTGCATAATTTGTGCATTTTGCAGCCATATAAGCCAAAATAGTTTGCAAATCCGCATATTTTTTTGTACTTTTGCAAGCAAATAGTGAATTTTGCATCTTTAATTTTTGAATCATAAATTTTTGAATATATGACTAAGTCATTTGTTTTCCCCGGTCAAGGCAGTCAGTTCCGTGGTATGGGTCAAGATCTGTACGACAATCACGCAGTAGTTCGCGACTTGTTTGAGCGCGCCAATGAGTTGTTAGGTTTGCGCATCACCGATGTGATGTTCAGCGGTACGGACGATGAGTTGCGCGCTACGCGTGTCACGCAGCCTGCTATCTTCCTGCACTCGGTTGCGGCCTTCATGGTTAATACGGTCGAGAAGCCCGACATGGTAGCCGGTCACAGCTTGGGTGAGTTCTCTGCTCTGGTGGCGTGCGGTGCACTGTCGTTTGAGGATGCTCTACTGCTGGTGAGCGCGCGTGCCGAAGCAATGCAGAAGGCGTGCGAACAGCAGCCAGGAACGATGGCGGCGGTGCTTGGATTGCCCGATGAGAAGGTGGAAGAGGTATGCAGATTCGTAACCGACGATATAGTGGTTGCCGCTAACTTCAACTGCAACGGTCAGGTTGTTATCTCCGGCACAGTGAGCGGGATAGACAAGGTGGTTCCTCTGATGAAGGAAGCCGGTGCGAAGCGTGCGCTCAAGTTGCCGGTAGGCGGTGCGTTCCACTCGCCGCTGATGCAGCCTGCAGCCGAGGCTCTCGGTAAGGCCATTGAGCAAACGACCATCCATCAGCCCATCTGCCCGATTTACCAGAACGTGTGCGCACTGCCGCAGACTGATCCGGAAGTGATCCGTCAGAACCTGCTGTTGCAACTCACCTCGCCTGTCCGCTGGACGCAGTCCGTAAATCAGATGATAGCCGACGGCGCAACCGAGTTCTACGAGTTTGGACCCGGTGATGTGCTAAAGAACCTGATCCGCAAGATCAATCCCGATGTAACAGTAGGATAGATATCAAATATCAAATATCAAATATCAAATCTTCCAATCTCAATATTTCTATATTGAGAATAGCAGTCCCATCGATCCTGGCCAATATCACTATCCCTCTTGTTGGGTTGGTTGATATGGTTATAGCCGGTCATATCAGTTCGGCGTGTGCGATAGGCGGGATAGCTGTCGGCTCGATGCTGTTTGACATGCTGTACGGCTGCTTCGGTTTTCTGCGTGTGAGCACGGCAGGCTTGACGGCGCAGGCGTATGGCGCGCATAAAGTGGAGGAGTGCGGTGCATTGTTCGCCAAATCATCGGCGATAGCCATAGCCGGCTCGCTCCTTATATGGGTTCTGCAGACTGTTTATCTGGAGGCCGTTCTGTATGTGCTGCCCTGCTCTCAGGAGGTGTCGGTTTTTGCGCGCGCGTACTATAGTGTACGTATATGGGCAGCGCCTGCCACGCTCATGCTGATGACCTGCAAGGGTTGGTTCATCGGCATGCAGGACGGCACGCGTGCCATGGTATCTGATCTGGTGGTCAATGGTGTGAACATGCTTGCCTCGTACCTGTTGGGAGTGCATACGCCGCTGGGGGCTATAGGGGTGGCTTGGGGTACGTTGATCGCGCAGTGGATAGGACTGATCGTCGCCCTGACGATGATCGCCGTACGCTATTCTAACAACTTTCAACTTTTAAAAGACGAACTTCTTATCTCACGTTCGTTCGAACGATTGTTTCTTTCAACTTTCAACTTTCAACTATCAACTAATAAGAGCTTCTTCCGCCTCAACGCCGACCTGTTCGTCCGTTCGTTGTGCTTCATCGTGGTGTATGTGGGTTGGACGACCATCTGTAGCAGTTACGGCGATGTAGAGTTAGCAGCCAGCGCGCTGATGATGAAGCTGTTCATGCTCTTTTCGTTCTTCATCGACGGCTTTGCGTATGCGGGTGAAGCCCTTGTGGGCAAGACGATCGGTGCACAGAAATCTATAAATCATGAAATCTTTAAATCTTCAAATCATCAACTAAATCAGTTGATTAAGTTGCTCTTTGCCTGGGGAACCGGTGTGGGGGTGTTCTTTAGTTTGCTATACGCCCTTTTTCCCGATGCGTTGTTTTCTTCGCTCACACCGGATGCCGAGGTTGTAAGCACGATGCACCACTATCTGGGTTGGCTGATTATGATGCCTATCGTCAGTATGTTAGCGTTCATGTGGGACGGTATCTTTGCCGGCGCAACACGTGGTCGTGAGATCCGCAACGCTATGCTCTGGGCTGCCGCCGCCTTTGCCTTGACCTATCTTGTCTTTTCACCGGAACTAAATAGGCATTTGTCTTTCGACTTTGGACTTTTGACTAATATAGGTTCGCACGCCGTCTATGCCGCCTACTTCGCCCATCTGGCTGCTCGTGTCATTTACCTAACTGTCCGTTACCTGCGGTTGGATATACTGCGGAGCGTTAGCCCGGAGTAATAAAGTCTGTCACTACAAACAAAAAATCTTCAATATACGCAAATATATTCCGCAAAATGATGCAAATTGCGAAAAAGTGCAGAAATATGTGCTTTTTCTGCTTTAGGATTTGGAAAATTCAGAAAAAAATTGTATCTTTGTAGGCAATTCTGAAAGAAATATGAAATATACCTACGAATATACAATCCGCTACCAGGATGTGGATGACACCAAACATCTGCGTTGGGTGTCTCTGGAAGAGTATCTGCTGGAGGTAGCAGGCACTGTGGCGGATGATTTGGGCTTCGGCATACAAGTGCTTCATCCGCGTGAACAGACCTGGATACTGACGAATATGTCGGTGCAGATGCGTTATATGCCAATGCCTCAGGAGAAGGTCGTATTCGAGACCTGGATAGAGCAGAACGCCCACATGCTCTCTACGCGTGACTATCGGATATATGTGAAAGGTGAAAGGTCAAAATTGAAAGGTGAAAAGGGCAACGATGAACTGATCCTAATAGGTGAGTGCAAAAGCGTGTGGGCGGTGCTGGATATGGAGAAGAGGGAGATCGTTAATATCTTCGAAGACCCTATATTTGAGGGCTGTGTAGATGGCGAAGTGCTTCCATTAGGACGCGGCACAAGGATGATGGCTTTAACAGAGGCGCAACGCGTGCCGTACACGGTCCGTTACTCCGACCTGGACTACAACCGCCATTGCAACTCATGCAAGTACCTGCAAGCGATGCTGGACACCTACCTGCCCGAAGGGTTGGTAGCATGGCAATTAGGACAAGGATCGGTTAACGGTGAGCGTTTAGGGGTGAGCGGTGAATGCTGGCGGCTGGATGTACACTATTCGCGTGAGGTGCATGCCGGCGAGCAGACGACAATAGCATGGCAGGACGAGGGTGAGATAGTACGTTATCAAATGCTCAACACGGAAGGACTGACGTCCTGCTCTGCAGCGCTGAGTAAGGTGTTAAATTGTTAAGTTGTTAATTTGTTAATTTGTTAAATTGTTAGATTGATATATGTCAGAAACGGTAAAGAAGCGCCCGGCTGAGTTGGAATGCGACGTGGTGCGATTTCAGAACAACAAGGACAAATGGATAGCGTTCATTGGTCTGCTGGATGGTCGTCCGTACGAGATCTTCACAGGCTTAGCCGATGACGACGAAGGACTGTTGATTCCCAAATCCGTCAATAAGGGAAAGATCATCAAGGTAGTGCAGGAGGATGGGACTAAGCGCTACGACTTCCAGTTCGTGAACACTCGCGGCTTGAAGACCACTATGGAGGGGCTAAGCTACAAGTTCGACAAGGAGTTCTGGAACTATGCCAAACTCATTTCCGGCGTTCTGCGTTACGGCATGCCTATCGATCAGGTGATCAAGATGATCAGTGGTCTGCAGATGGACAGCGAATCGATCAACTCATGGAAGGTAGGCGTAGAGCGTGCGCTGAAGAAGTACTTGCCAGCTGAGCTGCAGTTGCCTGAGGAGGAGTAATCAGGTTTATAACGTTCGACTTTTGACATTCGACTATACAGCTATGCATGAGAAGTTAGTAGGTACATTGCTTTTGACGCGTTACGGCGCGGAGGTGCAGACCGACCACAAGCAGGTAAATGAGAACATAGCCGTGGCACCACGTTATCTAAAGGGTGCGACGGACGGCGATAAGGTGATTGTTGAGATCATCCACCCAGCTACGAACCGCCGTCCGCCGATGGGCAAAGTAGTGGAGGTGCTGGGTCGTGGCGGCGATAACGATGCGGAGATGCATGCCATCCTGGCAGAGTATGGTCTGCCTTTTGATTATCCGCATGAGGCGGAGCAGGAGGCCGAAGAGATAGACTCTGACATCAGCACGCAGGAGATCTACCGCCGTCGAGATATGCGCGACGTGCTCACCTTCACCATCGACCCATTCGATGCCAAGGATTTTGACGACGCGCTCTCTTTCCGGCAGACGGGCGAGTATGAGTATGAGATAGGCGTTCATATAGCTGATGTGACCCACTATGTTTCTCCCGGTACGCAGCTCGACAGCGAGGCGTACAACCGTGCCACATCGGTCTATCTGGTGGACAGAACGATTCCCATGCTGCCCGAACGGTTGTGCAATGACCTGTGTTCGCTGCGACCTAACGAGGATAAGTTATGTATGTCTGTTATTTTCCAGATGGACATTAACGGCAAGGTGGTCAAGCACAAGATAAGCCGTACTATCATCCGCTCAGATGTGCGTCTTGACTACGAGCAGGCGCAGAGCATCATTGACGGTAGTCTGGCATCCGGCACATCGGTGCATGGCGGTGAGATAGGCGGCGATGTAGTGAGGGCAATCAATATGCTGAACTTTATGGCGGGAACCCTTCGTGAGGAGCGTTTCCGCCACGGAGCGATAGACTTCGAGCGTGAGGAGATCAAGGTTCTTGTGGACGAGCAGGGTAGGCCTACGGGTTTCCGGATGGTGGAATCCACGCCCTCGCACCACTTGATAGAGGAGTTCATGCTGCTCGCCAACCGGACAGTGGCGCAACAACTGTCCGGCACGAACAAGGATGTGGTCTATCGTGTGCACGATGTGCCAGATCCGGACAAGGTGGAGGCACTCAGTAAGTTCGTGAATAAGTTCGGCTACTCGATGCGCCTGCCGAAGAAGGCCAGCAAGAACGAGAACGGCACAAAAGGTGCAACCAAGGCTATCAAGCATCTGCTTTCAGAGAGCACCGGCACGCCCGAGCAGGAACTTATTCACACCCTTGCTATCCGCACGATGCCCAAAGCCGTCTATTCGACGCACAACATAGGTCACTATGGCTTGGCTTTTCCGTACTACACTCATTTCACCTCTCCCATCCGCCGTTATCCGGATATGATGGTGCACCGGCTGGTGGCTAAGTACCTGCTCAGCGGCAAAGCGCAATCAACCATGGGCGACCTGGAGGAAGCCTGCCGCCACTGCTCCGACCGCGAGCAACTCGCCGTAGCAGCAGAGCGCGCATCGGTCAAGTACAAGCAAGCAGAGTGGATGGAACAACACATCGGCGAAACGTTCGATGGCATAGTGAGCGGCGTGACCGAGTACGGCGTGTACGTTCAACTGACTGACAGTCGCTGCGAAGGACTGCTGCACATGCGCGAATTAGGCACAGAAAGCTACTGGTCGTACAACGAAGATGAGTACTGCCTGCTCAACGAGCACACAGGCGAACGCCTTACTCTGGGCGACAAGATACGCGTTGAGGTCATCCGCGCCGATGCACTACAACGACGGATAGACTTTAAGAGAAGTGAAAGGTGAAATAATCGTTCGAGTGAAACGAGATAAGAAAATTGGAAGGAACAATATAACAAACAAATAATCTGAATAGTATGAAGAAAATTCTATCTTTTTTAGCACTCATCCTGCTTAATACAATGACGTATGCTGAGGTGTCGATCACCGTATCGCCGACTAATGTGGATTTTGGCGTTGTGAGCATCAACGGCAAGGAGGATGTTGATGGTTCTATGCCTATCACCGTTACATATTCAGGGCTGCAACCCTACTGCGGAGTATTTATCGATGAAGAAGAAATGCCAGAGGATGGCGCTATCTTCATGTTTGAAGGAACGAAGACCGTTGGATATATCTACGGTGGCGACGAGAACACCGAACCGGAGGGACCTAATTTCACTCTGAGCTATTTGGCCGACAAAGCCGGTATATACACCGGAAAGCTCCGTTTCTATACATACGCTGATGAGTATTGGTCGGTAGAGAGCGAGAGCGTATATCTGACCATTCGTCTAGAGGTAACCGATGAAGAACTTCCATCCGGACAAATTCTTCCCTCCACCGATACTCCGACAAGAGTCAGCAAGATCTTGCGCAATGGTGAACTGCTGATCATCCGCAACTCAGAGCCCTACACTATGACAGGCGTGAAAAAGTAACCTTTTTGCAAGGTTAAGAAAACAAAATGCACTTGGAAACTGTAATGATTACAAAAGTTTCCAAGTGCATCGTTTTTTGGCACGTGGTTTGCTTAGCAAAAAACGGGTTTTGCCCTGAAGACATACAATGGAAACAACAAACGAAATATGTGAAAAGATTGTTCTCGCCGCTCGTCAAAAGATGCATGACGTGGGAATACGCTTGGTAAGTATCGATGATATTTGCCATGAGTTGGGGATGTCGAAGAAGACGTTCTACGTTTATTTTGCGACCAAGGATGACTTGATCCAGGCTATACTGGATAGTCATTGCGCCAAAGTGGAGCACGGCATGGAACAATTCTTTGCTTCGTGCGAGAGCTTGTGGAACGCCATCGAGCGTGTGATGGAGCAGTTGTCTTCGATGTCTGACGTGAGGCGATCGCTGCCATTCGTTCATGACCTGAACAAGTATTATCCCGCCATGGCGAAGAAGCATTACGAGGATATATTCGCCTTGCACGAACGTGCCATGCGCCGAGTGATTGTGCAGGGAAAGCAAGAGGGATTGTTTCGCCAAACGATTGACGATGACCTTGCCGCCAACCTGCTTGCCCGTTTGCACACCGATGTGATACAGGATGAAATAAAACATGACGGCAACGGTGTGTCATTCAAGCGACTCGGAGATTTTGCCGTGGATGTTATGCTACGGGGAATGTTCACCGAAGAGGGACTGAATAAATACGAAGCATTGCTGAAAGCAAAAAGCAATAATTGATACAAGAAAACAATACTATCATATATATGAAGAAATTACTGGTAATAACTCTTCTTGGCTTGATGTTCGGGATGAACATGCAGGCCGAAGATCATGTGCTGGCGGCAACAAAGAGCAGCGAGGCGCGCAAAGA
>DBXI01000021.1:0-3187 GCA_002309255.1 Bacteroidales bacterium UBA1216 | reverse complement strand
GCGCAGAACCGCAGCCTGAAGAACGCTTCGCTCGCTGTACAGGAAGCCTATGCACAGCGTTGGCAGACTATAGCTGCTATGTTGCCGCAGGTGGATGGTAGTTACAGTTACAGCAACTACCTCGGCTACAGCGCAACGATGTCAACAGCCATGGGCGAGTTCAATATTAATATGCCTAACCAAGGTGCGCTGGGTCTGACGGCGTCGGTAGGTATCAATGGTCAAGGCGTAGTAGGCGCACTGCTCAACAACATCGCCATCGATATGAAAAAGATCTCCTTGGAGAAATCCGAGAGCGAACTCCGTGGCAGCGTGATGAGCAGTTATGTGAGTGTGCTGGCGTTGCAGAGCATATCCAACCTGCTGGACTCCAGTTTGATGAACATCCAAGAACTGGAAGCCATCACCCAGAATGCCGTGAACGCCGGAGCTGCCGAGCAGACAAGTGCCGACCAGATACGCGTGCGCGTGAATACCTTAAAGAATAATATCAACGTGCAGAAGCGTCTCATCGAGTTGGCTACCAACAGCCTGAAGGTGCTGCTCGACGTACCGGTGGAAACAGAATTGGTGCTGACGGAGAATCTTGACGCCATCCTTTCGCCGGAGCGTGTTCTGAACCTGCTGGGCGAGAACTTCAATATCGAGAACAACCTCAACTACCAGCTTTTGCAGAAGCAGACCGAGTTGGCAAAGCGCAATGTTGCTTTGGCAGGGTGGGCGTATGGCCCCACGGTCAGTTTGGCGTATAACTACACTAACCAGCAGTACTACGGCGAAGGCGGTATGCGTATGACCCCACCGAACGTAGTACAGGTGAGTGTCAGAATGCCGCTTTGGTCGAGTGGCAAACGCGCTGCCGGTGTGATCGAGAAGAAGATTGCCTACGAAGAGGCGAAGAATACCTTGTCGGAAACGACGGATAATCTGGCTATCCAATATAGCCAACTCTGCTTCAACCTCACGAACGCCTACGAGACGTACATCAACGAGAAAGAGAACATCGATGTAACGCAGCGCGTGTTTGCATCCACGACCAACAAGTACCAATGGGGTGCTGCGTCAAATATGGAACTAACCAACGCTTCCAATGACCTTATCAGTGCGCAGAGCACGTACGTGGAGGCTATCCTCAGCCTCGTGGACGCACAAGTTGAACTGGAAAAATTCTTGAATAATTAATTACCACAATGAAAAAGATATTCGTATATTCCTTGGCAGCCATGATGCTTATCGGCTGCAGCAAACAGACAGAACAGACCGTCGCTCAGGAAGAGGAGCGCGTAGAGCAGGTGCGTACCACCGTGCTCCAGCCGCGCGAGATTGAGCGTGTGATCAATGTATCGACGAACCTGCAGGGTTACCTGACGCAGAACGTGGCTCCCTCGCTGACCGGCAAGATTGAGCGTATATTCTGTGAGGTAGGCGATAAGGTGAATGCGGGGCATGACCTCGTGCGCATGGATCAGACGCAGTACAAGACAACCAAGATCAGTCTGGCTAACCTTGAGATAGAGAAGAACCGTATTGAGCAATTGCTCAAAACCGGCTCGGCTACCCAGCAGCAATACGACCAGATCACAACCCAGTATAACTCCACCAAGGAGCAGTTGGATTTTCTGGAGACCAACACCTATGTCAAGGCGCCGTTCGCAGGCGTGATCTCGGCGAAGAACTACGAGGACGGTGAACTCTACGGCGGTCAGCCGATACTCGTCCTCACCCAGATCGACAAACTGAAAGCCCTGGTGGCTATCCCGGAGACCTATTTCCCGAAATTCAGAGAGGGAATGAAACTGTCCCTGACCTCGGAGATCTATCCCGATAAGGTCTTCCCTGCAACGATAGAGGTGGTTTATCCGACCGTGGATGCCTCGAGTCACACGTTCCAGGTGAAGATCGTAATCCCGAACCAGAAGAGCCTGTTGCGTCCGGGTATGTATGTAACGACGACCATCGGTCTGGGCAAGGCTAAGGCTATCGTGGCTCCGTATCAGTCGGTAGAGAAACTGGTGGGTGCCAACGACCGCTACGTGTTCATCAACGACAACGGTCGCGCCAAGCGTGTAGCCGTTGAACTCGGTCAGCGTTTTGACCAGGATATAGAAATCATTGCACCCGAACTGACTGATGGCGTGGAGCTTGTAACCACCGGTCAACATAAACTCGTGGACGGCGTAAAGATCAATGTAGTAAATTAGTCGAAAGTCGATAGTCGAAAGTCGAAAGGAGATAGTCGAAAGGAGATAGTCGAAAGTCGAAAGGAGTGTTGGTATATGATGCATAATTTCCGCGATTTAGCAGTGTGGCAGAAGTCAATGAGTTTGACTCGTGACATTTATAGGGAAACAAAATTGTTTCCACAAAATGAGGTGTATGCGTTGTGCTCACAAATGCAGCGCGCAGCTACGTCTATTCCGTCAAATATTGCAGAAGGAGCAGGGCGTACCACCGATAAGGAACTTGTGCATTTTTTGAATATCTCACTTGGTTCGGCTTATGAGTTGGAAACACAATTGCTGATAGCTTTTGATGCTCAATACATTTCACAGGAGATTAAAGAAAACTTGCTCCAACAAGTAGTAGAAATAGAAAAGATGCTTTATGCATTAATCAAAAAGTATAATATTAACATTTAAATCTGTCGAAATCAGAGCCGAACAGATACGAAACTTTCGACTTTCGACTTTTGACTTTCGACTATTAGTTTTATGGCAATATACAAAACAGCGATACAAAAACCGGTTACCACTGCGTTGATATTCGTAGCGGTGATCGTGATAGGCGTGTTCTCGTTTTTGAGACTGCCGATTGACCAGTTCCCCGAGATGGATCCGCCGTATATCACGGTCATGACCACCTATCCCGGTGCGTCGGCTTCTGAGATGGAAACGAATGTCACCAAGATCATGGAGAACGCCCTGACCTCGGTGGACCATTTGAAACATATCACTTCGCAATCCAAGGATAACATCTCTGTCGTTACTCTGGAATTGGAGTGGGGCTCGAATATGGATGAGGCGGTGAACGATGTACGTTCGTTCGTTGATATGGCGGCAAACAACCTGCCGGATAATTGTGCCAAGCCGGTTATCTTCAAGCTATCGACCTCAACGATGCCGGTATGTATGTACTCCATCACGGCAGACGAGACCTACCCGGGTCTGGACAAGATCCTCAACGACGA
>DBXI01000069.1:32180-36246 GCA_002309255.1 Bacteroidales bacterium UBA1216 | reverse complement strand
CCATCGTCGTCTCCCAGAGCTGCTCGTCGGACATTTCACCCAGACCTTTGTAGCGCTGGGTCTTGATCTGCTTCTCATCGCCGTTGCCGTACTTCATGATGAAGTCGTGACGCTGCTGATCGTTCCAGCAGTACTCCTTTGTTGCGCCCTTCGAGCACAAGTACAGCGGAGCCATAGCTATATACAGATGCCCCTGCTCGATAACCTCCTTCATGTGGCGGAAGAACAGAGTCATGATCAGCGTAGCAATATGCGCACCGTCAACATCGGCATCCGCCATGATGATCACCTTATGGTAGCGGATCTTGCTCAGGTTCAGCGCCTTAGGGTCATCCTCTGTGCCGAACGTGATACCCAGTGCGGTGAAGATGTTCCTTACCTCCTCGCTCTCGAACACCTTGTGCTCCATCGCTTTCTCCACATTTAGGATCTTACCGCGCAGCGGCAGGATAGCCTGATGCACGCGGTCGCGACCGGTCTTCGCTGTGCCGCCGGCCGAGTCACCCTCCACGAGGAACAATTCGCACTCAGCAGGATCTTTCGATGCGCAGTCAGCCAACTTTCCCGGCAGACCGCCACCGCTTAGTGGCGATTTCCTCAGCACACTCTGACGGGCGTTCCTCGCGGCTATACGTGCCTGAGCTGCCAAAATCACTTTCTCTACTATGCGCTTTGCATCATCCGGATGCTCCTCCAGGTAGTTCTGCAGCGCCTCGGCAACCGCGGAGTTAACCATTCCGGCCACCTCACTGTTACCCAGCTTCGTCTTAGTCTGTCCCTCGAACTGAGGCTCGGCTACTTTAACCGAGATAACAGCCGTCAAACCCTCGCGGAAGTCGTTCGGATCGATCGTTGAGTTGCCGTCCTTATCCTTCAGCTTGGCTTTCTCCAGCATCTTGCTGTCTTCAGCGTACTTCTTCATCACGCGGGTCAACGCTGCACGGAATCCGGCAACATGCGTACCACCCTCAATAGTATTAATATTGTTCACGTACGAGTGTACGTTCTCGTTGAAGTCCGTGTTATAGATCATCGCTACCTCCACCGGCGTGCCGTACTTGTCGGTATTCAGGTGGATAACCTCGCTGATCAGAGGCGTGCGGTTGCCATCAATATAACGCACGAACTCGCTCAAACCCTTCTCCGAGTAGAACGTCTCCTTCTTGCAACCCAACTCTTTCGTGCCATCCTCGTGTACCGTCTCAACGTTCACGCGTTTGTCCTTCAGCACGATTTTGATACCCGCATTCAAGAACGCCAATTCACGCATTCTGTTAGCCAGTATATCCCACTGATAAACGGTCTCCGTAAAGATCGTATCATCAGGCCAGAACTGCACAAACGTACCATTCTTGCCCTGCTCCCAGTTTCCGATAGCCTCAGCCTCGCTTATGATATGTACCGGCGCCAATGGCTTACCTTTCGCATAGTCCTGGCTATGAATAGCACCACCGCGATACACTTCCACGTGCATCTTCGTCGACAGCGCATTCACGCAACTCACACCCACGCCGTGCAAACCACCCGACACCTTGTAACTGTCCTTATTGAACTTTCCGCCGGCATGCAGCACAGTCATCACCACCTCCAGAGCGCTCCTGTGCTCTTTCGGATGCATGTCAACCGGTATACCTCGACCGTTATCCTGCACCGTGATCGAGTTGTCCTCATTGATATGTACGGCTATCTCGTTGCAGAAACCTGCCAACGCCTCATCGATCGAGTTGTCCACTACCTCATATACCAGGTGGTGCAAACCCTTCTGCGATATATCGCCAATGTACATCGCGGGACGCTTACGTACCGCCTCTAATCCCTCCAGCACTTGAATACTTGAGCCATCATACTGCTCTTCTGCCTGCTGATCGACAGCTTGTGTTTGAATCTCTTGTTCTTGCATTATTTCGTTTCTGTTTTTATTCTTTGTAGAGTTTTTCTCACTCTCAATAGAGTGTTTTCTTATTCTCTGTAGAGCGTTTTCTCTCTCTCAATAAAGTGTTTGAACCTCTCAAACTTGTATTGTATATAATTTTCTCAAAAACGCGCACAAAGTTACAAAAAAAAAATGACATTTGCAAATATTTTTACATTTTTTGTTTTTTTTACGCCTTTTATTTGCAAAATTCGATTATTTTTTGTATCTTTTACCTCTTAATCCCCAAAATTCCTCCTCTTTTCCTAATCCTCTTTCCGTCCTAATCCGTCCAATCCGTACACTTTTATTATTCTCTGCCACTCATGTTAAAAGTACTATATACATAATATATTGTAGTATCCTTTAAGAAAAAACGCCGTCTTTTCCTCGCAAAAACGCCCGATATCAGTCGAGACTACATCGAGACTACATCGAGACTAAACCATAGGACAACCATATAGTAATTCGCCCCATATCGCCTTGTCCACATTTTACTATATATATACGTAGTATATATATACTTTTTGTCGCGTTTCCTTCATTTATGAAAAATTTTTGATGAATTGTTGGTATTTGTTGACCAAGCCTTCCCCATCGCATTTATGGGTTAATTTATGGGCATTCATGTTAAATTCCCCCACCGCTACCAAATGACAAAACAAACTATTTTATCAAAAAACAAAAGAAAATCGCCAAAATATTTGCAAATATCAATTATTTTTTGTATCTTTGCACCTGTTTATAGTTTCACTATAACGTGGCACCATAACCGCAAACAAATTAACCTTAAAATATTAACATCATGAAAAAGATTCCCTTATTATTTTCATTGCTGTTGACCCTTGTCTTCAGCATCGGACAAGTCTGGGCGACAGAGGAAAGTGTCACACTTTCTTCCGGTAGTTTTGTTACTGACCACATTGAGTGGTCTGCCGCAAACGGCAACATTACTATTACCCAGCTGAAAGGCAGCAGTTCAACTGCCGTTAATTCGTCTTATGTTTCTGCTCCGCGAGTTTACAAAGGGCATGTCCTGTCTTTTAGTGCTGCTGGAGCATACAAAATCAATAAGATTGAGATTACTTGTAACGGTACGTATTACGGTAACTCCATGACTGCCGGCACTGCCATTAGCGAAAACGTAGTGACAGACAACACAACGGATGTAAGCAGAACATGGACTTCCACTTCCGGAGGTACACATGTTATCTCTGCCGTGGATGACGCAGGTCTGTCTGCTATTTACATCCAGAATGTGGCGAGTGAAGCTAACACCCAGCTCCGTTTTACTGCGTTGAAGATTACCTATACTGCTGCGAGCAATGCTGATGACGTTACAGATGCACAGCTCGCTTGGAGTGCCGCCTCGGCAGAAGTGACGATAGATGCTCAGGACAATGAGTTCCCGACTCTGACAAATACGTTGTCGTTGGGAGTGACCTATCAGAGCACCAACACAAGTGTAGCCACTATTGACGAAAATGGTAGCATTTCACTCGTTGCCGCAGGCGAGACCACCATTAAAGCTGTCTTTTCCGGCAACGCATCTTATAATTCTAAAACCGTCAGTTACGACTTGACCGTTAATGCGGCTCCTCTCCCGGAAGGAGTGAAAGTATCCTCTCTTGTCTTCTCTGCTAAATGCGATGGTGCAGGCACAGCAGATGATGATGTAGCATGGACTGTCACTTCGGATGGTACAGAATCCGTATATGATGCGACGTCGGGCATTCACTACGGAACGGGTAGTGCAAATGTAACATATATGCAACTCGCCACAGCTGGCATTTCGGGAACGGTTACAAAAGTGATTGTCAACGCCCGTGATGCACAGGCCAAAGCAACTGTTTCTGTTACCGTAGGCGGCGTAGCTTTTGCTTGTACCGGAAGTGCATCAGCGACAAACAGTTCGGCTGACTACACATTCACCGGCTCAGGCAAAGGTGAGATCATCGTACGCATAGATAGAGGCTCAAGTATGACCAAAGCCATCTACTGCAAATCTGTAATTGTTTACTACGAGGAATCCGGCGACCAACCCGGTGGCGGCGACGAGGAGGAGACCGTTTATACAGTAGCAGGCTCACCCGCTGACGTATTTGGAACAGCTTGGGCACCCGAGCTTACCGACAACGAAATGACCAAGCAGGA
>DBXI01000069.1:0-32158 GCA_002309255.1 Bacteroidales bacterium UBA1216 | reverse complement strand
GTTCAGTTCAAAGTCGTTGAAGGACACGCATGGGGCAAGGAGTATCCTAACGATAATTACAGCCTGAATATTAACGAGGCCGGCGTTTACACAATCACCATCAACTTCAATCCTTCCACCAAGGAGGTATCTGCCTCAGCAACCAAAACAGGCGAAGCACAAGGTGGTGATGACGAAGACGAAATTTATACCGTAGCAGGCTCACACGCTGACGTGTTTGGAACAGCTTGGGATCCATCACTTACCGACAACGAAATGACCAAGCAGGAGGACGGCACATACAAATGGGAAAAGGCTGACGTCGAACTGGACACAACAGATCCTATTGAGTTCAAAGTCGTAGTAGGCCATGCATGGGGTGAAGAATATCCGACACAGAATTACAAACTGGCTATCAGTGAAGCCGGTATATACACTATTGCCATCACCTTCAACCCGTCCACAAAAGAGGTGGCAGCTGCCGCAACCAAAGCCGGCGGCGACCAACCTGGCGGCGGTGACCAACCTGACGATGAAGAGGTTACGGACAAAGTAGTCATGAAGGGTTTTGCCGGCATAGAAACCACCGGCTATCAGAACCAGACCAAAACAGGTGCATCGGAAAACGACATAGAGATGGTTGCCTATGCGTTTAATGGTGCTACGGGACAAGTGCGCGGAAACAAGACCACTATCGCGGGCGCAAGTGTTACAACTGATGACAATACTAAGAACTGGTCACTGTATAACTCCCAAGCTATGCCCGGAGCTATCAAGAAGATTGAAGTGACGCATGGGGCTACAGGCACAAACGTCTTCAAAAATAACTTGTATGTATCGCTGGGTAATTCTTCACAAGGCGACGTAACAACCGTTGACGATGCTCAGGTGCAAGATGGAATCACTGATGGTAGTAAGTTTACATTCACCATTGATGCCGCACAAGGCTACAACTACTTCAAGCTGCTTACCAATGACAATTTTACTGCCGGTACAGTAGTTGATGTCCAAGTACTTATCACTTATGTCCAGAACTCCGGCGACCAACCCGGTGGCGGCGACGAGGAGGAGACCGTGTATTCCGTAGCAGGCTCGGCAGCTCTGCTCGGTACGAACTGGGGTGAGACTGAAGGAAACGAGATGACTCGCCAGGAGGACGGAACATACAAACTTGTCATCGAGAATATAGAACTGGCGCATGGCAACTACGAATATAAGGTTGTGATTGACCACAAGTGGAACAACGGCGAGGCCGGATCCAACTCTGTTCTCACAATTGACAAGAGCGGCAAGTACAACGTTACATTCACCTACAAGCCTGCTACTGATGAGTCTGATGCAGAAACCAGTGCTACTGCTGAACTGCTGGAGGAAATTGTAGTCATTCCTACTGTTCAGCTGGCTGGTATCTATGACGATTGGTGGAGCAATCCCCAGGATATGACCATCGCTGATGACGGACTCACCGCATCCTTCTCCGTTGAATTGTCAAAGGGAGTGTACTATGTATTCAAGGTTCTTGTGGCATCGACCTGGTTGGGCAATGGACATGGATTCAGCCGTGCAGAAAACACAGCCACCGGCATCACGGAGAATATTGATAACATGTATTTCACAGCCGATGCTACCGGTATCTACACCTTTACATGGACATATGCCGACAATTCTCTCACTCTCACTTATCCCGCTGCAGAGCAACTGGTTGACGGATACTATCTTGTTGGTTCATTCTACGCTTGGCTGCCCGACACTGCATACTTGTTCAAGGAAAGCACATCCGTTGCTGGAGAGTACATCCTTGAGCACAGTCTGGTGGAAAACAGCAGGATTAAGGTGGCGAAAGTGGAGAATAACGCAATCACCGAGTGGTATCCCGCTGATCAGGATGACTACGTCATTGATGCCGATCACGCCGGTGACAAGATCGTTTACTTCCGTCCGGAAGGCAACACTGCTTGGGAAGCGTTCCACGAGGGCGGATTCTTCTTCATCCCGGCAGAAGAAACAGTTGAAATCAACACCTGCGCTGCAGCTGCTGAGGCTGTAAAGGCACTGGCAAGCAACACCTATCTCAACGACGGTGCTGAGTTCACTCTCCGCGGATACGTAACACAGGTCGTTACACCGTACAATAGCAATTTTAACAACCTCACGTTCTGGATGGCTGACACCCAAGTCGGCGGACAAGTGCTGCAAGCATACAGGGTTGTTCCCGAAAGTGCTGACAAACTGCCGAAGCAGGGTGACTTAGTTGAGGTAACTGGTAAGATCAAGAACTACAACGGCACACCGGAGTTTGACGCAGGCGGCACATGCAAGATCATCAAAACCGCTGTGATCGAAGTTACCAACTGCGCAACAGCTGCACAAGCAGCATTGAGTGTATCGGCTAACGATGAACCCTTCAACAATGGCGCTTCGTACAACCTCATCGGTTATGTAACTGCTATTGATGTTCACTACAACGCATCAACGAACAACATGGTGTTCTGGATGGCGGACACAAAGGACGGCGGCAAGGTGCTACAGGCTTATCAAGTTGTTCCCGAAAGTGCTGACCAGATACCTGCTGTTGGTGACAAAGTAGAGGTAACAGGTTCACTCACCCGATACAATAGTGCACCCGAGATCGCAGCTGGATGCACATGCAAGATTATTGAGAAGGACGAAGTTCCGCCAACGAACCTCGGAGAAATATCCATCGCCGACTTCCTCGCACTACGTAACTTCAAGGACACCTGCATCCTGACCGGCGTGGTGGCGCAGATAACGGATGCCACAAATGGCATCTTCAACCTGGTTGACCAGAACGACGAGAACGTATATGTTCAAATCTACTATCTGCTCACTGCTGACGGACAAGCCGGACAGTTCCCGTCACTCGACGTAACAGCTGGCGACATCCTGACAATCAAGGCTGTTTACTACGAGTACAACACCAAACCGGAAGTGAAAGCCGCTATCTTCATCTCACGCGTCAAAGGTGTTGCTCCGCTTAACCTCGGCGATAAGACTATCGCTGAGTTCCTCGAGCTCAAGAACACCAAGGACACCTGCATCCTCACCGGTGTTGTCGCAAAGATCGCAGATACCACCTATGGAAACTTTGACCTCGTGGAGATCGGCAATCCGGACGTAAAGGTATATATCTATGGTCTGCTCACCGCTGATGGCGTAGCAAAACAGTTCCAGTCGATGAACATCGCCGAAGGTGACACCCTCACCCTGAAGGCTATCTATCTCGACTACAACGGCACAATTGAGGCCAAGAACGCTATCTACGTGTCACACCTGAAAGCTGTGCAAACCGTCGAGGTCAATTATCCTGCCTATATATATGTCGACCAAGTAGCATCAACAGGCTGGTGGCTCATGCAGGCTAACGTAGGTGTAACTAAGATCGTATTCTCGAACCTGAGCACCGAGATCACACAAGCTCAAGGCGTCTATACGGCAGCCGAACTGGATCCTGCTTACTCGTACATCGTACCGGATACGACACAAACGGATACTCTCCGATTCGTTGATGGCTCAATCGAACTGGTATATGGGGTACAGGATACAAGTAATCTTGCAATCATCTATGGTACGCTTGTAGGCGATGATGGTATCAACTACGCCATCACCCTGACCTATAGCGTAGAGGCGGCAATTAACTACTACCTTGTTGGCTCCTTCAACGACTGGACTCCGGCTGATGACTATCTCTTCAAACTCAATCCGTACGCAGAAGGAGAGTACCAACTCAACGCCAACCTGGCAGATGGCAACGAACTGAAAGTCGTATCTGTACAAGGCGAGAGACAAACATGGTTCCCGGGTGGCGAGAACAACAACTATGTTGTTGATGCTGCGCACGCTGGCGAAAAGACCATCTACTTCCGTCCTCTTGGCAACAGCGAATGGGAGACCTTCTACACAGGCGGATTCTTCTACATCGGTGACAAACCCCAACCCGCTGTTATCGACATCACCATCACAGATAGCCTCACTTATCTTGACAACACGCAGGAAGTTGGATGGTGGCAGATCTACGGACAGAACGACATCTATGGTATCTCGCTTTCGAACAATGATTCTGTTACCGAGGCTCCGGGTACATATGACCTGAGTGAGATGGATCTGAATTTCACGTACGTCCAAGTTCTGGCTACGGGTAGCAAGATATCTTTCGCCGGTGGACAAGGGCAGATCGCTCTCCGCCAGGAAGGAAAGACCGTTATTGTGGAAGGCGCACTGATGGATGCAGACGGCAACACCTACAACATCCACCTGGAGTACACGTCAACGGCTACAGCTCTGGATACCACCACCTCCGAGCACGTAACCAAGTACATCCAGAACGGTCGACTCGTCATCGAGCGCAACGGCATCCGTTACGACGTAACTGGCCAACCGCTCCGCTAATCTCCTACAATGAGGTGTGTGCCAACCCGCTTGGCACACACCTCATCCATCAAAGCAAATGGGACGCTCACCGCGCCCCATTTACTTTCATCTGACTTCTGATCTCTGACTTCTGATCTCTGACTACTGAATACTAATATACTTGTGCGTCTGCAGCGACAACTGCCATTCGGGATGTCGCTGTATGTACGCCACCACCTCCGCCGTGTTCTTGCACGAGCAAGGTTGCAAGTAGTAGTGCTGAGCCTTGACGGTCGTCAGCCACTTCTGAATCTCGCTCTCCGGCTGGTCGGTCATCACCAGCTTCAGTTCATCGGCCATACTCATCACCACCGGCGCACCCATCTTCGGCGAAACCGTGATCCAATCCACCCCTGCCGCCACAGCGTGCGTGCCGTTGGTTTCGATTGCTATCATCTGCCCATGGCGGTGCAGCGCCTCTGTCAGCGCCTCATCCACTTGCAGCGTAGGCTCGCCACCGGTCAGAACAATCAAGGTATCCGGGCTCGTGCTGTACGTAAACACCCGATCAGCGATCTGCTCCGCACTCATCGGCTCGCCATGCGCAAAATCCGTGTCGCAGAACGTACACCGCAGGTTACACCCCGCCATCCGCACGAACACCGCCGCACGCCCCGTGTGGTAACCCTCACCCTGCAGCGAGTAGAATATCTCGTTGACTTGGTACATCTTTGTTCTTTCAGCGTAGCGGTCTTTGCTCTTTCAGGCGAAGCCGGTCTTTAATCTCTCTCATAAATCGCGATGTTGCCTTCGCTTTCCTGCGCGCTTACCTTGTAGCAGTTCTCCACATGGTCGCAGATCCACTTGGCAATGTTCTCCGCCGAGGGATTGACGTCCAGCACATCGTTGATGTACTTATGGTCAAAGGTGTCCTTCACCACGCGCTTGATATGCGTGAAGTCGGTCACCATCCCGTCCTTGTTCAACTCCTTGGCCTTGCAATATACGGTGATGACCCAGTTGTGTCCGTGCAACTGTTCGCACTTGCTCTCATAGCTCAGCATCAAGTTATGTGCTGCCGAAATCGTTAATGTCTTCTGTATATAATACATAGTTGTTGTTTATTTGTTGAGTGTAGGATAAGCGATGCGCTGGTGGTGGATGGCGATGAGCTTGCTGGTGAACACCTCGCGGATAGCTTCCACATCGCTGAACGACAGCGGGGTCTCGGAGAACTGACCGTCCTGTATCTGCGAATCGATCATCTGGTTCACCATCTCCGCTATTGACTCCTCTGTATATTCTTTCAGGCTGCGGCTACGTGCCTCCACGGCATCCGCCATCATCAGGATAGCCATCTCCTTCGTCGTCGGCTTGGGACCAGGATAACGGAACAAACTCTCGTCGATCTTCTCCCCCGGATGGGCGTTGGCCTCCGAGTTGTAGAAGTACCGCACAAGCGATGTGCCGTGGTGCGAGGCAATAAACGACCGGATGATCTGTGGCAGCCGATGCTTGGATGCCAGCGCCAGTCCGTTGCTTACATGCTCAATCACCGTGCGCGCCGCCTCGGTGTTCGTCATCCGGTTGAGCGGGTTGTCGCCACCCTGCTGGTTCTCCGTGAAGTTCTGTGGCGCCATCAGCTTGCCGATGTCGTGGTAGAGCGCGCCGGTACGCACCAGCAGGGAGTTGGCCTCGATCTTCTTCGCTGCCTCGGTAGCCAGGTTGCTCACCTGCAGGGTGTGCTGGAACGTACCCGGTGCCTCCTCGGCAAAGCGGTGCATCAGATCGGAGTTGACATTCGTCAGCTCCAGCAGCGTCACATCCGACACCAACCCGAACACGCGCTCAAACAGGTAGATCACACCATAGGCGCAGATGATCAGCACCACGTTGGCCGCGATGAACAGGTAGATCCGCGGCTGCAGATGCGAATACGATCCGGTGGTTGTCAGCGTCAAGGCGGTATAGACCAACGCATAAGCCGCACCTGCTATCAGCGCCGTGTGTGCCAGATGCGCTCGCTGCGTCATCTTACGCAGCGAGTAGATCACCACGATAGCCGCTACCATCTGTGTGAATAGGAACGGGAACGGTGAAGGTGTAGCCAGTGAAACGATCAGCAGCGTGATCACATGCAGCGCCAGGGCGGTACGCGAGTCATAGAACACCGAGGTCAGGATACCCAACCAGGCAAACGGCACGATGTACAGCAATGTATCATCCGCCGTGAACCGCAGAATAAGGAACGATGCTGTGATAAAGATAGCTATCACCAGACAGAAGAACAGCGTCGCCCTGAGCTGCCCGAACAGGTTAGGACGCATAATTGCCAGATAGAGTACGAACAGGGCTATCAGCAGCATGATCAGTGCCAAATAGCCGATCTGCACATATATGGTTTGCTGGCGGGTTATGTTCTTCTCCTGATAGGCGCGGGCGAGGGAGGTCAGTATCTGATAGGTTTGTGCCGTGACGATCTCTCCGCGATCGATGATGCGCTCACCTGCTTGCACCAGACCAAAGGTCTGCGACACGGACTCAACGGCATTTTGGTAGAGGTGTTTGTTAGCCAAGGTGTCCGGTACGATGTTCGGTTCGCATTGCTTGCCCAAGCACTCATAAGCCGACTTGGGCGTCATCAGTTCGCCCACGGGCAGGGTGGTGACCTCATGCTTGCCGGTGCGGATAGATACGCGTTTGTAGCCGCCGGTGTTGAGTTTGTCGTAGTCCTCCAGCGAAATGACGAAGATGCCATTGGGCAGCTCGGCGGTCTTGTTGAAGCAGGGCGTGACGCTGCGGATGGCCTCCTGCTGTTGCTGCTGGATCTCGGCATCGGTCTTGTAGATCGGGAAGTCAAACTCCGCCGTTACCAGATCGTAGCCCCAGGGCTTGCCTACCTCAAAGTGGTAGTTGAACGCGTTGTTGTAGCGCGGAAACAAGTACACCGTCAGCACACTCAGTGCAACATAGGTGACGAGGATAAGGATGGTTTTCAGTGTCCTTGACATGGTCTGTTATCGTTTAGCTTGAAAGAATTCTTGTATAATTTTTTGACATTCGTTGGCCAACACGCCGGCAGTTACTATGCACTTCGGATGCAGCGCTTTGGGCGCAAATGTCTGGTAGCCTCGCTTGGGGTCACTTGCGCCATAGACGAGGCGTGAAACCTGCGCCCAACCTATCGCTCCTGCGCACATGATGCATGGCTCGACAGTCACGTACAGCGTGCAACCTTGCAGGTACTTGCCACCCAAGGTCTCCGTGGCCGCCGTAATAGCCTGCATCTCCGCATGGGCGGTCACATCGTGCAGCAGTTGCGTCAGGTTGTGCCCGCGACCGATAACCTGATTGTCCGCCACAATGACGCAGCCGACAGGAATCTCGCCTTGTTCGTAGGCGAGTTGCGCTTCGTAGAGCGCAAGGTTCATATATTTCTCATCTGTGGTCATCGTCTTGTAAACTCCCGAATCCTTTCCGGATGCTGTTCAAAGTAATTGCCTATGACCACCAGGTCTGCACCGGTATCGAAAGCATCGGACATTTGCTGCACCGAACAGATGCCACCGCCCACTATCAACGGCAGGTCGATTGCTTGGCGAATAGCGCAGATTACTTCGGCGCTTACAGGCGTCAGGGCGCCACTGCCGGCTTCGAGGTAGATAAGGCGTTTGCCAAGCAGCTGGGCGGTGCGTGCCAGCCGGACGATGTCATCGGTGTTTTGCTGAGGTACGGGCTGTGCTCCTGTCAGTTTTTGCGTGGTGCTGACGCGGCCACCGTCGATGAGGATATATCCCATCGGTATAGTTTCTATACCGGAGGCAACGATCTCATCGGCACTTTGGATGTGTGGGTCAATCAATATCCGCGGGTCACGGCTGTTCATCAGTGTGAGGAAGAGCAGGGCATCTGCCTCGCTTGTGAACTGCCGCGGATTGCCCGGGAAGAGGATGACCGGCGTAGTGCATGCCTTGTGAATGGTGCGCACCACCTCGCTGCAATCGCCGCCCGTCGAGCCGCCTACAAAGTAGAAGTCGAAGCCTTCGCACAAGGTGGACGCATCGAACTTGTCGGGATCGATCAGCCGGACGAGCATCTTTTCGCCCCGCCCTGCACGCTCCGCAATATGTTTATATATCTTTCCCATCTGTAATTTTTGGGATCTTTTTTGGCCTTTTTTGACTAAAAGAAAAATATTGGTTATATTGGTAATATTTGACTTCCTTTGATCGCTATTGCCATCGGAAGGATTCAATCAGGTGGTGGATGTCTCGGCGCATGATCTCGTTAACCGGTGCCAGCGAATCGGCGTTGGGGATGTTGTTGTAGTACAGCGCGGCGCGGAAGAAGTGGTGCGTGGAGTCCGTGAGGAAGAACTGCACCGGCGAAGCGGTGTTGCCCTCCAGGTCGTAATAGACGCCATAGACGTGTTGCTCGGGATTGGTGTAACCCTGTTCGGGTATCGCATCGGCTTTGATGGCGTGGTCGAACACCATGCGGATGGTCTCATCGGTCAGTTTGCCCAGGTCGTGCTGCACAGGCTTGTAACTACAATGTATGCGCGCGTTAAGCGAAGGATAGACGATGTCCACCCAATACGGCTCTGCGTGATCCACCTTGGTGTCGATCCGGGCAATGTCTGCAAACTCAAAGCAGTACGGATAGCCCTCCAGTGCTGACTGTCGATAGCCGTAGTCCGGCACGTCGATGCGGAAATACCCGTAAGGCCGCGGCTGTGACGGACGCGCACAACCCAGCAGCCCGAGAGCCACTAAAATGAGCACTATTTGGCGAATTATTTGCATCCGTAAAATCGTTTGCGCCTACAAAGTTACGAAAATTTTTTGAAATATGCAAATAATTCATAAAAATAATCGTTTGAGCGTAGCAAAATAAGAAAAATTTCTGACATTTGCAAATGTAGGACGAAGATTTTTGCAAAAAGGAGGTTAGAAAGTGGCGGCTCTAATGAGCCGTTGTTCGAACGGTATTCGAACGCAATTAACGAAACTTGATTCGACAAAGCCGTTGTCGGAATCCGATTCCGACGCAACGGACAAAGAATGAGCAGGCAATACCTTTCGGCTGCCTGCATAACGTAAATATTGTAGTGTTCCTGTACTGACGTTAGCCTTGACCGTCGGTTGACTGTCGGTTGACCGTCGGGAATGGACGCTAAATGGTGGGGAAGAATGTGCTGTCGCGATGAGAATTTTTGTGGAGTACGGATTTTACGGATTAAACGGATTCTTGTTTTATCAAAAAATACCAACATTTCCAACAATTTATTTGGGAATGTGATTAAAAACCATAGGACAACCCCGTGTTGTGTCGGAATTGCCCCTATGGCGCTCGCGAAGAATAGGCGCTAATCGTAGACCCTTGCTTTAGGCCTACGTTATGCATCACTCTTCTAATGGCTTGTCGTCTTTTTGTTCATGATATATAAACCGAATGGTCAACATCGCATAATCTTTGTTATCCTCATATTCATATGATATAATAATTCCGCCATAGTACCCTGTCGGATAGTTATTGGTAACGATAGGTGCTCCCCAATAGCCAGTAACAAGCATGCCAGAAGACAAATCACTTACCATATTTAAAAAATCTGGATATGTAGGACAAGATATTTCCTTTGTTCCTCTACACCCACCGCTTGAAAAGGATATTTCTTTAACACCTGAAATCTCTATTGCTTTTGCGGGCAGGCTGACCTTTTCTGCAATGTGTTTAAGCCATGGACTTGCTTGTGAAGGAATTACTCCTTTTTCTGCCTCATATGAAACTTGATATACTCCAAATTCAGATGTATGACCTAATGTGATTTTTTCATTTTTATCAGAAGACAAATAAATATATCCTTTTTTAGTGGCATCCCAACCTCCTTTATAACCCATTTCTGCAAGTTTAGCCTCTGCTTGAGCTATCGTCATTAATTCTAATGGCATGAGATCACTGACACGAAGATAAGGATATGGATTAGTGTCCGTTTGTGGTGTTGTTTGATTGTTCTTATCTGTTTCTGGATTGTTCTGATCATTGTTACATGACGATAATAACAGACCTGTAAAAGCAAACAAAACAAATAATAGATTCTTTTTCATTTTTTTTGTTGCTCGCTTATATCCCATTGAGCATCGGTTTTAATGATTATTGATTATTTAGTTACGTGCATACAAAAATGTGAGCCAACTGCTATTGGTTCTTTCGGGCTTGGACTCCCATAACACTCCAATATATGCAGAAAGCTCACACGTTAGCGTGAGCGTTTCGCCATATTCTCGGAAGTGTTATTTCAAAGTGTCCAAGTTTGAAAAAATCCTCAAATAAAGCAAACGCTTCTTTTATTTTAATATGTCACCGCTTTATTTCGCTGTCGGTGCCAGCGAGCCGGTTTAGCGTCGTGGAAGGGACGTATGTTGTATCACTATTGTTGAAGCAACTCTTTAATCCTTGCGATGAAAGCTTCGGCTAATGGTGTCAGGCTATCCACCAATTCCTTGTCGCAATACGCAAATGCCTCATAGTCGCTGCTATGCCTTTTTTCAAAAAGAGTGTTAAATGTTTTGCCATGAGCCAGCGAAAGAATACCTTTGGATATTCGCTCGCTCCATGCGATAGCGCACTAACCCAAGCCGGCTTTGTTCATCCAATGTCTCTTTCATATCCGTATTCCTTCGTTCATGACGTTAATATAAAACGGCGTTTTGAATGGCATATTCTCCCATTGCCGGCGTAACATAACAGTAGGGCTGACCAATACGCCGGTCTTCCATTCTATTTCATAAAGAGGACTCGTCACTTCCATCTCACGCTGCAGAGTCATCTTGTCGCCATCCAGCAGTATGAGCACATCAATATCGCTGTCTGGGCGCGCTTCGCCACGCGCCTGAGAGCCATATAAGATAGCCGTTGCTTGCGGAGCAACTTGTCGGATTGTTTGACTGATTTGCTTGACTACTTCTGCGCGATTCATACCGTTTTTCAATTTTCGTTGCAAAGTTACAAAAAAAAATGACATTTGCAAATGTAAAGAGAAAATTTTGCCAAAATATAGAATGGAAAGTGAGAAATTTCGACAATTTGTTGAAAAATGCAAATATTTCGAGATATTTCGATATATTTTGTCATTTTATTTGCATATTTGATTTTTTTTTTGTAACTTTGTAGGCAAATTAAAACCTAAGACATGGGAAATACTGATAAGTTATCGCTTGACCGTAACTTCTGCGTCATCATGGCCGGTGGCGTAGGCAGTCGTTTCTGGCCGGAGAGCCGCAACAGTCGTCCGAAGCAGTTTCTGGACTTCTTCGGCACAGGGCAAAGTCTGCTGCAGATGACGGTTAACCGCTTCCGCGAACTCGTTCCGATGGAGAACATCCTGATTGTGACGAACGTCCTCTACCGCGACATGATGCTCGAGCAGCTGCCTGAACTCAAACCTGAGCAGATTCTGTGCGAGCCTGCGCGAAGGAACACCGCGCCGGCAGTGGCTTATGCCGTGTCGCATATATCGGGTATCATGGGTCGCCGCATGGGCGTGAAGAGCATCGCCGACGTGGACTGGGAGAGCGATGAGAGCCATGCCAACATCATAGTTGCGCCGAGCGACCACCTCATCCTGCGCGAGGACAAGTTCATCGAGACGCTGAAGGTCGGCCTGCAGCACATAGCTGATCACGACAGTCTGCTCACCCTCGGCATGCGTCCCACGCGTCCGGAGACGGGCTACGGCTACATCCAGCTGGATGGTGTCAGCAACAAACGCGAGAACGCCGTGCTGCCCGTGAAGACCTTCACCGAGAAGCCGAACCTCGAGTTGGCGAAAGTGTTCTATGAGAGCGGCGAGTTCCTCTGGAACAGCGGCATCTTCCTCTGGAACATTCGCGCCATCCGCAAGGCGTTCCGCACGCACCAGCCGACGATAGCCGACGTGTTCAAGAAGGGCGACGAAGTGATGAGCACTCCCGCCGAAGAGGCGTTCATTCAGGAGATGTTCCCCACCTGCCCGAACATCAGTCTGGACTACGGCATACTGGAGAAAGCCGCCGATGTGCGCGTGATCTACGCCGACTTCGGCTGGAGCGATCTCGGCACATGGGGCTCGCTGTATGACCTTGGCAACAAGGACGAGCAGCAGAACGTCGCCCTGCATGGCAATACGCTGTTCTATGAGAGCAACGGCAACGTAGTCACCCTGCCCGACGGCAACCTGGCGGTCATCGAAGGCCTACAGGATATGATTGTGGCGCAGAACGGCAACGTGCTGCTCATCTGCCGCAAGCAGCACGAGCAGAACATCCGCCAGATCGTGGCGGATGTGGATGCCAAGTTTGGCGGGCAATACAGCTAACCGCTTGCAGCCAAGATTGGCTGCACAAAATGCATACAAAAGCAAAACACAACAATACTATGAGCTACTTAAATTTTGACAAGACCTTGCTCGTCAACCTCGAGCGAAGTTTGAGTAAGGAGCTGCTGCTGACCAACCGTGCCGGCGCGTATTGTGCATCGACCCTTGTGGGCTGCAACACGCGTAAGTACCATGGCCAGTTGGTAGTACCGGTAGGAGATCACAACTATGTGCTCCTGTCGTCTCTCGACGAGACGATTATCCAGCACGGTGCAGCCTTCAACCTCGGGTTGCACGAGTACGGCGAGAACCAGTTCTCACCCAACGGACACAAGTATATCCGCGAGTTCGACTGCATCACCATCAGTAAGACCACGTACCGCGTAGGCGGCGTTGTTCTGACCAAGGAGCACATGCTTGTCAGCTTTGAGCCGCGTATCCTGGTTCGTTACACCCTGCTTGAGTCGGGTGCGTCCACCACAATGCGCTTCAAGCCGTTCCTCGCCTTCCGCGACATCAACTCCCTGACCCACGCCAACGGCATGGCCAACACGAACATGGACGACTGTGCCAACGGCCGTTCGTGCCAGCTCTACGACTCGCTGCCGCGTTTGTACATGCAATTCAACAAGCAGGTGGAGTACGTGCACGACCCGCACTGGTACGAGGGCATCCGCTACCGCAAGGAGAAGGAGCGCGGCTTCGAGTACAAGGAGGACCAGATGGTGCCCGGCTACTTCGAGGTGCAGATGCGCAAGGGTGAGTCGATCATCTTCTCCGCCGGCGTGAGCGAGCTCAAGCCGTCAGGACTGAAGCAGCTCTGGGAGAAAGAATCCGAGCGCCGCATGCCGAAGAACGACATGTACTCGTGGCTCAAGAACTCAGCCTCGCAGTTCTACAAACGCGAGGGCGACAAGTGTTATCTGCTGCCCGGCTATCCGTGGTACACGCCCAATGCACGCAGCGAGTTCTTCGCTGTTACCGCCTGCACGATGGGCATCAACCGTCCCGAGTACTGGGATGTGATCATCAACAAGACCGCCGTACCCGAGGTGCGCGCGTTCCTTGACGGACAGCGCGAAGGCATCAAGATGGCGGACATGGGCGAGCCCGACTCGCTGCTGTGGTTCGTCTATGCCATCCAGGAGTACGCCAAGTTCGCCGATATCAAGGACGTAGCCGCACAGTACGGCGAGCTCATTCAGGACATCATCGCCTTCTACCGCAAGGGCAAACATCCGCGTGCACAACTGCACCACAACGGTCTGCTGTGGGTGGACGGCACGCAGCAACCCGCCACATGGATGGGTGCTATGGAGAACGGCCGTCCTATCACCCCGCGTACCGGCTACGTGGTGGAGATCAACGCCTACTGGTACAACGCCATGTGCTTCCTCACCGAGCTGCTGAAGGCTGCCGGCAAGGAGCATCAGGCGGAACTGATGGAGTACCAGTCCGAACTCACACGTGACGCCTTCGTCCGCACGTTCTGGAACGGTCTCTACCTGAACGACTACGTCATCGACCAGTACCAGGACAAGGAGGTTCGTCCGAACCAGATCTGGGCTGTCTCGCTACCGTACTCGCCGCTTGACCGCCGCCAGCAGAAGGCTATCGTTGATATCTGCACCAAGGAGCTATATACGCCCAAGGGATTGCGTACCCTATCGCCGAAGAGCGGCAACTACCGTCCCGTATATATCGGCGGTCAGCTGGAGCGCGACCGTAACTTCCACAACGGTCCCGTATGGCCATCCACCCTCTCGGCTTACGGCAAGGCGTATCTGCGCGTCTATCAGCATAGCGGCGAGAGCTTCATGCGCCGCCTGCTCGTTGGATTTGAGGCGGAGATGAGTGAACTATGCGTCGGCACGCTCAACGAGCTCTACGACGGCAACCCGCCCTACAAGGGACACGGCGGCATGAGCTACGCACCCAGCGTAGCCGCAGCACTCACGGTATTTAACGAACTGCGCGCCATGGAGCAGCAAGCTGCAGCCGCAGAGAATAACGAACAAAAATAGGAGGTACGAGATATGAAAGCTTTAATGTTCGGTTGGGAATTTCCCCCTCATATCCTTGGAGGTTTAGGTACCGCCAGTTACGGTCTGACCCGCGGCATGGCTCAGCAGGAGGACATGCAGATCACCTTCGTCATCCCCAAACCCTGGGGCGACGAGGATCAGTCGTTCCTGCGAATCATCGGTGCTAACAGTGTTCCTGTCGTTTGGAAGGATGTGGATTACAACTACGTCCGCCAGCGTATGGAGGGACGCATGTCGCCCGAAGAGTTCTACAATTTCCGCAACGGCATCCACTACGACTTCACGCGTATCGGCACGGACGATCTCGGTTGCATCGGGTTCTCCGGCCGTTATCCCGACAACCTGCTTGAGGAGATCAGCAACTACGAGGCAGTGGCATCGGTTCTGGCGCATAGCCTGGACTTCGACATCATCCACTCCCACGACTGGCTGACCTATCCCGCAGGTGTCTTCGCCAAGCATATCAGCGGCAAGCCGCTCGTCATCCACGTACACGCCACGGACTTCGACCGCTCACGCGGCAATGTCAACCCCACGGTGTTCAGCATCGAGAAGCGCGGCATGGAGGAGGCGGATCACATCATGTGCGTAAGTAACCTCACCCGCAACACGGTCATCGAGAAGTACGGCATCCCGGCATACAAGGTTTCTACCGTTCACAACGCCGTAGAGCCGCTGCCTAATCCCGATGAGTTCGTCAAGCATCCGCGTAAGGACAAGCTCGTCACCTTCCTCGGTCGTATAACGATGCAGAAGGGACCGGAGTTCTTCGTTGAGGCTGCAGCCCGCGTGCTCGCCAAGACCGACGGCGTCCGCTTCGTCATGGCAGGCTCAGGCGACAAGATGCAGGAGATGATCGACCTCGTCGCCAAACGCGGCATAGCCGACAAGTTCCACTTCCCGGGCTTCATGCGCGGCAAGCAGGTGCAGGAGATGCTCTGCGAAAGTGATGTGTATATCATGCCGTCCGTCTCGGAGCCTTTCGGTATATCCCCGCTGGAGGCGATGCAGGTGGGCTGCCCGTCCATCATCTCGCACCAGTCAGGCTGCGCCGAGATCCTGCAGCACGCCATCAAGACCGACTACTGGGACATTGACGCCATGGCGGACGCTATCTACGCCATCGTCAAGTATCCCGCTATGTACAAGTCGCTCAGCGAGCTGGGTAAGGAAGAAGTGAACAACATCAAGTGGTACGATGCCGGCCTCAAGGTGCGCCGCATCTACGACGGTGTAATCAATCACACTTTATAGACCGCTTCGCTCAAAGACAAAAGACCGCAGCCAAGTTTGGCTGCTCAAAGACAAAAGATTATTAACTGACAAAATCTCAAAGTTATGAAAAATATATGTTTTTGCTTCCAGATGCACGCACCGTTCCGCATGAAACGTTACCGCTTCTTTGATATCGGTGCCGACCACTATTACTACGAGGATATGCAGAGCGAGGATCAGGTGCAGTACCTGGCTTCGACCTCCTACCTGCCTCTCTGCCAGACCCTGCAGGAGATGATCCGTCTCAGCCGTGGCAAGTTCCACTGCGCCTTCGCTATCTCGGGCGAGATGCTGGAGATGTTCGAGCAGTTCGTGCCCGAGATGATCGACGCCCTCAAGGCGCTGGCTGCCACCAAGTGCGTGGAGTTCGTGGCTATGCCTTACGCCTACTCGCTGGCTTCGCAGTACGATGCCAATGAGTTCTCCGCTCAGGTCAAGCAGCATGCCGACAAGCTGAGCGAGCTCTTCGGCCAGAAGTCCTCGACCCTGTGCAACACCGAGCTCCTCTTCGACGACGAGTTTGCCTTCAAGGCACAGAAGCTCGGCTTCAAGACCTGCATGACCGAGGGCTCCAAGCACCTGCTGTCATGGAAGTCGCCTAACTACGTCTATTCATCGGCTGCCGCACCCAAGGTGAAGCTGCTGCTCCGCAACGCTGCGCTCTCCGACTCGCTGTCGTTCCTGTTCTCTGACAGCTCGTGGCCCGGCTACCCGATGGATGCCGAGAAGTTCACCCAGCAGATCATCGACCTGCCCAAGGAGGAGGATCTCGTCAACATCTGGCTCGGCGCCGAGACCTTCGGTATCCGCCAGCAAGCCGCTACGGGTATCTTCGAGTTCCTGAAGGCTATCCCGTACTTCGCTTTGGAGAAGGAGATAGGTTTCCTTACGCCGTCCGAGGCGGGCAAGAAACCTGCCATCGAGTCGCTGGCTGTGCCGTTCGCCAACACCTGGTGCGGTGAGGCGAAGGACCTCGCGCCGTTCGTAGGCAACGACCTGCAGCAGGAGGCACTCAACAAGCTCTACGCTGTAGCTGAGCGCGTGCACCTCTGCCAGGACAAGAACCTCCAGCGCGACTGGCTCCACCTCCAGGTGGCTGACAACTTCCTCTACATGAACCACATCAACGCCGGCAACACCCACTACGAGTCGGCTTACGATGCGTTCATCAACTACATGAACATCCTCTCGGACTTCCTGCAGCGTGTTGAGGAGCAGTACCCGACCACCATCGAGAACGAGGAGTTGAACGGCCTGCTGAAGACCATCAACAATCAGAACCAGGAAATCGAGGAACTCCAGGAGGAGATCAAGAAGCTCCGTGCCCGCAAGAAAGCGTAAGTGAACACTCGCAAACGGGTGTTTAATAACAAAAACATACAAAACCCCTCAATAGCTTGGTGGCACCTTGTGCTTTGTGCGCTTGTCCATGTGCTGCTGCCGGTAAACAAGTTCACCGCACCAGCCCCTGTACAATCCCACACTCCTACGGAGTACCAAACTATTGAGGCGATAAACACAAAAAACATTGCATTGTTCATCGAAGTTGTTTTTTAGGTTTATTTCCGAAAGGGCTGTTACACGCAGTGTGTGACTTGGGGTGTTAGAGGCCTCATCAAGCTCGCTTGAATGAGGGCTATAGCGAACCAAGGCACAAAGTCCGGAGGGCTAACAGCCATTTCGGGGTTTTTAAGGTTTTTGTTTAACCTAACTCATTAGCAATTTTTGAATAATTTTTGGTAATTTTTGACTAAAAAACTATTCATCATCGCTTGTATCTTGCTCGTCGCCACAACGGCGGCAGCTAAGGAGAAAATGCCAGCGCCCGCTCTGCGGACGTGGCATTTCTCTCCTGTGCTCATCACCCCCGACACCCTGCCCACCGTTGATGACACCCTCCACCTCAACTTCCCGATGCACACACCCATCAACGACTACAGCATCGCCAGTTCCTACAACGGCAACTTCGTCTCACCCATCCAGTCCAAGCTCTTCTTTGACCGCCGGACACCGACGGACAATCCCTTCGTGCATGCGTATGCACCTTATCTGATCACGCCCGCGCAGACGCGATTCTTCCGGACGAACCTGCCGTTCTCTACCATCTCCTACCGCAAGGGCTTCAAGACCTACCGCGAGGAGAACGACCTCGAGCTCCTGCTCTCCGGAAATATCCGCGAGGACCTGAATGTCGGCGCGCAGATCAACTACTTCAACTCTATCGGTCACTACGCCTCGCAGGAGGCGAAGACCGTCAACGGCGACGCGTTCCTCTCCTACAGCGGCGAGAACTACGCTATCCACGGCGCGTTCAACTTCGCCACACTCTCTAACTTCGAGAACGGAGGACTCGCCAACCCCTCCGACCTCGGCGGAGCACTCAACCCCGAGGATATGGATGTCAACCTCTCCGCCATGTCCGGCGTCCGCTATCTGGCAGGTTACGTCAACCACTCCTACACCTTCAAGTCCGCGGACAGCGTACCGCTGATCACTATACGCCACGCCTTCGATATCCAGGAGGCAACCAAGCGCTATGTCGAGAAGCAGGCCAAGCAGGGTTTCTATACCAACACCTTCGACACCCTGCACTCCACCACGACTGACACCGCTGCGGTGCTCACCATCACCAACACCCTCGATGTCACGTTCCACGAGGAGTTCAACCGCGTGCTGCGTTTCGGCTTCGATGTCTATGCCCGCAACGAGGCGCAACGTTACACCATGCAGGACGACACCTTGGGCGAGTCCTTCCATTGGGTCAACAACACCTTCGTCGGCGGAGCGCTCTACATGCGCCAGAACCGCTACGTCCACTACGATTTCAACGGCGAGGTCTGCGTCGTCGGCTATAAGATCGGCGAGTTTCAGGTCAACGGCCATGTCGATGCCGGCTTCCGTCTGGGCAAGGACAGCCTGACGCTCAACGCCCGCGCCTATGTCCGCAACCAGACGCCCTCCTACTACCTCCAGCACTACTCATCCAACCATTTCCGCTGGGATAACTCGTTCGGCAAGACCTACCGTTTCTTCGTCGGCGGACAGGTCGCTTATCCCACTACGTGGGTCAAACCTGCCGTCGATGTCAACTTTGAGAACATCACCCGCCTTATTTACTTCGACAGCAAAGGCCTCCCGCAGCAGCACGACGGCAACGTGCAGGTCATAGCCGTCAATGCCCACCTCGACCTCACCACACCGTGGGTCAACTGGGAGAACAACGTCGTCTGGCAGCACTCGTCCAATGCTATCCTTCCTCTGCCCGACATCGCCTTGTACAGCAACCTGTACTACCACGGCAGCTGGTTCCGTCGTGCCATGGATGCCCAGTTCGGCGTCAATGTCCGTTATCACACGGCGTACTATGCCCCTCTGCTGTGCCCTGCCACCTCGCAGTTCTGCCTGCAGACGGACGGCGACGGCCGGACGCTGGTCGGCAACTACCCCGTCATCAATGTCTATGCCAACTTCTACGTCCGCCTGATCCGCCTGCGTTTCTTCGCCGAGTACCAGCACCTCAACGGCCACTTCATGGATCCGAACTACTTCTCCATGCCCGGCTACCCTCTCAACCCGCCCGTCTTCCGCGCCGGCCTCGCCTGGCACTTCTACAAATAATCGTTCCCGAAGGGATAAGAAATAATCGTGACCAAAGGGATAAGAAATAATCGTAACCATAGGGCTAAGAAGTAACCCTTCCCGCCATCAAAGGGCCCCCCAAAAAATTGCAATTTTTGGGGAGAAGCGGAGGCAATGGTGCGCCCTATTTCGCCTAGCGAAATCTGCTAAGCACCATTTGCCAACAAAACAATGAAAACAAAAAAAAGACGACGTTATCCGTCTCATCGAGGATCTCAACATCCGCTTCAACCCCGAGTCTGTAACACTCACTCCGTCCGGGGTCCCCGCAAGCGACGTGCAGTGGGGTGGCTCGTCTGTTAACCCGACATCTGATGCCGCCCAGTCTTCGCCCGACGACATCTGGGGCACTCCGCGTCAAGGTAAGTACTCCGATGTGCGACGCTACCTCGCCGAACGCAAGAAAGGCGACCCAGAATTCAAAGATTATTGCCTCAACCACTCACTGCGCGACCTCTGCCAGCGCCTAACTGACATCTTCGGGTGGGTTGTCGATGAAAATTCCCTCCAAAAAAACCTGAACCGCCCCCCCATCATCACTGGCTTGTTCCTTTTTTCACAAGAACGCCCCGGCCATCACACAAAAAGGAACAAGCTAAATCTCCAACTTACTATACCACTTGTCTCCAACTCTCCACACCCTTGACTTGTTCCTTTTCACATTGCAGAATCAAAATACTTGTTCCTTTTTCATCAAAATACAGCCCAAACACTTGCAAATGTCTAAATAATTTCGTATCTTTGCACACGCGTTCAATAAATTATAAGGATTATGGCGGAAATCAAGACAACAGAATTGCTGCGTAGCACACAGAGTTGGGACGGAGTCGCATTGCCCAACTATCCGAAGGAGCACCCTGAACTGGTAGTTTCCCGTATGGTGTTCCCTGTCGGCGCAAAAACCGGCTGGCATCACCACACAGTCATCAACTACGGCATCGTCGAGCAAGGCGAACTGACCATCGTCTGCCCCAATGGCAACGAACGCACCTTCCATGAGGGTGAAGCCATCGTTGAAGTGGTCGACACCATCCATCGTGGCGAGAACAGAGGCACGAAACCGGTCATACTGAACATGTTCTACGTCTCCACGCCCGGGCAAACCATCACCATCCAGCATCCGGAAGTCACCGCCGGTCTCGAACTCTTGGCCCAACTGAATCAAAATAAACATAGATAGTCCGAGCCCGACAGCGGCTATGTGAATAGGATGCTGACAGCTATTTCGCAATTAGGCTTCTTTGATGTATAAATAACTTATGAAAAGGATCTTTATTACCCTCTTAGCGGTATTAACGCTGACCGCTTGCACACAGAAACAGCAACAGACAGTTGACCCCATCTATGACCTTTCGGACTTCGTTGAAGTGACCGAAGTGATACCCGATGTTATTCTTGAGATCCGCTATTACAGCACCTACAATTTCGTGGGTGCGCGTATTGACGGATACGAACGTCCGCTGGCGCTGATGACGCGTCAGGCAGCCGATTCGCTGAAGGCTGTGAACGATGAACTGAAAGCACACGGCTACCGTATCAAGATATGGGACACCTATCGTCCGCAACGCGCCGTGAATCATTTCATCCGCTGGGCGGAGGATATCCAGGACACGGCGATGAAAGCGGTCTTTTATCCGATGGTGGACAAGAGTCTGCTGTTTGAGCAGGGCTACATCTATGCCCGCTCCAGTCACAGCCGTGGCTCGACGGTGGACCTCACGCTTATTGATGCCGCTACCGGCAAGGAACTCGATATGGGTTCGCCCTTCGACTGGTTCGGCGATGAGAGTCACCCCGACTATCCATGCCCGCTGTACAGACAGTCTGAAAACCGTCTTGTTCTCCGCAATGCGATGGAGCGCCACGGCTTCGAAGGCATCGACAGCGAGTGGTGGCATTTCACCCTCGCCAACGAACCCTATCCAGACACCTATTTTGATTTTCCGATAAAATGAAAAGAATTTGTGTTATCCTAACTGCCGCATTGCTATTTGTAGCATGCACCGATTCCGAAAAGCAGCTCAAGCAGCGTGCGAACGAACTCTGTGCGTATATCCCTGACCATGAGTTATTGGAGAAGTCGCGCGACTACATGACGAGCGATTTCTATGCCGTGCTGGACACGATGTTCTATCGTCTGCCGGAGTTTGAAGCGATGGATCACGAGTGGCTCTATTATTTCGTCACCGATAACGGTGGCACGATAGCCGACTACGAAGTGTTGTCCGTCAAAAAGACCGATGCCACACATGCAGTCGCTACTATCCTTGTGCGACAGAAATGGGAGGATGGTTCGTTTGATGAGACCTCCGACATCGAAGAGCACAGCATGCTGATGGAGCGTGTGAACGGCAAGTGGCTCATGGCGGACTTCGACGGACACAAAGCCGACTGCATTCGTCACATAGCCATTAACCGCCACGAGCAGCAGGTGCGCGAGGCTATATACGACTATCTTACGCGCGAGATAGGTGCACATTACTTGCAGGGCGACCTGTGCATACCTGTGCTGATGATTGTGAACGAGGAGAACGGTGAGGACGGCAGCGAATACGTATGGGGCGACTTCCGGGTGTTCAACTATCAGATTGCCGGCGATACACTCAAGACCGTTTCAGGCGGAAGCCATCCTGGCAAGCTGACCATAAGCGAGGCGGACGGAGCGTTGTATGTATCCGCTTTTGAGCGCGTAGAGGACGGCGCCGGCAACCAGCCAAGTGCCCAACGCATATTCGGTACGCGTTATGACGTGTACCAGGCTATGCATGCCAACGAGAAAGTGCGTGAGTACGTTCGTGCCGAGCAATTGCGCTACTATATCCGCATCCATGAACTGAACTTCCGCTATTACCAGGACTACGGCTGGCCGGCAGTGGAACTATAAACGTACTGCATTTTAACGAAGGAAATAACACTTCTATTAGAATTAACCGCCCACTAATATTGCATATCGGTGCGAATGATGAAAAAGAAGGTCAATCCAGTGCTACTACGTCAAGTGCTGCGTAGTGCTGCGGTGCAGATAACCAATAAGTTCGTCTATGCACAAGCCTCGTCAGAGAAAGCCGCAAAAGTGCGTGAGGCGCTCCTCGTCCCCGCCTCCGAGAATGTCCTCTACATCTTCGGCAACGCCACCTTCCTCACCGCCACGATGTAATCCCATAACAATAATTCCGGGGACCCCATTTAAGGAATGCTGGGGAGGGGTTAGTCGACTACTTCGCCGATTCCCTTGCCCAACGCGGTTCATAGCAGATAACTACTCATCGCAGCTTGTCTTCGGTGAGTAGTTTTTCATTGATTCAGGGTCTATTTGGGTTGTTTTCATAATTGTCGATAATTCGTGGGTAATTGACTGAATTGTATCCATCGTATTCTGGATTATTTTTGGGCAATTCTTATCTCGTTTCACTCGAACGAACTGAATGTTGGTTGACGAAAATCCGCCTCTTTTCCCTTCAATATCTCACTTTTTCCAACTTTTCTTCCCCAAATCCTTGCAAATTTCATTTTTTTTTCGTAACTTTGAGCGAAAATTCGTGCAGACGATAACAACAACATATATGAAACACAATTTATCTATATTGATTCTCATTCTTTGCTCTTTGTTCTTGATGCCGAAAAATGCAAAGGCAAATGACTATCTGGAGAAACAGAACCACTACTCGGTGATGGCAACCGGGCAGGATGTGATTCACTTCGTAGTGCCCGTCTATGCCTACGGCAAGGGCAATGACTACTATGTGCACAAGATGAGTTACATCTACATTGACAACATCACAAAGAACGGTGTCGCTGAAAGTGGAACAGTAACGATCGCCAAGGCGTATTCCAAGCGCAGTGCCGATGATTCGGAGAACAAAGATTACTCCGGTGGCAAAGGCTCGGCTTATGTGGAGATGTCGAAAGGTAAGGCGATAGTAACCTCGACCTACAGTGGTATCAACGAGGTGGTTAACCAGGGTGAAAGCTCGGGTAAGATGCTCATTCGTACCGTTGAGGACGACGGCTGCCCACATGTGACGAAGCTCGAGTTCGACTGGTATCCGCCTACCGAACTGAACGAGAAGAAATTCCGTATCAACCTGAAGATCTATCTCTATCGCAACCAAGCCGACCCGAAGGACAACAACCAGTCCTACACCTTCGACTGGCACTTCGACAACAGTGGTCAGAATTTCACCAGCAACGACAAGGTTACGAGCAGTATAGCCGTCCAACGAGTCTGCCCCTTTTGATAGTTAATCAGTTGCCGGAAAGTCTGTCCTTTGCGGCGTGCGGCATGAACAAGCAGGAGAATAGTCAGGATGTTCACCACGACAGCTATCATCGACCACCAATGACCGATTGCGCTGACATCCGTCCGGGCAATCAGCGCGCAAACGACAAACGTCAACAGAAAAACTATTGAGCGAACAGGCAGTAATATAGGCAATAGGTTGCGTTGCATAAATAATCAAAGTAACAGTCCGACGATAATCAGGTGGCCGTTGCGGAGAGCCTTGACCGCCTTAAGCTGTCGACCATTGGCTGTATGTTTGCAGCAAACTTGTACAAAGGTACAAAAAATAATTGACATTTGCAAGTTTTCGGGCAAGAAACTGCGGAATTTATGGATTTTGTTTTAGAAAAACATCCTCCGCACCTATCGTCCGAGATAGATGCGGAGGATTATTCTTGCCACTATTAGTACCGCCATCGCTATGCAGATGCCTAAACTCCACCATGCCCAAGGCGGTATATAGCGCTCCGGTGGCAGTTGCACGATTACTTCCTTGTCCTTATACAGCGTGTCCGTCACCTGCACCGCCACCAGTTTGTACTCTGTGCGCCATCGGTCTTTGTATACCGTGTCGCCTTTCACGAGCATAACCACGCTGTCATGGATATACACGCTGTCACGCTCCGTGTGGCGGTGGATAGCCGTGCTGTCATTCTTCGGCACGCTCACAAGTGCCTGCTTGCTCTTGCAGCCCGACAGCGTCAGCAGGGTTATCAGTATCAGGTATATCGTTAGATACATCAGTAATAGTGATAGTCTTTTCATCTTTGCTGTTGTTTAGGAACGAAAGGATAGCGTCCATTGTCGCGCGGCTGGATTCCAGGTCGCCTTTGCAGTTGCGCATGCCTACCAGTATGCATCCGCTGGTGTCATCAGGCGTGTTGCCCGAGTGGATGAGGATACCTACGTGTCCTGGTACGCCTAACAGCCGTGGCAGTTTTTTGCCGAACCGTGGCGACTGGTTGACAATCACCGTGTATGTCCCTGTGGGGATGCAGTTCGCCGGCTCAAGCGTGTCGCACATCGTCACGCCGTTGATGCTCAGTTCGCCCAGTACGCGGTCGTCTGTCCGCTCTGTCCGTTGTAGTTCGATTCGCATAATTTTGAAATCTTGAAATTGTCTGCGTCAGACCACAATTCTCCCCTTTTTTTGTCCACAATTCCGACACAGGCGCTAATTCCCCATAAACACATATGCACACACGCAAAGAGAGCAACCTTTCGGTTGCCCTATTTCTTTTCGCTAAACGCTAATCGCGTTCGGCAAATCGCGCTAACAGATGGCGCTGGACGCCATAAAGCGCGCGATTGCCTTCGCTCTCCCCAAAAATTAAAATTTTCGGGGACCCCAGTTACTTAACTTGTGCGCCGAGAGCGTTGAAGGTCTTGCCGTTGTGCTCGATGAGGAGCCGGCCGTCGCGGAGAATTTTGGCAGTAACCGGTGCACCGATAACGGGCTCAAGGGCTGTCGGCACAAATGTTTCATAGATGCCGCTGCCGGTGACCGTCAGATAATAGTCACGCGGTTCGGTGAGAGTGATGAGCTGCCGGTAGTCGCCCATCTGGCCCTCGCCTACGTTGTTATGAAAGATCAGGTTCATCTCCACCTCCGTCGTCTCCTCGCTCACCGTATAGGGATAGTCACGCCATGTTACGCCGTTGATGAATGCCGTAGGCGCCGAAGTGGCTCCCGGCCATCCTCCGAAGATCTCATGAGGTGTCCCCCACTCGTACAGATCAAAGGTCTGCCAGCCTGTGCGGTCATCGACATACAGGTGGCAGTTGCGCATCTTGGGCGGAGTGAGGGAGTTGGTATATACGCGGTAACCCTTCGCTTCCAAGGTGATGGAAGGTGTGCTCGTCAGCACTTCCTCCGTGGTATAACATCCCGCAGTTATCGTGCGGCTGTCAATCGCACAGACGTACTCGCCGGCTGTTATACCGGACAGGGTGACCGTCTCGGACTTGTCGCTCAGACTGATGACAACAATCACGGTGTTGCTACCCAGTGTTTTCTCGTATGCGATAACAGAACTGTTGCCGGTAGTCAGCATGCGTGGTGTCGCCCTGCTTGCCGCCGTGCCGTCCGCAAGAGCCGGCTGCGTATGCTTGAGCGCGATGAGCGATCGGATGGTGTTATAGATCGGCGTGTTGACCGTGTTCCAGTCAATGGCGTTGCGGTTGAAGTAGTTGAGTATCTTCGTCTGGCCTATCTCCTGTCCGTTATACAAGAGCGGCATCCCGAAGAAAGTGAAGTACATTACCGTCATCGGCGCAACATTGCTGCCGAGTACAGTGATGTAATTGCTGCTGAAGTTATTGCCTATATCGTCGTGATTGGTCAGATAACTCATTCTGCTCATGGTGCCATAGTTCGTGCTGAGGACGCTGAGCAGGTTCTGAGCGGCTGTACGGGCGTTGGCAACGGAGGTGCCTGTCCCGACTGATTTGATACCGTCGGCAAACCCCCAGGCATAGTCATAGTCGAACCCTGCGGCATAGAGGTGACCGGCATCCCACGAGGTGAAGTCCGCCTCACCCATCATCTCCACCCGTTTGCCGCGGTTGTTATTCTGCAAGGCGGGTATAGCCTGCTGCCAAAATGTAACAGGTATCTGCGGCGAGCTGACATAGTCGCACCGGAAACCGTCAATGTCCGCCTCGTTGACCCAGAAAAGCATAGCATCGGTTATTGCCTTGCAGAGTGCCGTATTGCTGTAGTCGAGCTGATAGACGTCGCCGTAGTTCGACGGATGGACGATGGCATTGCCGTCCCACTGATAGTACTCCGGATGGCTCGTCACCCACACGTGGTCCAGTCCCGTGTGGTTGGGCACCCAGTCGAGCCAGACGGCCATCCCCAGGTCATGAGCGGCACTGACAAAGTTCTTGAGGTCGCTGAGCGTGCCGTGGTCGGCGTTAACAGCAGTATAGTCGCGCGGCGCATACGGGCTTCCGAGCGATCCTATCTTGCCTTGCACGCCACGCGGATAAATCGGCATCAGCCATACGATGTCTATTCCCAACGTGCGCAGTTCGCCCAGTCGCTGCTGTGCGGCAGCAAGCGTGCCGGCAGTGGTGAAGTCGTACAGGTTGAGTTCGTATATCACGCGGTTGTCACGGCTGATGGCTACAGTATTGTCCACCTCCAGCCTGTCCGCCTCGGGCAACTCGGGTGCCGGCAGTTCGCGTATGCCGGACGCACTGACCTCCAGAAAGTAATCGCGCGGAACGGTAAGGGTGATGAGCTGCCGTTCATCGCCGGGCAGCCCCTCACCGACGTTATTATGGAAGATGAGGTTGAGGGTCATCTCACTCTTGCCGTCAGCCACCCAATACGCAAACATGCTGAACAGCGTCCCGTCAGCAGTGACAGTAGGTGCATCGGTGGCGCCCGGCCACTTGCCGAACGCTTCGCTATCTCCCCACGCATACAGGTCGAACGTACTCCAGCCAGTCTGGTCGGAAACATAGATAGTGAACGTCTCCGCCCATGCGACAAACGTCAGAGCCAGCATAGTGGCAAGGATAGCAAAGCGTTTCATAGTGGCAATCGTTTAATCGCTAACTCGCTAATTCTCTAATTCGCAAACTCGCTAATTCGTTAGAGTTCAGCCCCCAGAGCATTGAACATCTTGCCGTCACGGATGATAACGAGCTGACCGTTCACGATACGCTTAACGGAGTTCGCCTCCGCAGCGGTGTGGTCCAGAGCGGACGGCTGTACGCCCTCCTTGGCCTCGGTGGCGGTAACGGTGATGCTGTAGTCGCGTGCCTCACTGATAGTGAACAGCACACGCTGGTCGCCCTCCTGACCTTCACCCACGTTGTTGTGGAAAATGAGGTTGAGAGTAATGGACTTGTTTTTCTCCACACGGAACTGGCTAACCGCCTCGGTTGTGCCCGGCCATCCGCCGAATGCGTCATACGTCCCCCAGGCGTACATATAGAAGTTGTCCCATCCGGTCCGGTTGTCCACAGTCACATTGAAATAGTCAAACTCGGGCTCCGGCGTACCAGCCTCACGCACACCTGTTGAGGATGCGACAAGATAGTAGTCTTTCGCCTCGGTTACGTCATAGTCAGCCAACTGTGTACCATTGCCTCCGTTGTTGACAATCAGATGCGAGGGGAACACGTCATCAGGAGCCGGAAAAACCTTGTAGGTCACACCTGACACCACTTTTGTCTCCGTGCTGCGCTTGCCGGGCCAGCTGCCGAACATGTTGAGTTCAGACTTGCCGGCATACCAAGCGAAGAGCGCAAAATCATCCCAACCGGTCTGGTCCTCGATGTAGATGTAATAGTTATACGTCGGCTCGGGTGTGCCCTCCAGCTTCAGTGCACCGTCGGCGGCTACCAGATGAATGTCCTTTGCCTCGGTTAACGAGAAGTCCGCGGTCTGCATACCATTGCCGTTGTTGTTGAAAATCAGATTGACCGGAACGATTGTTTCTTCAACGGTGAACACCAGATACTTATCCTGGGTGGTAGTAGCCTGCATTCCGGGCCAGTCCCCCAAAGGTTGGGCACCACCGCCAGTCCAGCCGTACAGAGCAGTCTGCTCCCAGCCGGTCTGGTTGTCAATATAGATGTTGAACGTTGCTGCAAACGTTGTCAACGAGAGTGCCAGAAGGCACAAAGATGCGAAAAGTTTTTTCATAATTTTAATGAATTAAAATTTTGGAGCTTCGGCGTCGTCAAGTAGCGTAAGCGAGCTTACACTCGACTAGCACGAACCTTCATGATGTTTTTGTTTTAAGTTAATAAATATTGGTTGATTTGGTTGTTGCCTTTACGCGTTTTCAAAAAACACGTAAAGATACAAAAAAAAAATGATATTTGCAATAGTTAAGACAAAAAAATTAATTTTTTCAGACAAATTGTCAATTCTTTCCTGCCACATACCGAATGACCGCAGGCATAAACCGCAGGCATAAACAACGAGAGCAACCTTTCGGTTGCCCTCTTTCATATCTCCACTTAATTATTTACCCTTTTAATTATTACAACCATGCAAAAAAAATCTTTGCATCACATCGTGGAACTCAACATCCGCATCATCCGTAGCACCATTTTTCGGACGTGAAGCGCAGTGGTCAGGTCGAAAAACCGCCTTTTCCCTTCAAAATCTTACTTTTTCGCACTTTTCTTCCGCCAACACTTGCAGATGTCACTTTTTTTTTGTAACTTTGCGCGAAAAATGAAACAATCGTGCCCTTGCGGCTAAGAAATTCGTGCAGACATGCGATATAGATACATCCATATAATAGCAGCGGTCTTCCTATTGATAGGCATGGGCGCACAGGCGGTTGTTTCGTACCGTCGGGCGACGAGGCATGTGCAGGAGAATATTGATCTGGAGATGCAGTTGGCGCAAGAGAAACTGCGCTTTGTGCTGTACGACGCCTATGATGTAGCCATTCGGCTGGAGGGTTTTATCGAAGATGAGATGCGGCAGCCGGATGATCTGCTGGAAGAAACAAAGGCTATCGTCAATCACTATCCGCAGTTCTACACATCCTACGTGGCGTTCCCTGAGTATCGTTATCCCGAGAAAGGCAAATGGTGCAGCCCGTGTTCGTACCGCGTCAGGGATTCGATATTTACGACCATTTTCGGCGATGAACGGCACGACTACTTCACCCGTGAGTGGTATCAGGGTGCACTGGACAGTGGCGATGAAGGGTTCTGGAGTCACCCGTACCACGATGAGGATTTCGATGAGACGATCTTCACCTACTCCGAGGACATGCGCGACAAGCAGGGCAACCTCATCTGCGTCATTGCCAGCGATTTCAGCCTGTCATGGCTGCAGCAGCTGTTGGACCGGTGCAAGCCGTTCGACGAGGCGGTGTTCGTGCTGTACAGTTCGGATGGTGAGGAGTTAGCGGTGAGTGGTCAGCAGTCAGCTATCAGCAATCAGCAATCAGCAGTCAGCTTGAATAGCGGCAACTGGCTATTGAGCCGCAAGACCTTGGAGCCGATTAACATAGATCTGGTGATGGCTGTTCCGCGTAGCTTTGTGTGGGCAGGTATCCGCTGGGGGATTTGGTTGCCGTTCGTGGTGCTCGTTCTTGGCATCATCATTGTGGGTGTACTCATCCGGCGTCTGTTGCGCGACAGAGAGGAGAGCGCCAAACTTGAACTGCTGCAGCGCGACATGCAGATCGCCCATGATATCCAGATGGGAATATTGAAAGGTGAAAGGGGAAAAGTGAAAGGTGAAATGGACGGCGATGCAGAGATCTACGCAGAACTTATTCCGATGCGGGAAGTAGGAGGAGATCTATACGATTTCCACCGCGAGGGCGACAACCTCTGGTTCATAATCGGCGATGTGAGTGGCAAGGGCGTGCCGGCTGCGATGTTCATGTCGGCGACCGTCAACCTCTTCCGCGCCGCCGGACGCAGGCTTGATTCGCCGAAAGCCATCATGGAGGAGATGAACTTTGTGCTCAGCGACAACAACCCTTCGCTCACCTTCGTCACGGCGTTCATCGGGCGTTTGCACATCCCTTCCGGACAATTGTTGTACTGCAACGCCGGTCATTGCGAACCAATAATAGCCAATGCTAATGCCAAAAGCCTTAACTGCGAACCGAACATCCCACTTGGCTATAACGGCAACTATTCGTTTGTCGAACAAGGATGTGTGCTTGGGGAAGGTGAGACCTTGGTGCTCTATACCGACGGAGTAACCGAAGCCCGCAATGCCGACCGCAAGATGCTCGGCAAGCAACGCTGGTCAGAGATGGTGGCGCAAGGCGGAGACTTGATGGATGCCGTGAAAGCGTTCATCGGTAATGCCGAACCCAACGATGATATCACACTGATGACCATCCGCAAACAGACTGCTGTGCAACCGTTTGTGCTGCGAGTGCCTGCCCGCGACGACCAATGGCCGATGCTCCGGCGCACGATTCAAGAGTCCTGTATGTGTGCCGGCCTCGACAAACGCACGCTAAAGAAATTGATAGTAGCTGCTGAGGAAGCTGTAGCGAATGTGATGCACTACTCCGGGGCGACAGAAATCGAACTGGCTGTCAGCTGTCAGCATTCAGCATTCAGCATGCAGTTAACGGACAACGGACAGCCTTTTGACCCGACGGCATATGAGACGAAGGCCGACGCTGTTGCCGAACGCCAGATAGGCGGCATGGGCATCAGTCTGATACGACAGATAGTTGACCAGATGCACTATCAACGCATAGGGGACACCAATCAATTGATACTAATAAAAAACATATAATCATGAAAATCAACATCTTTTCAAACGACAAGGAAACACGTGTGTGCCTGGTAGGCGAACTGGATACCACCGCGACGACAGAGCAGGAAGATGAACTGAACAAAGTGCTGGCGTTGACCGATCAGGCACTTGAGATAGACTGCTCGGAACTCGAGTATATCTCCTCCGCAGGTCTGCGTTTCTTCATGCAGCTCAAGCGCGAGTCCGAAGCCAAAGACGGCTCAATCCGCATCACCCACCTCAACGAAGACGTCGCCGACATCTTCCGCATGAGCGGGTTTAAGAACATCTTTGAAATAGAAAATTGAGAGAGATTGGCCAGTCACGCCAAATCGATGATTCTTCTTTCGGGTATACCTTTAAGGTACTTCGCAAAATCGCCTTGTCACGTCATTTTAGTCATTCGCTGACGCATCTGTTGCTCAACAGCCTCTTTGATGGCGATAAGACGCATGCGTGCCGAACGTTTTTCTTCCACAGTGTTATAACTTACTGCTTCCATAAATAGTACATTTGCCTTTGCAGCGGGGGCATCGTGCCTGTCTTCCTGATCTTCGTAATTGGTTCTACGTTCCTGTCTTCTGAGCGTTTGCAAAAAGAGACAGAACCCATAGCGTGATGCTACGGGTTCTGAATGAGAGGGAATTAACCGTTTTGTGTGGCGGTTAGCCGTTGTGCTCCTGGTCGTACTTGTTCAGCTCCAGCGACCACAGGTAGCTCTTCATGGTGGTCTTGCCACCGGGCTGGGTTTTCTGCGCGTTGAAGTTCGCCTGATCCGTTGCGATCGATGCGAGGTTCTTCATGCGTGCGTTCACGGCCTGCGCCACAGACCCGAAGCGATTGCGACGTGCCACCTCGTCAGCCAGGACTGGCGTTGAACGCTTCACTTTCTTCCGAAGGAACAGACGGTTGCAGTCGCTGCTCGTGGTCGGGGCAGTGCGGTGCGTGCCAAGCAGCATCTT
>DBXI01000031.1 GCA_002309255.1 Bacteroidales bacterium UBA1216 | reverse complement strand
TCTTTCGAGAGGTCAGCACCGCCGTTCTCGTTCTTGAACTCCTGAACAAGCCAGTCGATAATACGGTGGTCGAAGTCGTCACCGCCAAGGTGCGTATCACCATCGGTAGCTTTTACTTCAAATACGCCGTCGCCGAGCTCGAGGACAGATACATCGTGTGTACCACCGCCGCAGTCGAAGACTACAATCTTCATGTCCTTGTTGGACTTATCCAGACCGTAAGCCAAGGCTGCTGCCGTAGGCTCGTTGACGATACGACGTACCGTCAGACCGGCGATCTCACCGGCTTCCTTGGTAGCCTGACGCTGCGAGTCGTTGAAGTAGGCGGGTACGGTGATAACGGCTTCGGTCACCTCCTGGCCGAGATAATCTTCAGCGGTCTTCTTCATCTTCTGAAGGATGATAGCCGAGATCTCTTGCGGCGTATATAGACGTCCGTCGATATCCACACGCGGGGTGTTGTTGTCGCCCTTGACTACCTTATACGGTACACGTGCGATCTCGCCCTGCAGACGGTCGTAGGTCTCGCCCATGAAACGCTTGATTGAATATACGGTTTTTGTCGGGTTTGTGATAGCCTGACGCTTGGCAGGATCACCCACCTTACGCTCGCCACCATCTACAAAGCCGATCACCGAAGGAGTTGTGCGCTTGCCTTCGCTGTTAGCAATAACAATAGGCTCATTGCCTTCCATAACTGCGACGCAGGAGTTTGTTGTTCCCAGGTCAATTCCAATAATCTTACTCATATTCTTAGGTTTTTAAATTTCGTTTGTTTATATCAGCCATGCATGGCTGATGCCACGACAGGCTGTTGTTCGGCTGCTCACATGCTGAGCAGCACTCACCTTATTAGGGACAACTATTGTGCCAAAGGGTGTTTGGGCTTGCTGTTCTGCCAAATACTGCCAAAACTGCTGTCAAAGGGAGGCTCTATCCTACTCTATGTCTGCCAAATTGTCAGTAATTGGGCGTTGAAAGTAAATTATTAGGCTACAAATTTGCAAATGTCAAATATTTTTTGTATCTTTGTATCCAAATTTGGAATAGAATGACTGCATTTAACAACGACAAATACATCCGCATTCAGTCGGAGCACATCCGCGAGCGCATTGCTCAGTTCGGCAATAAGCTTTATCTTGAATTAGGTGGCAAGTTGTTCGATGACATGCATGCCAGCCGCGTGCTGCCGGGTTTCCTGCCGGACAGCAAGTTGCGTATGCTGACGCAGCTGAGTGATCTGATGGAGATTATCATCGTTCTGTCAGCCCATGACATAGAGCGCAACAAGGTGCGTGAAGATCTGGGTATCACCTACGACGAGGATGTACTGCGGCTAAGGGAAGCATTCATAGAGCGGGGATTCATGGTGTCGGCGGTAGTGATCACGCACTACTCCGGTCAGCGCTCGGCCGACGACTACCGTATGCGTCTGGAGCGCCAAGATATACGTGTGTACTACCACTACACGATTGAAGGCTATCCGCACAATGTGGAGAAGATCGCCTCTGCTGAGGGATTTGGTAAAGACGACTATGTAGAGACCAGTCGTCCGCTGGTGGTAGTAACAGCTCCTGGTCCAGGTAGCGGTAAGATGGCTGTATGCCTTAGCCAATTATATAATGAACATGCGCGCGGGCGCGAGGCGGGGTACGCCAAGTTCGAGACCTTCCCCGTGTGGAACCTGCCGCTCAAGCACCCACTGAATGTGGCATACGAGGCGGCAACCGCCGATCTACAGGATGTGAACATGATTGACCCCTTCCACCTGGAGGCATACAACAAGACAGCCGTCAACTACAACCGCGACATAGAAATTTTCCCCGTACTAGATGCGTTATTCACCTCTATCTACGGGCACAACCCATACAAGTCGCCGACCGATATGGGGGTGAATATGGTGGGGTTCTGCATCGAGGACGACGAGGCCATACGCGAGGCGAGCAAGCAAGAGATCATCCGCCGGTACTTCCAAGCCCTATGCCGCATGGCGCGCGGTGCGGTGAACGACAGCGAGATACAAAAGATCGCCCTGTTGCAGAAGCAGGTGGGTATCAACACCTCGTACCGCAAGAGTGTGGTGGCCGCCCGCGAACGCCTTGCCTTGGCCGGCTACAAGCCTTTCATCCACGCAGCAGCCATCGAGCTGCCTGACGGTAGGATCATCACCTCCGGAGCCAGCTCCCTATTAGGCTCATCGGCTGCACTGCTGCTGAATGTTACGAAGGAACTGGCAGGTATCGACCATGCGGTCAAGCTCATTCCGCAGGAGATGATTGAGCCTATTCAGAAGACGAAGATAGAGTACCTGCATGGTCATAATCCGCGTCTGCACACCGATGAGGTGCTGGTGGCACTGTCCGTACTATCGCGTAACGATGAGAACTGCCGTCGCGCACTGGCTACACTGCCCTTGCTCAAGGGGTGCCAGGCACACTCAACCGTGATGCTCAAGGAGGCAGACCTGCGCACGTTCCAGAAGCTCGGTATAGATCTGACGACCGATCCGGCGCTTAAGTAAAACATAACATATATACCAAAGAAAATAGCGGGCATCTGTTGCTCGCTATTTTGTATTATTCTGCTGATGTTTTTTACCAGTTCTCGCAATTGCACTTGATTGGGTCGAGGAACGTGAGTGTGAAACCAACCTTGACGCCCACTGCCAGCGGATTGACGGCTTCTACGAACTTCGAGTTGAACATGCCAGAATAGGTGAACTGCCTTGTGCTCATGTCGAATGTCACCAGCTCCGGACGATTGCCTGCCTCATCTGTTGTTGGGCGGATGGAGCTGAAACATGTGTAACTGAAATAGACACCGGCATATATACCGTACCGCCTATTGAACTGATAGTGCACGCCAAGATCTGCAAACACGAACATACTGACGGGGAAGGTATTGGCTATCTTGCCGTTATAGCCACCCATATAGTAGTTGCTGAAGCCGTGCTGCGGCAGGTCGGAATCGAAGTGGAGGTTGTAATCCGGATAATCCGCCGTGGTCTCGAGTTGTCCTTCTCCGCGGAAATGCGAACCGGCAACAATATTCATTCCTAATCCCACTGTACCGCGTAGTTGAATAGGATCCGTCAGGTTCACGCGCGCTGTTGCACCCACAGGGATAGTGACCAAATAGAGTTGCTCACTTTCCTTGAAGTTCGTGTAGTTACTATTGAGCCAGTAGTTCTTCTCGTTGTACGTATCGTACAGCCATACGCGATCGGTGAACGAACCGTTCATGTTGCCCGTATACATCTCAAAGCCTATGCCGGCAGTGATGCCTACGTACTTATGTATGAAATACGAATAGGTAGCCGCCACCTGCGCGCCCGCGCCGACACCTTTGCCCAATCCAACAGTACTCGAACCATCTGCCGACAATTTAGGCAGCAAGGTATGCAATCCGCCACCGGCTGAAACAGTCACAACATGCGTTGGTACATAATCAGTGTTTACCACATACGTGGTATGCAACGTATCAGTATTCCCGGCTATGATGCCTGGAACACTAATTACCAATAAGGTAAACAATAATATTATTACTCTCTTGGGCATTATTTACACAATTCGTATCTCGCTCTATAGCCCGAACGACATAATTCGTTGCAAAGATACAAAAAAAATTTGATATTTGCAAGAGTTACGTCATTTTTTTTTCTTTTAGGGTGCATTTTTTGTCATTTTGCAGACAAATCCCGCCATCGGAGCATTCCATACACGCAATTGATGCACCAAAATCCGTATTGAGCGACCATGCTCCAGTTGCCTGCTATGATCCACATAGATATGTACAGCACATCCACGAAGAGCCAGAGCCACCACTGCTGCCGTATTGCCATGACGAGCATCACTTGTGCTACGATGGAAACGACGGTAGTCATTGCGTCCATATACGGCTGCGAGTCATCCGTGTATCTGCTGAGCAGCCACCCCACCCCAACAGCAACTACTGCCAGTATAGCGAGCAGTATCAAGAAGCGTCTTACCGGTAGCGAACGTGGAGAAATAATTGCTGCGCCCGACGTTCGCAGCTTGCGCCACGCGTAGATACCATAAATCTGCGATAGAAAGTAGAAGGCGTTCATGGCCAAGCCGGCGTAGAAACGCTCCATGTAACACAGACCGCTGTACGTCAGGATCTGCCCGAACCCGAAGGCGAATGTCCAGATGTTACCTTGCGAGCAGAGGATGACCGACGTGATGCCGAGCAAGCCACTGATGAGCGACAGCGGATGGGTAGGTGCAAGCCAATACACCAGCACCTGAACGATCAGACCGCTGATCAGAAACAGTATGTCAAAGCGTTTGGATAGCATACCCTTCGGCTTGGAGCCATTCGATCACTTGCGGCAGCACATCTATGGTGCGCTGAGCGGATTTGAGGGAGTCATGGAAGTTGATGATACTTCCGTCACGCGTATATTTTTGAACGATCTTCAGCATCCGCTCGGGTGTGTACCGCGAGTTATAGTCGTGCGTAAGCACGTCCCACAGCACGATCTCATACCCACGCGCCAGAACGGCACGTTTCTGCGAGGGTTTCATCTTGCCGTACGGTGGACGGAACAGACGGTGCGGATTGTTCTGCATAATAGCCTGCTCACAGGCATCCACATCGCGCATGTACTGCTCGGTGGAGCACTTGCTACCCTTGCAGTGGTGATAGGTGTGATTGCCAACCCTATGCCCTTCGGCTACTACGCGCGCATACAGTTGCGGGTACTTCTGTATATTCTCCCCCACCATGAAGAACGTTGCTTTCACGCCGTACTTGCCGAGCACATCGAGGATGGCGGGTGTGACCTGAGGTATACACCCATCATCGAATGTCAGATACACAACGCGTTCACCGTGGGTCACCCGTCGCCAAGTGACACCACGGTACAAGCGTTGCATCCAGGTAGGGATCTGATAAAGCATCCCTACCAATAACGCATACAGGGTGAACAAGGTGAGCCAGATCACGCTTCGCGCATCGGTGCCTGAGCCTGTACATCCCAAGCCAGCGAGCTGGCGCCAAGGATAGCGGCATCAGAGTCCTTTAGGGTAGATACAAGCAGTTTGACTTTGTTCTTCCACAAAGGCATCACATTGTCGTTCAGCGCTTTTTCGATAGGTTCCATGATCCAGTGACCGGACTTGGTCAGTCCACCGAACAGGATGATAGCCTCCGGTGCGGAGAAGGCAACGAAGTCAGCCAGTTTCTTGCCGAGCATCTCGCCCGTGAAGTCGAAGATCTCCTTGGCGACCTCATCGCCAGCCTCAGCGGCCTTGAATACGTCGAAGGAGGTGATGGTCTCCAACTTACGCAGACTGGTCTCCTTGGTAGAGTTCTCAATGATCTCCTTAGCCGAACGTGCAACGCCGGTTGCCGAAGCATATGCCTCAATGCATCCGCGCTGGCCGCAGCCGCACTGACGACCTTCGGGTCCGTGAACGATCTTAGTGTGACCAAGCTCGCCGGCAAAGCCATCATGGCCGTAAACGATCTTGCCGTCGATAACAATACCTGATCCTACGCCTGTGCCCAGGGTGATCTCGATGAAGTTCTTCATGCCACGCGCAGCACCATAGGTCATCTCACCCACAGCCGCAGCGTTGGCATCATTCGTGATGCGACAAGGCACACCCATGCGTTCCTGAATCAGTTTGGCAAAGGGAACAATGCCTTTCCACGGCAGGTTGGGAGCATTCTCGATGCAACCGGTGTAATAGTTGCCATTCGGAGCGCCGGCACCTACGCCGCGTACATTCTGCATACCGCCAAAAGCCTCGGCGATCTTCTTCATTTCAGCGCAGAGCACGTCACAATAGTCGTTGATGTCAGGATAGTCAGGGGTCTTAATAGACGAAGACTGAAGCACGTTTCCACGGGCGTCAACTATACCGAACTTGGTGCCGGTACCACCCATGTCAATTCCAAGAACATAAGGTTTTTCCATAATAAGAGATATTAATTGATATTTATTGTATTTGCCTGTTTATTAGTCCGTTAGTCGAGCATATCGCCGTAGTTGTTCGACAGCTGCACCATCTGGTCGTACTGTTCGGGATCGAGGTCGTAGAAGTAGTAGTTACGCGGATCAATGTGATGCCCCTGGAAGTGCACCTCGTAGTGCAAGTGAGGGCCTGTGGATTTACCTGTACTGCCCACCAGGGCGATGATGTCCGAGCGCTTCACTTTCTGTCCTACACGTACCAGGGCTTTGAACAGGTGGGCGTATAGGGTCTCGTAGCCAAAGCCGTGGTCGATGATCACAGTATTGCCATAGCCCTGTTTCCATCCTACGAAGGTCACCTTTCCGTTGCCCGTAGCATACACCTCTGTACCTGTTGGGGCGGTAAAATCCATCCCGGCGTGGAACTTACGCACGTGATAGACGGGGTCGATACGTATGCCATAACCGGATGCCACGCGCGTCAGATCCTTGTTCAGCACAGGCTGGATAGCGGGGATATTCTCCATGCGTATCTCGCGCGTCTTGGCCAGATCGATGATCTCCTCGTACGACTTGGCTTGTACGTAGGTCTGCTTCTCCAGCAGATCGACCTTGCGCGTCAGATCAGCCGCCAACTGCGTGTTGGCCAGGCGGGATATATTGTCGTAATACGCAGCATTGACCGTTATACCCTTGCGTGAGGACATAGGTATAGGCTCAGCGCCCAGCACGACGCGGTAGAGATTGTCGTCGCGCTGCTGCAGATCAGCCAGCACCTGCTGCATGCTCTCGCAGCGCTTGGCCAGCAGTTCGTATTGAGCCTCCAACGACTGCTTCTCCGAGATCAGTTGACGCTCCTTGGGCGATGGGAAGAACGAGAAGAAGATATAGAAGAACACTATGCCCAAACATATTCCTCCAATGATATACCACCCTGCTCGGCGCAGCCAGTACTTGAAACCGTGCTCCACACGCTCCATGGCGAGTGTATCGGGGTTGATATTAAAGTGTGATTTTTTAGCCATTGTCTATGTTCTTTTAGCGCAGCAATGTCCCCAAAGAGCTAAGCTCGCGTGGGGTGTTTTGCAGCGGTCTAAACAATTATCCCTCCGCCTACTACAAGGTTTTCTTTATACAGCACCACGGATTGTCCGGGTGTGGGTGCCCACACAGGCTGCTCGAACTGCAGCGTCAGTGTATCGCCGGTGTCATCCATCGCTATCGTAGCAGGTGCAGCGGCGGAGCGATAACGTATGCGTGCCTCCACCTGTGGGCTGTCGATCAGCCACTGCATGTCGCGTATGTGCACATCGTGCGCCTGCAACATGGTGGTGTTCAAGTCATCGTATTGACCAAGGGTGATTCGGTTGCTGGCGGTGTCTATCTTCGTCACAAATGCCGGATAGCCCAGCGCCACGCCTAATCCCTTGCGCTGCCCGATAGTATAGAACGGACAGCCCTGATGACGGCCGACCACCCGGCCTTCGGCATCGATGTACTCCCCCGGCTCGGGATGCACGCCCTCGCACGAGAGAAAACTGCGGTAGTCGTTATCGGGGATGAAGCACACCTCCTGCGACTCACGTTTCTTCACCAGCGCCTCATACCCATGCGCGCTTGCTATGCGCCTCACCTCATCCTTCGTCAGCCCCCCCAGGGGGAAGATGGTGTGACGCAGATTGTCCTCCGTCAGCATCCAGAGGAAGTACGTCTGATCTTTATGCCCGTCCACTGCTGTGCGAAGATAGGTGTGTCCACCGTGCTCAGCTATGCGCGCATAGTGCCCCGTAGCGATTATCTCACAACCATACTCCCGCGCCGCATCAAGCAGAGCGCCCCACTTGATGTGACTGTTGCACAGCACGCACGGATTGGGGGTGCGCCCCTGAACGTACTCGCTCACGAAGTTACTGATCACATGCTCGCGGAACGTGGCGCGGAAGTCCACAATGTGATGCTCTATCCCCATCCGCTCGGCGTTATGTTTAGCCTCAATGATGCTCTCAATCGAACAACAGCCTTTCTCGCGAGCCAGACAAGACTCCTTCATCGAGTCAAACGTGCGAAACGTAACGCCTACCGACTCATAGCCTTGTTCTTTCAGGAGCAAAGCGCTTACCGTGGAGTCTATTCCACCGGACATAGCAATGAGTACACGTCTTGGCATCAAACGGGCTTTTCTGTATTTCGCCTACAAAGATACAAAAAAAAATCGACATTTGCAAGTGTTTGTTAAAAAAATAGTACAAAAAGTTATTTTTGTAAGCAAAATGCGAGAACATGGGGGATTGTGGAGCAAAAAATGAGACCAATACGATAGTGTATCATTAGTACTGATGCGATAATTTTGACAAAAAACATAAGAAACAAGTGCTGATCAAATCAAAAAGTGAAAGGAAGCACACAACACACTACATATCATCATGTTATAAGAGCATCTAACAAAGTTAACGCATCAGTAGTAATCCAAAATTATTCCAAAATCTTGCGCAGGATAACAAAAAGTATATATATACTACGTATATATATAGTATAAGCACAAATATGCAAGAAATGGTGTAGTATCCTATGGTTATCCTGTGGGGATGTTATGGTTATCCTATGGTTTAGTCTCGATGTGATGCGTTCAAATCGTAGCTCACGTCACGTTATAGAGAGTATATAGTACAATTCGTGAAATAAAACAGAGAGCGTGTCAACAAGGCACGCTCTCTGTAATAGGTAGGTAAAATATTACCACACTTCATCAGTAGGAATACCCATATTCACTTTCCCTGCACCACTATCATCGATTACAGCAGCAGGACTGCCAGCTTGCATAACGGGCATAGATTTCAGCAATGTTACTTGCACTGCGGGTTGATTATAATTCTTTTTCATAGTAGTATTTATGATAAATTATTTAACAATCTGCCCTTGTGCATTGTAATGTACATTGTCCTTGATGATGTATAGATGGCCATCATTAATAACCTTGGTGGGCATCTTTTGTGTATCGGTGTTGTCAACACCAGTTGCGGTATTCTCGTTGTCGAATACAAAGCGCATACGCTTCGGAGCCTGACTGCCGCTATAGGTGAGATATGCCTTGTGTGCAGGTATTGTTCCGGAGAACTGATAGAAGCCCACGCCTTGTACCGTGTTGTCTGTAGAATGACCGCTGAGGACGTAGCAGTTCTCAGGAGCACTTGTAGCCTCATCCACGCCGAGCAGATCATTGGATGCAGAATATGCTTCCTCCATTGTATTATGCGAATAATCGCCAGCATCAATCGGGCATAGCACAACGTTAGCCTTCGGAGATTTGATGATGACTGCTTTGCCAGAAGGAATAACATAGTTATATTGGGCAATCAGAGTCATGTTGAGGTTACCATTGCCATCTACCGATGCCACATATGCCTCAGTTCCATCATCCGGCAAAGCATATCTTTGCGTGGAATTATAGAATGTTGAGTAATAAACACCGGGACTCTCCGGATCTTCTTTTGCTGTCTGCGGCTCAGTTGCTCCAATAAATTTGGGATCAGAATATAAGCCAAATAGGTAAAGTCCCGTCTGAACCCAATCCGCAGTCTGCTGCTGCGCTTTGCGTGCAGGTGCACCGGATGCCCTATCTTGCAGATATACAACTGCATGACCTGAGTTGTGCAATTGGTAATCCATGGTTAACATGCCATACTGGTTTGCCTGCGGTTCGAATGTATATGTCGTACCTGCATCAAGCAGCATAACCTTAAGAGCATAGCCGTCCACCACAGAGCAACTGAAATCAAGTTGGCCAAAACCGGCAGGCAAGTGAAGTGTCAGAGTTCCCGGCAACGCCGCCGACCAACTGGCTGTTTTCGGACCAATAGTGTTCAACGCTTTCCTCACCTCTTCATCTGTGTGGGTGGTTGAAAGTGTTACACAATATGCTGATTCGTCATGCTTATCATTCTCCGTTTCGACAAATTGCATATCAGTATAGTACGTGGGAGCATTGGAATAGAAATCATATGATGTGTACTCCTCCGGAACCGTAATCTCCGGACCTACCTCAAGATTTTGGGCAATGTGATTGTAGTAGGTATCAAAGTACGTGTTGCTTACGTATGCTTCCCCATTTTCGCACAGAGCGCAGAAGCCGTAATTTTCATGCCACTGCAGATAATGATATAACTTGGTAGATGCATCCGTCACCAGTTCATTGAGCGTGATAACAGGGTCTGCCGGATGCAGATAGGTGTAGTTCTCATCAACAGTCAGGAATGCGCGCAAGTAACCGTTGTTCTTAACGGTAAGCTGATTAACACTGAGAGCTTGCGGATAGACATTAGAGAAATGCGTGTCATACGTCACATCACGCTCAACCGTCACCGATGCGCCATCGATAACAATATTCGTTGTGATATCGCCTTGCACTTCGACTTCATAGCCACTGTCATTACGCCTGCTATTGGTTGTAACACCATTGACAAACGAATTCAGGAAGTTATAGACATACAATGACCCACTTCCCTCGAAATACACCTTAGCATCCCAAGCGGCAATCACACGCTTGGCGTTCAAGATCTCGTTGTGACCGACAAGTTTGATGTGCACATCTTCATCCGACTGCCACCAAAGGAATGTAGGTGCAGTCTCGTCATTAATGAGATATAAATGCTTTTGGTCATGAGTAAGACTCTGCCCCTCCAAATAATCCTTGTGAAGATTGTTCAGCGTGAACGTATTGGTCTCCGGATCAAAACTGAGTGTTCCGTCACCAAGAATGTCGTTAAAATTATCTTCACTTACCTCTTGACCAAATATCTCGAAGGAATATGCATTATAGACGTTTAGATCATAAGAGTCATATACTCCAGAACCGTCAGCATCTTGTACGGTAATTGTAGCCATGCCGGTTTCGCCGGTTAATGTGATTTTTCCTGTCCAGCCCTCAATAGAGCCGACATTGGCATCGTATTTGTTATCGAAAGAATAGTAAAGTCTATAGCCCCCGTTATTCACGACAGTGGGAAGTGTTGCCGTCCCAACTTGAGTTGATTTAATTGACACCAGCGGAGTGAAATTATTTAAGTTCACGTTACATCCGGTGAAATCAAAGTACAGCCCGTCTTCTTGGCTTGCATACATCGGCTGCAATAGCATCGCCGTGCACAGGACTGCCATCACACGGCTAAGGAAGTTAAAGTTTTTCATAATGTTTATAGAATTTGTTAGAAAAGTTTGATTGCTGATAACTGATTTCTGATTTTTAGCAAAACAACAACATACGACGTGCTCAACGATCACATCGCCTGTTGCGGTGCGAATGAATAGCGAATCCTCATTTCCTGCTTGTTCGCAGGGGAGGCAAGTCGCAGATTATATGTTAGTTGTGTTAATGTCATTCACTTAAGTTCGGTTGCTCGCTTATCGGACTATTTGTCCATGTGCGTTATAACGGTTGCCGCCATGGATGATGATGAGTTGGCCGTTCTCGATGCGCTTTAGCGTGCAGATAGCCGATTGCTCATTGCCTTCGATGCTTGTGGTTGTCTCGCCATCGAAGACGAATTGCATACGCTCGGGGTAATTATTCTTGGCATATCGTGCAAGGTATAACAAAAATCGCTACAAAGTTACAAAAAAATATTTGAATTAACAAACTTTTTTTGCAAAAAAAACACTTTTTATGAAAAAAAATGTAAAAAGCGTATTACGAATTACACTCTTTTGAAGTAGATGTAGAAGGTTGTGCCTTTGTCGGAGGTATCGAAAGTGATCGTTCCCTCGCAGCCGTCCACGATGTTCTTGGTGATAGCCAGCCCGAGTCCCATGCCTGTAGACTTGGTGGTGAAGTTAGGCATAAAGATCTTATCCTGAATGTTTTGCGGGATACCCGGGCCGTTGTCGGAGATAGAGATCTCTATATAGTTGAGAGTTGAGAGTTGAGAGTTGAGAGTCGTTGAGAGTTGAGAGTTGGGAGTTGATGAGTTGACTACTTTCAAGATGACGATGATGTCGGAGTTCATGCGGCCGTGGAGGGCTTGCAGGGCGTTCTTGATGATGTTGGTGAACACATGGCTGACCTGCTCGGGATCAGCGTAGGCCACTACCCCACTCTCTGGTCCGACATAACGGATGGGAATAGAAGGATCGCTCATGCGCATGAGGGTGACAGCACCAAAGAGTTTGGCGGCTATGTCGGTCTCGGACGGATGGACCTCGGGCATCTTGGCAAAGTCGGAGAATGTGGTGGCTATACGTCCGAGATCGTCGAACTGCTCGAGCAGCAGCTTCGAGGCGCGGTCGAAGCGTTCGTCGAAGTACTCCGTACCTTTGATGCGTCGCAGCTGCTGCACGGAGAGCTTCATCGGGGTGAGGGAGTTATTGATCTCGTGGGCTATCTGTCTGGCCATCGTTCGCCACGCAGACTCACGTTCGGATTGCGCGAGCTTGGTGGTGGATTGCTCCAGCTGCTTGACCATGGCGTTATACTGACGCACGAGTTCGCCAATCTCGTCGTTGCTCTCGTAGTGGATATAGTTGTCCTTACCCAACTGGAACCGGTGCATTGCGTCCGCCATGCTGCGCATGTTGCGCTCCAGGCGTCGTGTGGCAAACACAGCCAGCACGAAGGCCATGATCAGCAGCAGCACATACGGCGGGACGAAGCGACCTATGTACTGCGCCAGCTCCTGTTCCACCTGCGCCGACGACACGTAGCACGGCACAGCTATGTAGCCTATTTGCAGGAAGTTACCGTTGTAGAACGGCGTATAGACAGTCAAGTACGGCACCTGCCCTATCTGCTCGTAACAGATGCGCTCCACGCTGTCGGTAAAATACGGTTCGGGCGCAATAAGCGGCGAGATCAGTCCCGACTCCAGCAGTTGCGGCACAGACGAACCGATGAGACGACCGTGCATGTCATAGACGAGGATATCCGTCTCATACGTATAGCTCAGGTCACGCAGATCGGTATTCAGGCCGCGCGTATTGAGGGCAGAGATCTGCATGTCCCAGAAGTACAGATCCTCCAGCGACGCCTGTATGTATCGCGCCTTGGCGAGCTGCTTGGATTGCTGACGTTCCTCGTAGCGCGTGCGCACATACGACGTGGACATAAAGAAGATGTACACGAACCCCGCCAGCGCCAGCGCCACCACCAAGTACTGCACCTTGGTGTACATCTTCATGTTCTGCAAGCCACGACTGCGGATGAGGTTATAGAAGAACGCGGCAAGGAAGATCAAGCAGATGAGCAGTACGATACCTATGATCAGATGATAACGTGACCAGCCTTGTTGCGACTCGGCAAACAACGAGCCGTATGAGAAGCTGTCCGGCGAGAGTGCGGGCATCTGCTCCTCATGTTCGACCTCGGGCGGCACCAGCGAGAACAGATACGAACCGTCGTCCGCCATCACAGCAAAACAGCCATCGTTCACCCGCTGACGGCGGATGAGCCATCGGTTGTCGGCCTTGAAGGGCGCGATGAACTCATTGGGCAGGCGCTCGCTGTACTGCGCAAAACGGTACTTGAGCGGGATGATGGTGCACACGGAGTAGTCGCCTATCTTCGTCCAGCGACCGATGCCCTCCACATTGTCGAAACGGCCGAGCCACCAATCATCGTAGTGCACACGGTACAAGCCGTTAGCTACCAACCAGTTGTGCGACCAAAAGAGCAGGTCGCGACCGTCATATACATAGAACACGATATCCGGGTGCACGTGCGACAGAGGAAGCAACGAATCCAGATGCTGCTGCTCAAGCAAGGGATGGAGTTCACCCAGCAAGGTGAGCACCTCAGCCTGCTGACGCAAAAGGGTGCGCTGGACATGCCGTCCGTCGCTCGACAAGCTGTGACATGCACTAAAAAGCACACTCAACACGCCAAACGACAAAACAAAGCCTACTATTTTGAGCAGTTTTTTCATTTTCGCTTGCAAAGTTACAAAAAAAATCGTAACTTTGCAAGAAAAAGCAAAGAATTTTTATATCTTTAAATCTTCAAATCATCAAATATAAATTATGGCTGCCATTTTTACTGCCTTGTTATTAGGCTTATTGACCATATTAGACCCCTGCACGTTGTTCACGAGCATCACGGCTATCAGTTATATCGACCGCGAGTTGTCGAACAAACGCAAGGTGCTGCTGAACGGACTGATGTTCGTGTTGGGCAAGTTGGTGACCTACGTTCTGCTGTCCGTGCCGTTCATCATGGGTGCGCAGACGGAAGGCATACAGCATATATTGGAGCACTACGGCGAACCGATCTTAGGCGTGTTTATGATCGTGTGCGGTATTGTGCTGTTTTTCAGCGGTCATCACCACCACGAGCACGACCACGGCATGAGCAAGTGGCTGCAGAGTGTGGGCAGCGAGAGCAGCTGGTTGTGGTCGTTCATGTTGGGTATCTTCTTTGCCATCGCGTTCTGCCCGCACAGGCTGGTGTATTTCATCACGATGATCGACATCACCATCTCCTTGCCGGCTACGTGGAACTGGGTGCTACCTGTCGTGTTCGGTCTGGGTACCGGACTGCCTATCATGCTGATTGCCTGGCTGGTAAGCTACAGCGCCGTGAGCATCGGCAGCCTGACCAACAAACTGCACACATTCGAGAAATGGTTTAGGATGATCTGCGCTGTGCTGTTTCTCGCGCTGGGCGTATATATGTGTATTCATACCTTGCATCATCATGAGCATGAGCATGTTGAGTTTAGAGTTTAGAGTTTAGGGTTTAGAGTTTAGAGTAGTTGAAAGTTGAGAGTTGAAAGATGAAAGGGGGCTTCCAATTCCGGCAGTTCTTCGTCAGGCACGACAGAAGCTCGATGAAGGTAGGCACGGACGGTGTGCTGATTGGCGCATGGGCGCCCACGCGTTCGGCAATCGCTGCTACTGATGCCGAAAGCGGCATAAAAAGCGACGATGCCTCCGCTCTCCCCACAACAACCTTTCAGGTTGCGTCGGGGACCCCGATACGAATATTGGATGTAGGTACGGGTTCGGGGTTGATCGCTTTGATGCTGGCGCAGCGCTGTCCGGAGGCACAGATTGATGCCATCGACATTGACGAAGCCTCCTGCTTGCAGGCTCGCGAGAACTTCGACGCCTCACCTTGGGCAGAACTGCTGCATGCAGCACACAGTTCGCTGCAAGAATGGGCTCAAAACAGGCTTTCGACTTTTGACTTTCGACTTTCGACTAATGGCTACGATTTAATAGTGAGTAACCCGCCGTACTTTGTGGATAGCCTAAAAGCACCCGCTGCGGCACGCTGCGCAGCACGGCACAACGACACGCTGCCCTTCAGCACACTAATTGCCGAAAGTGCAAGACTACTGAACCCCAACGGCACTTTGGCAGTCATTGTGCCATGCGAGGCGGAAGAGACGCTACAAGCGTTAGCTGCGGACGAAGGACTACAATGCACACAGCGCTGCTACGTACACTCCAAGCCCGGACGAGCAGCCAAACGCGTACTCATCGCGTGGCAGAAGAACAGATTATTGAGTACGGATCCCACGGAATTAACGGAAAGAATAGTGCTCGAAGATGCCCACGGCGGACGCAGCCCTGAATACCAACAACTGACGCAAGATTTCTACCTATAAAATATCAAATGTCAATTGTCAAATATCAATTATGATACTCTACCCTAACTGCAAGATTAACATCGGTTTGCGCGTTATCAGCAAGCGCGCGGACGGTTACCATGATCTGGAGACGATCTTCTACCCGGTGCTCGGCTTATACGACATTCTGGAGGTGAACCTATCGGATGCGTTCCGCTTTGAGCAGGTTGGCATCACGGTGGATTGTCCGGCGGATGACAACCTGATCATCAAGTGCTACCGCCGCATGCAGTCGCGTTATCCGCAGATAGGCAATGTGCACATCCGCTTTGAGAAACGCATCCCGTTCGGTGCGGGTCTGGGTGGCGGTTCGAGTGACGCGGCACACATGGCTATCGCCTTGAACGAGCTGTTTGGACTCGGTCTGACGCGTGAGCAGTTAGCCGCCGAGGTTGCGCCGCTGGGTGCAGACTGCGCGTTCTTCATCTACAACACGCCCTGCCTTGCGGAAGGCATAGGCGAACGGCTGACACCTATCCCATTTTCGCTCAGCGGGTTCCGGCTCGTGATGCTCAAACCCGACGTGCACGTCAGTACACGCGAGGCGTATGCGGGTATCCGGCTGTCTGGCGACCAACCCTCGCTCGCCGAACTGGTGAGAAGCAATCAGCAATCAGCAGTCAACAATCAGCAATCAGCTACACGCGAATTGCTCAAACGGGAGGATATCATTTACAACGACTTTGAGCGCACCGTCTTCCCCATCCACCATGTGTTAGCGGACATCAAAAAGCGCCTACAGGACGCAGGCGCTTGCTATGCGGCTATGAGCGGCAGCGGATCAACAGTCTATGCATTGTTTGAGAACGACGCGGAACGTCGTACCCTTGCCGACTACGGATTGGCGGACGAAGATCTTGCCGCAATGATAATCTTCAACGATACGCTTGCAGAGGCTCAATCCTAATCCCCACCCTCGTGTTTTGGTCGTATAGCCGGGTCTGAAGACCTGGCTATATAGTTTGCGTTCTATGCCTCGTCCGGTGTCGGTCACATCCAGGATGATATTCGTGGCGCTGTGCAGCAGGTGCAGTTCGATCCATCCGCGACCGTTCATGGCATCCACGGCGTTCTTTATCAAGTTCTCCACCACCCATTTGAGCAACGGCGCATCACCGAGGATGACATAAGTGTTGGCGTCATCGATCTTCAGCTCTATCTCTACCTTATTCGATACGCGCGTGCGCATGTATGCGAAGGACTCCTCGACTATCTGTCGCATATCTGCAGGCACCAGTGTTGGGGCACTTCCTATACGCGAGAAACGCTCTGCCACCAATTGCAGACGGTTGATATCCGTAGCTATGTCGGACAGCAGATCATCGTCGGGATAACGTGCCCGCAGCAGTTCGAGCCATCCGTTGAGGGATGAGATAGGTGTGCCGAGCTGGTGCGCGGTCTCCTTGGTCAGCCCGACCCATACGCGGTTCTGCTCGCTGCGGTACGAGGTGATCATGTATGTCACGATCAGCGCCATGAAACTCAGAACCACCAGCAACTGCACCCACGGGAAGAGCCGAAGCTGACGCAGCAGGTTTGACTCCTCGTAGAAGATGTACTGCGTCACGTCAGGCGACACACGCACCTCGATGGGCTCCTGCGAATCGCGCAGACGCGCTATCTTACGCGCGTAGAACTCCTCGGCATGCAGCGGCGGCACTTGTACGTTACGCGTCAGGATAACACGATAGTCGGCATCGGTCATATAGACGGGTATCGTTGTGTTCGCCTCGATGATCGATGAGTAGAGGGATATATCCGTGTTTTCATCGGCCATCACGAGCTGGCGGGTAGCTTCCGCCCAAACGGCCATACGCTGCTTCTCCACCTCAGCGAACTGCTTCGACAGCCGGTGCGTGAACCACACCGAGCCGCTCACGAACAGCACCGCAAAGATAACACCTATCCAACTGATGGTACGATAACGCATATTACTTGATGTTCAGTTTCTTCATGATATCCTTCGGCAGGGCATTTTTGTGTACCAGGATGTCATTTGTCTTATATCGCATGAATGCCTCCGATACGTACCATATACCCTTATAATCCGAGCGGTGTGCGCCCCAGGAGTTCTTGATCATGTAGTACTTCTTGCCGTTCTGGTCGTGCGCTGTGCCGAATATCTGCATGCCATGATCATCGGTTGTCTCCCATCGGTCGTAGGCATATTGGCGCATCTGCTGCGTCACCTCCACCTCGGGCAGCGGACGCTTGGTGAGCTCCTCCTTGCGTTCGTCAGCTTTCAGCCCCAGCCAGTGTGCCATGTCGCTACCGGTGATCTCCGCACCGTTGTCGGCATCGGGCACCACGCCTATACCCTTACGGGTAAAGCCTTCCTCGCTCACATCGGCAGCCCAGGCTAAGGTGTAGCCTTTGGCCAACGCGTTGTCGATCACCGCCATCAGCTCGTCAATGGGCAGGTTGTACATCTGATCCATACGCCAGTTGTCAGGCACCTCCAGTGCGAACCGCTCGTAGAATGGGTGATGGGTGTAGCTGGTCAAGCTCACATAATCCTCCTCCCTTAGTCCAAGTTCGTCCGCAAAGCTGCGCGGCGTGTACTGTTTACCGCGGTAAGTGAACTCCTGGGGGCACGCGCCCAGATAGGTGTCGTAGATAGCCTGCAGTCCTTCGCGCCACACGGGCGTGAGTTTCTTCAGCTTACCGCTTGTCAGCGCCTTGAGGTAACCGCCTGCCACAGCATCCAGCTCACTGTGCACAGGCAGGGTGTCGCCCTTGGCTGCGCCGTACCGGATACCCGGCATCACCTCCTGAGGCACAAGGCCGTAGTGACTCATGCAGTACAGCACATCGTACGCACTACCGCCCGGCGCAAAGCTGCTGCCTTGGCCGTACTGACGCACAAAGTAGGTTGCACGATCCATCATCGTCTTGCTAACAACGAACATCTCGCTCAGGTCGTACTCGCCCTTGCCCTTACGCAGCAGCTCGCTCTCGAGGAAGCCGATGGTGGAGAACGCCCAGCACGTCGATGAGCGGTTCTGATCCTTCACCGGAGTGATGGCTAAGCTGTCCACTGTGGTGAACACGAAGCCCTCAGTCTCCTCTTCATCCTCCTCATCCGGTTCATAGGTAACGGCTTGCGCCGGCAATGAAACGGCCATCAGTGCCGTTGCGAATAGCAGAAATAACTTTTTCATAATCTATATTATTTCTTTGGTGCGGGCTGCGTGCGTGGACGCGGCTGGCCGGGATTATGCTTCGGTGCTTGCGGACGCGAGGTGCTCAGCATGGCGGACGGTATACGTTTGTCGCCTATCTTGATGAGTTGCGGCAACACACCTGACTCTTTCATGTCGGCATTAACGGTGCACATACCTATCTTCACGTTCACCGGCTTGACGGGGAAGAGCGACAGGTCGATCTTGGCCTCTATAGCCATGTGCGAGTTGGGGAGCTTGACCGGGTCGGCCGATGTCACAACGTCGTACTTCGTATACTCCCACTTCCACTCGGTAGGCTTGCTGCCCGCAAAAGTGTAGAGCATCGTCCAGAACGATTCAGGTTTGCCTTTCGAATAGTTGTACCAGCTGCCTTCTATCTCGTAGTCTGCACCTTTGGTCGTCCACAGATCGCCCGACCAACCCGTCTCAGGATTATTGTCCGCGCTGATGAGCATACGGAAGTTCTCCACATAGTATCCGTTACCGGTGAACTTGCCGTTCTCATAGTAGTCGAACACATTGTCGTTGAACTCTACGTAGAAGAACACCGCATCCCCCTCATGCACCAACTTGAACTCATACAGGTTAGTGAAGATGGCGTTTTCGCCGTAGTTTGCCGAGAACAGCTTGTCGGGCGGAACAGCGTTCCAGTCTTCAAACGTCCCGTCTAACTCAATGATGGCTGCCTCCATGAGGCTGATGCTTGCCAACAGGACAAACACGATACTTACTAATTTCTTCATATTGCGAGTGATTAATGTTTTGTTTCTTCATTGCGCATAATTCCGATGCAAAGATACAAAAAATATTTGATATATGCAAATTTTCTTTGAATAATTTCCGGAATTTGACGTATATTAGTAAAATCATACGAAAATATTTGCATATTTGCCGAAATTTTTGTATCTTTGCACCCTATTATGAAATACTCTGCTAAAACATTACTTCTTTCCACTCGTCCGTGGTCTTTTCCGGTGAGTGTGGCGGCAGTGTTGCTGCCGGGATTATACGTATGGCCTCAGTCGGTGTCGGCATGCACCGGCTCTGACGCACATGTGCTGCTCATGCTGTTGTGGACGCTGGTCAGTATCGTGCTGTTTCATGCAGCCAGCAACCTCTGGAGCGACTATTTTGACTTCCGCAAGGGTGTTGACACCGATCCATCCATTGGTTCAGCCACCATCACGGGCGGTTTGCTGACGGCTCGCGACACGATGATCTACGCCTCTATCCTGCTGGCTATAGCCGTGGCGAACGGTCTACTGGTGGCGTGGGTGGTAGGCTGGCCGTTGCTCGTGTTCGGTGCAATAGGCACGCTGCTCGTGGTGAGCTATCCGTGGATGAAGTTCCACGCCCTGGGCGACCTGGATATCCTCCTGACCTTCGGCGTGCTGCCTACCATAGGTACAGCGTTCATTCTCACGGGCGAGCTGCAGTGGTCGTCGCTATGGGTCACGCCCCTGTTTGCCACCATCACCGTGGCTGTACTGCATGCCAACAACACGCGCGACAACAAGCGCGACTCGCATGCCGGCATCCACACCTTTGCCATGCTCATCGGGGCACGCGCCAGCCAGTGCGTCTATTTCATTGAGATCTGGCTGCCGCTGCTCTGGTGCGTTCTATGCGTCGGCCTGACGGCATGTGCTGCACCATGCGGCTGCAATCCGCACTTCGGATGGCCTCTGCTCGTAGCTTCGCTGATCTCCGCTGCGCCAGCCGTGCGTAACTCGCGCACCATGGCGGGATTCACGCGCGGCGAATCAATCAACAACCTCGATCAGCTCACCGCTCAGCACCAGCTCCTCAACACCCTCCTACTCACACTCGCATTCACCGCACAAATACTATTAAGGTGAAAATTGAAAGGAATATGAATAGTAAAAAGAAAGTACTAATTGCAGTCGTCGTGGCGTTCATCCTGTGGACGCTGATGTTCTCCCCCTGGACAGCACCCCACATCCCGTTCTGGCACGCTATGACCTGCTCGGCGATCATCCTCACCGCTTTGGCATTCCTGCTGGGCGGTAATCCCTTCACGGCAGCAACGGGAAATCTCACCAACAAAGACCTGCTCGTGAATATTGGTCTTGGCATCCTGATTGCCGTTGTGCTTTGGGGAGTGTTCTGGGTTGGCGACAAGCTGTCGCAATGGATGTTCCCGAACTTCGCTCGCGCGCAGGTGAACACTATTTACGCGATGAAAGAGGGCTCATCCCCCGTCGCCCTCTCCCTGCTCCTGCTGCTCATCGTTGGCCCGGCGGAAGAGCTCTTCTGGCGCGGATACGTCCAGCGCAGCATGATGGAAGAATTCAGATTTCAGAAATTAGATGTCAGGATTCAAAAGAAATATCAATTGTCAATTATCAACTATCAATTACGAACCCTACTCCCCGCCCTAGCGGCGGTGCTCATCTACGCCCTCATTCACATCGCTTCGCTTAACTTCATGTTGATCATGTCGGCACTGGTATGCGGCCTTGTTTGGGGTGGTCTGTACTGGCTCTTCCCACACCGCCTGCCCGCCATCGTCATCTCACACGCACTATGGGACGCAGCCGTCTTCGTATGGTTTCCCATCAGCTGATCGCCACTAATGCTGTGACCGAGCAAAGGATTCCCTCCCCCATATTCCTGCCCTATTGGCAAAGATTCCGCGAAGGCACCAAAAAGCGCGACATCTATACAGGTGCCGCGCTTTTTGATGCTTGCTGAGTTATGTACTGTCACTCCGTCTGCCTGAGCTGTTGGATCAGTTGGTCTATCTCGGCTTGCGACTTGCCTTTCAGTCGCTCAGTCAGATCAGGCACGACGATCTCCGCCTTGGCGGGGAGGTTGTCGGGGTCTTTGATCTTGCCCTTGTTTGCCTCATAGATGAACACCCAATACTCTGGATTGCCGTAGTAGCGTCGTGCAATCTGCGCCAGCCTGGAGCCTGCGAGCACCACTTCAATGGTAGGCAGCGAAGTGTCAGGTTGCGCGGCTGGTGTATCGGTCACGGGCAGCACCTCCACGCGGCGATCCTTGTCAAGTTGGTGCTTGCCGTTGTAGCGGTACGGAACATCATCACCGAGACTCTGCACGATCATCTGCTCGGGTTTAACTCCCAACGCCATCAGTTGGTTAGCAACGGCTTGCGCGCGGCGCATAGCGAGTTTCTTGTTGTACGCAGGTTTGCCCAGCACGCAAGCATGACCGTTCACCTCCACCTTCTGATCCGGATGGCCAACCAGCACTGCGGCGATGCGCGTCAGGATATCTTCGGGTTCGAGGATTGGTATCGTGTCGTCGAGTTTGAACCAGATCACGGCGGATTGCATGATCTCCTCCAGCGCCTGCGTGGGCGTGATCTCTACCATAGAGGTCGTATCCACCTGTGCTATGGTGTCCTGCGGATAGATGTAAATCGTATCATGTATCACGGGACATAGGTCGCACAGGTTCAGGTCGCACTCGGCTATCAGGGCGAGTATCTGCTCGCGTATAGAGTCGCATCGTGTAGGTACAGGTGTGGTGTCCACCGGCTGTACTTCGACCGCAGCGAGTTCAAGTTGTCGCAAGCTGTCCGCCTCACGGCGCGCGCGCTCCTCCGCCTCCAGTCGAGCAAGTCGCTCGGCTTCACGAGCCAGACGTGCAGCCTCTTTTTCTGCACGGCGACGTGCACGCTCCTGCTTGTCGTACTCGCGCTTGGCTTGCGTCTTGCCGGCATTGATGGACAGTCCCACCTTCAGCGCCAAATTCCACGGATGGAGCTCCTGCGCCTCGTTGGTGCGCAGCACACCATCGTAGGTGACGGGTTGAAGATTGCCGCTGTTGTCCCTGGCGCTGAACGGGGAGGGATACTCGCCGGGCTTGAATGACTCATCAAAGCCTAACAGCGACGACCTACCCGCTCCTAACGCATCGGTGAAGTAGTACGTAGCCGTCAGTGCCAACAGCAGGTCAAGTCGCTGATGCAGACGAATCAACATACCTATCTCCGAATATGCGCCTATGTTCAGCCCGCGCAAGCGATAGCCTATATTGCCGGAAACAGGATTAACGTTGAAATCACTGATTACACCGGGTATATTGTCCTTGACAGTCAGCGCCCAATAGTCGTATGTCACCTCGTTGTGGAACGAGCCGCCGGACAGCTGGTAGTAGTCATGCACCGATACACCGAGCTTGACGCCCGCTACACCGTGAAAGCCCAGGCGCTGCTTAAACGTGCGGAAACGCAGACTGACAGGCAGCTCAACCATGTACAGTCCCTGCCGCTCGCTCAGGTTAGTGGGCGTAGAGGTGAAGTCATAACGATCCCCCTGATAGTCAAAGCCTGACACTACCCAGGGCTTGTTGAGCAGCGAGGTGTTAGCATAGGTGGAGAATTGTAGACCCGTTCCTATACCCATCCAGGGCAGGAAGTAGTAGTTGATGCCCAGACCTACGTTCCAGTTAGGGAACGACGGGATGTTGGTCACATGCGCCGGCGTGAATGATGAGCCTATCTGGCTGAACTCCATCCGGCCGAAGCCCAGTCCGAATGATACGTCGAAGTTCAGTCCTTTCTCTATGCGGTATTCAGCGTCAGATGCCTGCTTAACAGAGTCGGGCAACTGCGCTGCGCTGAGCGTAGCTGCAGCGGCAAGGAGGAGAAGGGTCGTATATAGATATCTTTTCATTGCTGTGTCCTCCTATTCTTATTTAACAATCAGTTTTTCAGTCGTGACCTTTCCGTCATCGGCTGTTATGCGCACGTAATAGATGCCGGGTATTCGTGGCGCTTGCACTACTGTCTCATCGTCCGTACACTCAACGCGCATCACTGCTTCGCCTGTGGTGGAGATGATCAGCGCTACGCTTCTATTAGCATGTATACTCAGCGGTTCGCCTGCTCCCACGGGCACAGGATAGATCACGTGCATCACGGCAGCTACGCTCACGCTCTCATCGGGCATCACAAGCTCGCACGATTTGTACTTAGTGCCTCTGTCGTCAGTCAGGATCACATAGAACACGCCATTGAGCTCTTGTCCGTTTTCGTGGTAATACTGCTCGCCGTCATGTGTGCTGAGGTGATGACCGTTCTTGTACCACTCGTAGTTCGTGAAGTGCAGCTTGGGGGTCTGGTTCACCGCGCCGTTCTCGGGGTTGTTGTCCACGAACAGCATGCGGCTGAACTTGGAGTGTAGGTATCCGCCCAGTCGTGACTCAATGCTCACGTGTATGCGGTCGGTGTTACACTCCACCTCGCTCACGTCTGTTGCCTCACCGCTGGCACCTACGCGTATATCCAGCGACATCCCCTCCTCATCAGGTAGTGGCGGCACGCCGGTGATCGTGATACGACCGGGGGTGATGATGTGTCCGGTGGTGTCCTTCGTGCCCATCACCTTGGCCAGTGCATCGCTATAGGTGATCTTGAAGATGTCAGCATCGCCGGCCTCCTGCGTGTAGGTGATCGTCAGCTCGTTCTCGTTCTGGCAGAACTTAGCCTCGGTCTCCTCGGTGCTGATCTTAGGCTGCTGAACAACCGACAGGGTGATCACCGTGTCAGCCTGGCAGCCGTTGGCGCTATACGCGTCCGTCACCGTCCATCGCTCGTTCTCGCCACCGGTCTTGAACGTGTAGCTGAAGTCGTTGCCCTTCGAGTCCTTCCAGTGCATGGTGTACGGCAGGTTGAAGTCGCATATCGTGCGCACTATCTCGCCCTTGCTCTTTATGCCGTAGCTCTCTGTTACCTGTCCCTTGGATCGTACCCACTCGCAGTTGCCTTGACGCACCTCGCGAACGTACGTGTACGTTATATTTGTATTACTGCTGTAGATGTACCGATAGTAGTTCAGCGATTGCGTCGTTTCTAACGGGAGCACGGTCTCTTGCGTGCCATTGATGCGCAGCCAGCGATACTCCAGCTCGTCCTCGCCAGAGGCGGGTTGAATCTGATTGATATAGGTGTACGCCGTGGGATCTTCAGGATCAACGCATTGGCGACCAAGATCCTTGCTCTCTATGGCACCCGGATCAAGTTCACGGAGGATGTAGATTTTCTGCATACCGCTGCATTGCGTCCATTGAGTGAAGCGTGTGTTGTCCTTTGCTTGTCGGATGAAGATGTACTCATGGCCGGCGCTCAGCGTAGCCTTGCTCAGCGGCAGGTTGATGCTTGTTGCCCCGCTGATGGCTGTGGTGTCCTTTCCGGAGATCATGTACCATTGGTACATATAGGTTCCAGAACCTCCTTCGGCATCGTCGGCGATGACCGTGAAGGTCTTAGCCGCCTCTACCGAGCAGAACGACTTGCGGTCAGCACCCCAGTCTGTTTCAGCGCTCACCAATCCGGCATTGAGCGGTTCGAATACAGTGACCGTATAAACACCTTCGGATATAGCGTCGCCACAAGGGGTGCCGTCCGTCACATGGCGGTAAAACGTCTGCGCGGTTGTCGGGCTGTTAAAGGTGTATGTCAGGTCGCTCTTAACGCCCGTATTGGCTATATCCTCGCCGTCCTTGGTGTTACGCCATGCGTAGCTGTACTCACCTGATCCCTTTGTGGCGGGTGTCTGTTCGGTGATGGTCAGCACGGCTCTGCTGTTGTTATCCAGCACGAGGGTGTCATGCTTTGTGGGGATCACGCCCGGGTTGAGTTCATCGGCTACCAGAATCACCTGTGTCACGCCCGACTGAGTCCATGTGGTGAAGCGCGTGTCGTCCTTAGCCATACGGTAGAACGTGTACTCTGTGCCTACCACCAGATTGATCCCTTTCAGCGGCAGATTGTGGCCGGTGGCGCCATTGATGGGCGCAGCAGCAGACTTGCCAACCTGCATGTACCACTGGTACAGATGCCTCGTCGAACCGCCCGAAGCGGGGCTGGCTGTGATAATATGCTCCTTGGCATCATCCATGGTACAGAACACGCGTTTGGTTAGGCCGGGGGTGTTCTCCTGATTCAGTGCACCCTCGCGGAACTTATCGAACACGGTGATCGTGAACACGCCGTCCGATAGCTTGCCGTCGCACTTTGTTCCGTCCTTCACGTAGCGATAGATTTCCTGCTTATCCGTCACCTCCGTCCAGCCTGTATAGTTCAGGCTGGCACCGGCGGCGCCGTTTATTCGCTTTCCTGACGGATCCTGGCTCAGCAGCCAGCTGTAGCTCAGTGTGCCTTGTCCACCTGAGGCTGCCTCTGTTTCGGGGATATTGATAGTAGCGTAGCCCTTGCCATCCAAGTACAGCGTGTCCCAACGCGTTGTTATCTCACCGGGCTTGAGCTCCGGCAGTACGGTGTAGATCACCTGCCCCTCGCAGGGTGTCCAGTCGGGCACGCAGCGATCGTCGTGAACGAACAGGCGCAGCATAAACTGCCCTGCCGAATCACACAGCAGCGAGCCTGTCGCATGCCATTCTAACAATTCATCGTCGCCGATGATCTCCGGCAGTGTATCCAGCTCGTACCACTTGTCACCTGACAGATTGGCGTCATAGCCGTAGCGAACGACCAGGTAGTGATGCTTACCAAAACCGTCACGAGACTTGATCTCGCCGCTATTATTGCGGATAGCATCGCTATACACCAGCTCCTTAGCGAAGCATACCTCGCTGGCATCCTTGTCGCTGCTGTTGAAGAACCTGCCTGGCTTAAGGTCATCCACGCGGCGAGGACGGAAGTACACCGTGCGCCGCTCACCACGGTACGTGGCATTGGAGATTACGTCGGTCTCCGTACACGGACGGATCACACCTACGTTCGCATCACCGCTGCGGAAGATGATCCAGTCGGCACCTGCCAACTCCTGCGTCTTCCATACGATCGCACCTCCGGCTATATCCACACGGAAGTCCACCGTCAGGTCGTTGGCGTGGTTGATGGGGTCGGTCTCATCCGTATCAATGTACACCGGTGCCACCGACAGGCGCGAAGCATCCATACCGGCAAAGCCGCGCAACTGAGGGTACATGTCGTTGGCACTCTTCCAGTGAGTCACATCCGTGTTCATGCATCGGAACATCTCACGTATATCGTCTATGCCTGTCAGTCCGTTGCTAACTGCGCCGGGCTCCTGATAATATAGCTTGCGATCGAAGTAGCACTTCTCGTACTGGGCGCTGGCCTGGCTATAGCCCACAAACGCGCAGCCGTTCTTGGCGTAGCCGGTGGTGTACGAGCGGGTGATCTGCCCCGCGTTCATTCCTACCAGCACACCCACCGTGTCACCGGCGTTGCGCACAAGCGCACTGCAGTACGTATCGGTCATCCTGCCGGTGCTCTGCAGCTCACCCACCAGGCCGCCTGTCACGTTGCTCGACATAGCTATCTCCGCCATGCTCCAGCACTCGGATATCGAGCCCGCACACACGCCGGCTAAAGCACCTACCCTACGCTGATAAGCTGCAACGATGCTACTTGGACGATCTAAGCTGCCACCGCTGATGCCGATACCGCTGATCTCGCCGTTCACACCCACATAACCGAATAAACCCACACCATCCTCCGCGTCGATGGAGATCATGCCGCGAACAAGATGGTTGTTACCTTTGAACTTGCCTTGGAAAGGCTTTTCTGAGGTGCCGATAGGTGTCCACACCAACCTACGGTTCGAACCGTTCAGGTCGATGTTCGCGGCAAGAACGATCGTCTTGCCTGCATAGCCGTTCTGGGCATCGTTCTGCTCCGCTATCCATGCTAACTCCGCGGCACTCGTCACCGTGTAGGTCGTGCCTACTGGCGTCACGGTGGCTACCGGATTCTTGTCGTCCCACACGTCGTAAACCTCGTTCTCCGAACGAAGAACGCCTACTACGCATAGTACACATAAGAGTACGGATAGAATACGTTGATAAAGGTGTTTCATAGTTTGATTGTTTTCTTACTATTTTGAATAATATTGTATGTTGAGTCAAGGTTCGTCAGCTACAAATGCAAACGAAAGTGCAAAGATACGAAAAAAATCTGACATTTGCAAATTATTCGAAAGATTTTTTGTTTTTTTCTTCAATATACCCGTTTTTGCACCGAAAAAGGGGTCGGTTAATCGGTGCAATGGGCTTATATAGCGCAATATATGGTAAAAAGCTGTTTTTTTTGCCGAAATGTTTGCATAATTCAAAATTTTTCCGTATCTTTGCATCGATTTGTCACAAATAGGATCTGTGTACTATATTATAGCGTATAGGTATGACTAAAATAGCTAATCTTACTCAGGCCGAGATGGAAGGCTTGGAACTTGAATTTGTTGAGGCGATCAAAGCCGGTTTTCCTTCTCCGGCAGCCGACCATGCAGGCGAGCGGATCGATATAGTCAGTGAGTTATCCCCTCACCCCGACACCACCTTCTATGCCCGTGTGAACGGTGACAGCATGCGCGATGCCGGCTTATTTGACAGGGATATCATTGTGATCGACAAATCCATTGAGCCGCACAACGGGGACTTTATCGTTGCTGCTATCGACGGCGAGTTCACCATCAAGGAGTTCCGCCATGATCCCGAGCACCACTGCGGATGGCTCATACCCCATAATCCGGAATTCCAACCCATCAAGGTCACGGCTGACAATAACTTCTCCGTCTGGGGGGTGGTCACCCACAGCATCCACAAAACACGCAGGTACTGATGTACGCCATAGCCGACTGCAATAACTTCTACGTCAGTTGCGAGCGCGTGTTCCGTCCGGATCTGTGGAACAAGCCGGTGCTCGTACTGTCAGGCAACGACGGGTGTGTCGTCTCCCGCTCCAACGAGGCGAAGGCACTCGGCATCAAGATGGGTGTGCCCTTGTACCAGATCAAGGATTTGGTAGAGCAGCATCATATCACTTGCTTCTCCTCCAACTTTGCGCTCTACGGCGATCTGTCCGCCCGCGTGATGTCCATTCTGCGCAGCCACACCATGCGATTTGAGCAATACTCGATCGACGAGGGATTCATCTCCGTCGATCACATTCCGCCTGCCGAGCGCAAACCTTACTGTGAGCAGATCGTGCGTCAGATCTACCAGGGCACCGGCATACCTATCTCTATGGGTATAGCGCCATCCAAGACGCTGTGTAAGGTAGCCAGCAAATATGCCAAGAAGTACCCTGGCTACCGTGGCGCCTGCATGATCGATACGGAGCAGAAGCGTCTCACGGCGCTGGAGCACTTCGACATAGCCGATGTGTGGGGCATCGGACGCAGCGCACAAGCCAAGCTCTCGGCCGCAGGTATAACCACCGCGCTGCAGTTCGCCGGTCAGTCCGAGAGCTTCGCGCGCACACTGCTACACAAACCCGGAGTGCTTACATGGCGCGAGCTCAACGGCATAGACAGCATCGATATAACCGAGGCGGTAGCCAAGCAGTCCATCACCACATCACGCACCTTTGCCAAAGCTCTGACAGAGCTGCCCGAACTGGAGCAGCAGTTGGCTAATTTCACCGATAGTTGCGCGCGCAAGTTACGCATGCAGCACTCTGTATGTGCCGAGGCGCTGGTCTATGCCATCACCTCACCTTTCCGCAGCGACATCCAACAGTATCGCGTAGTGCAGAAAGTCACGCTGCCTATGCCTACATCCGACACACGTGAGCTGCTCTCCAACATCCTGGCTGCCTTCCGGCCGCTGTACAAACAGGGGGTGCAGTTCAAGAAAGCCGGCGTGATCTTCACGCGTATCCTCTCCGGGAATGCCGTCATGCCCGATCTGTTCGACACACGCGATAGGGCGCGCGATTCTGCACTGCAACGCGCCATCGACAACATTCGCGATAAGCACGGACGACAAGCCGTCATCCTCGGCACGCAGTTACAACTGCCTTCACAGGCCGCAGATCCTGTCTTCAAGGCCGAACATCACAGCCCCCTTTATACAACCGATGTCTCGCAAATCATTTCAATCAACGCGGGCTGAATTCTTTCCAGGGCGGTTAATTAAGTAAAAAAAAGTGATTTTTTTGCCAAAACATTTGCAAATGTCAGTTTTTTTTTGTACCTTTGTGCTCGTTTTTGAATTCATGGCACTCTACGACCTTACTGTAGAGAGGAATGATGAGATCAATACGACGTTTATACTACGATTATTTTGATGAATTCTGGTTTACGCTCTTTCTTTTTGTGAGCGTACCGTTGAGTTATTATCTGTCGCGCTTCATCCCGGCGGAGTTGTTTGAGACGACCGTGAGTCCGATGATGCATTTTTGCCTCATCTTTGTCGCCATACTGAGCGCTATACAGGTGCACTGGCATATCGACGGCATCGAAGCCCGCCGTGTGTGGCAGCGCGTGCTGATAGCATGGGCGGGACTGGAGTTGCTACTGTTCGGGCTGAGGTACCTATTCGACCTGCACATCATCATCTTCGACACCGAGACGCTGACCAGCGAAGATCTGCTGGTGCGCGATGCATTCGCGCTACTGCTGTTGGCTTATCCAACGGAGGTGCTTTATCCCAAGTGGCTTACTGCGCTAAGAAGTACGCTGTTCATGCTGCCTGCCATTGCGATGCATCTGATCGGGCACTACATGGAAATCGACCTGCGTATCGCGCAAATATTGTATCCGGCGGTGATAGCCGGTATGTTGATCGTGCAGGTGCACCGGTATCAGAAGCGCTGCGAGGAGAACTACTCATCGCTGGAGAACACGGGTGTGCGCTGGATGCGCAACTATCTGATTTGCCTGCTAATCTTGGGCTTGTCGTATCTGTACCTCTGCTTCACCAATCATCCTACGCGTCTGTTCACGCAGCAATGGCTGGTACTGTTCCTAATCGCATACAACACGACGCAGATCATCTCGCGTAAGCGTCCGTGGCAAGACACGCCGCAGGATGACGCGGCTGATGAGCAGGACGATGCATCGGCGCAGAGTGAGCCGAACGCCTCTCCGTTCCCGCCTGAGTACCGCGAGACCTTGGAGTCATGGATGGCTGACAAGAAGCCGTATCTGGACAAGGACTTCCGTCTGCTCGACCTGATGCAGGTGCTGCCGGTGAACCGTTCGTATCTGTCGAAATACATCAACACTACCTACGGCTGCAACTTCTGTCAGTTCGTGACGAACTACCGCATCGAGGAGGCGCAAAAGATCCTGCGTGAGCGTCCAGACACCAAGCTGCTGGAGGTGGCGGAACGCACGGGTTTTGCCTCAGCTGCCGTCTTTACGCGCACTTTCGCGCGCGAAACAGGCTACACACCTACTGAATGGTTAAAATTGCAAAATCTTGACAATTCGTAAAAATAGGTACGGTTTTCTTAACAATTCATCAAAAAGGCGTTTCAAGTATTGCGAAATTGCTTTTTTTTTTGTAACTTTGCACACGTTTTCGCACCCTCCTTCAGGGTATTAGCATGCATATTTATGTTTATAGGGGGGGGGTATTCGACTGATTTACAACAACTTACTGCAACAAAACGCAGCAATGACTCGTAGTAACTTGACACCAGGCAATGTATTGGTTCAAGTGGGGTTGTTTATACTCCTGTTGGCAGGAAGCACGTCTCACTTGATGGCTACAACGGCTACCGATACTCGTTCAGCAAGCGACACTGTAGGTGCATCGCCTGCTTACGACATACATCATCCTATTGCAGCGCTGAAGAACAATCTGCTGTACGATGCAGCCGCCACGCCCAACCTGCAGCTGGAGTTCCGCTTGGCGGAGCACTGGACGTTGCAGGCCGGGGTGGGATTCAATCCTTTCCCTCTGGATGACAAGGTGCTTCCGAAGTGGCGTCATGTGTCGGTGGAGCTTGCTCCGCGCTACTGGCTGTGCGAGGCGTTCAGCAAGGATTTTGTATCGGTGAACATCGGGTACACGCATTTCAATGTGGCGGGCGGTGTTTATCCGATAGGCTGGATGTACCGCGGCGTACAGGAGAACCGCTATCAGGGTGATGCGTTGCTGTTCGGTGCGTCGTACGGTTGGCATTTTGCGTTGAGTCCACATTTCAGCATCGAGCTGGAGGGCGGTGTAGATGCCGGAGTGGCTTGGTACGACCGGTTCAAGTGCAAGCACTGCGGTGAGAAGTTGGCGTATGAGAAGAAGTGGTTCGCCCTACCCCGTTTGGGCGTGAATCTGGTAGTGGTGCTGGACGGCAACCAGGTGGAGTTTGAGGATAGATGCGACTGCAAGCGGTTAGCAGTGAGCGGCGAGAAGGACACTGTTAGCGCGCCTGCTCACAATGAGCCTTCGGAAATCAGCACAGTTGATGTGCCAGAACAAAGTATAGAAGATACTATTAGTGAGAGTGAGCCTGATACGATGATGATAATAATGTTTGACCATCCGGATGAACAACGTTCGGTGGCTGAGCCTGAGTATATACTTGTCCCTCGCGCTAAACCTGATACGCGTTATGTGGCAGACAGCCTTGCCGCGTTGAGCGAGCGGATAAAGGCACTGGAGGAAGCGTATATGGATGAGCCGAGCGACTCGCTGTATGATGCCATCGTAGCGCTACTTGACAAGCAGGATGAGATAGCTCACCTGGATCAGATGTCACGTCTGCGCTCAGCGGTGCTCAGACCGCTGTCGGAGTTCACGCCATACGATCCGGAGGCTCCGGTCACCAGCGAGCCGAACAGCATATACATGCACTTTGATGTGAATAGCACGGATGTAGATCGCACGTTTATCCACAACGACGAGTTACTGGACAGCATCATGACCATCATTGCCGAGGCGATAGAGGACTCGACGATAGAGATCAAGTTGATCAAGATCATAGGCATGGCATCGTTCGACGGCAGCCAGAAGAACAACGAGCGCCTGGGTGCGATCCGTGCGGAAGCGCTGCACGACTATGTTCAGGAGCGGTTCGGATTCGACAAAAACATGTTCCGCGTATATAACGGCGGCGAGTGCTGGGCTGAGTTACGCTGGTATCTTGATTATGAGCAGTTCGAAGGCAAGCATGACATCCTATGTATAATTGATCAGGTGCTGGACTACGACCTTCGCGAGCGCTTCATCAAGCAGCATAACAACGGGCGCACATACGAGTACATGCGTACGCATTTCAAGAGGTACTTGCGCAACTTAGGCTCGATAACAGTGTACTATGAGAGGAAAGACTTATGATGTGATATTTAACACAAGAACTTGTTAACTTAATTATTAACCAAAATTTCAAACAAATGAAGAAAATGACATTTTTGGCTTGTGCAGCTATGCTGACAAGCGTCGTTCTTACCGGTTGTAAGAACAATGAGCAGAATGAGCCTCAGCAGAAGGCTCCGTCCGTAACGACCGACATCACTATCTCCCTGCCGGCAAATGCCAGTGGCGGTAACGGTGCACGTCGTATGCCCGGTACGACCGTTCAGGTTAACAACGGTGTGGATGATTTTCAGGGCATGGGCAATATCAGCCTTATCCCGTTCGGTTTAGCAAAGAACGCAACCGTAGCCGGTTCGGATCGCAAGTTGGGTTCGACACTGGAAGGTATCACCGACATCGCTGCTACCTCTGAGTTGGCAGCCACAAGCAAGGCTAAGAAGTACGAGAACGTAGCCGTACCGACGGGAACATCGGCATTCCTGTTCTACGCAGAATCGAAGGTGGCATCGATTGCCAGTCCGACCAAGTTCCAGAAGGGTTCGCTGACGTATATTGAAGCAACCACTACCGCCAACACCGCCAAGTTTGAGCTGGAGGCTATTCACGCTAACTCTATTGCAGACAACGCTGCACTGACCGGTCTGATCGCGTACATTCAGTCTGTTGCTGATGCAACGGATGGTGCTGCAACTCCGAAGGCTTGGAAGAACTACACCAACAGCGACAACGAAGGTTTTGCATCGTTGTTTAATGAGTACAAGACCATTAAGAACTTGAACTCGTTCAACGTAGAGCGTATGATGAATGACCTGTTGGCTACTATGTCGATCGTTGAGAACGATTTGGCAACGAACATCGCAACCGCGATCAAGAATGCTACCTATGTTGACTATGATAACGAGACGAAGCAAGTGACCCTTAAATCTGCTTATGCAGGTTTCCCTGCCTCTCTCGATCTGCCAGACGGTGCTATCGCACTGGCTTATGATGCAGAGAGCGGAGAGTTCGGCAGTTCGGCTGACAAGTCGTTTGCAAACCGCACATCCGGTTCGCTGAATGTTGCACCGACCGAGTTGTATGCTTATCCGGCATCGCTGTGGTACTATGCGAACACGACCATCAACACCTCCAACGAGTCGGAGGCAGCAGCCCTGGCCAGCACCACGATGAGCTGGAGCGACGTGCTCGGCGAGTATGCTACCACCAACGGTGCAGTAACATCGAGCACTCGTTCGATAGCCTTGGTTAACCCGATCAACTATGCCGTAGGTCGTCTGGATGTAAAGGTTAAGCTGAATTCAGCTAACCTGGATGATGCTGCTCTGCCTACAGCTACCAGCATTGCATGTAACGATGAGGGCAAGCGCTTTACCTTGACGGGCGTACTGGTAGGTGGTCAGAAGAACGTAGGCTTCGACTTCACTCCTGACACCTATGCCGGCTCGAACACCAGCGCATACACCCTGTATGACAAGGTAATGAGCAACACGATCAACGTTACCACGACCTTTGGTAGTGCCAACTCGACTCTGGTACTTGAAACCCTGGCAGACGGCGAGACCGGTTCGGACGCAACGATTGCCATCGAGCTGATCAACAACACGGGTGAGGATTTCATCGGAGCTGACGGCGTTATCCCTGCCGGCGGTAAGTTCTACCTGGTAGGTAAGTTGGCTTCGGCAAGTGCAACCACATCGCCGAAGAAGGTGTTCCTGAAGGACTACACGACAACAGCTCAGTTGAACATCATAGATCTAAAGCACGCTTACAACGGTATACCTGACCTGCGCACTCCAACTCTGGAGATCGGCCTGTCGGTTGATTTGAGCTGGACGGAAGGTACAACCTATAGCGTTGACCTCTAATCCCTGGCTGCAACACTCTCTTTCGGGGCGCGTTGTCGCTCTGAAGGAGGGCGTTTGCTGAATATGAAGCGCTACGCACTGGTCATATTAACACTACTATACACCTCATGCTCGCTCATCGATGATGATCTGAGCGTGTGTGGTGTGGATTGCTACGTGACCTATGACATGCGTATGCAAGTGAATATAGAGGCGGTCATTGAGGCGGAGCTTGCGAGTGTTGACGATGCGCCTATTGCGGTGGCGCTGGGCAAATGGTTAGAGCCTGTTTTTTCGGGCTTTGCACATGACCTGAACATGCTGTTCTATGACCAGGACAAGGATCATTTGCAGCATGCGATGCAGAAGATAGTGGACAGTAAATCAGCATCGTACACGGTGTATGTGCCGCGTAGAAATTACTACCATGTAGCGATGGTGAACAGTGCAGACAATGTGAATGTATCTGTAGAGGACACGGCATATGTGTCGTACGTTTCGCTCATCCAGCATGCTCAGGACACCCTCCCCTCGTACAACACGACTATCTATACAGGTCGCACGCCTATCCTGCTGACGGACTCATCGACGCAATCGCATCATGTGAACCTGTATATGACCACCAGTGCTGTGGCGCTGATTGTGGAGCCGGATGAGCAGGTGCAGGATATGCAGGTGCTGGTAAGTGGCAGTGCGTCGGGGTTTCGGATACAAGACAGCGTATATACGTACACGCGCGCCGCGCTCATCCGTATGGATAAGGTAAGTGAGCAGTGTTATGCTGCAGTCACCCTGCCATCGCGTGATGCTCCTTCGGGCTCTACGCCGGCACGCCGTCAAGCACAAGATGCCGCGAAGCTATGGCAACTGAGGGCATATAGCACCCTATCCGATGGTTCGGTAACGGAGACACTGATTGACATGCATTCGCCGCTAGAGGCAGGCACACTGCAACTCATCCGCGTCAGGCAAGCTGAGGATGGATCGCTGCAACCCATGCAGAACATCAATGCCAGCGTGAATGTGACGCTGGATTGGAACGATGGCGGGTCACATGATATAGATTTGTAAGGTGAGGTTAGTCGCGTCATACATAGTAGTACTATTGTTGTTTATCGCGTTCGCGGGATGTACGCACGAGGTGGAGATGCGGTCGGAGATGCCGTTCTCGCTCTACCTGCCGGCGGGTGAGGTGCAGGCGGTACGCCGTATGCCGGCGCATTGTACAGTAGGCGACCCGGGAACAACGGAGCAATTCCTGTTTCCGAACTATATCTATGCCATCATCCTCAAACAGGTAGGGAATGCCTGGACGCGCTGGAGCACGATTGAACGCGTGCTGACGGATGATGATTGGATCTTGACCCATTCCAACGGCTCACTGCAACCGGCTGACAGCATCTATCAGTACGTTGGCACATTGGATATGTTGCTCTCTGACAATACGCTTAACGGACGCGTATATATCATCGCGTCAGCCATACCGCTTACATTCAACAAAACAATCAGCACGGTCTCCGGATTGGAAGAGGTGTTAAGTCTCACGTTTGATGCATCGTCTGAGGATGTGCAGCGAAATTTGCAGCATATTTATTCCACCCCCTACAACCAGCTGATTGGCGGCAAGTACTACGGCGCATTTGATTGCGTTCCTCATCGTTCGACCCGTCTAAGCCTGATGCTTTACCACGTAGCAGCCAAGGTCGACCTGCAGTGGAGCGTGGTGGACTCGATGCGCATACGCAGCAATCCCTCGGAAGCGGTACGGCTCACGTACATGGAGGCACGACGGCTATATAACGGCAATGCCTATTGTTTCATGCCGCTCCGCAACACCATGCCTACCCTGCCCACATCGGGGGGATATGACATCCCGAACATCGTCACACCGGCTGACGAAGGTTTGTGGTGGGAAGGGCGCACATACTTCTACACCATCCCCTATACAGTGGAGGGGGCTAAAGACTACTTCCCGCTGCAACTACTGATGCGTACCAACGGCAGCGCTGGTACGGGCTATCAGCTCACACTCAACCAACCCATTGACACGGCGGCGGTGTTTGTGCCGTGGATACGGGGGAACTTCAGCCTGACCAAACCGCTGGAGAACAAGTCGGAAACAAAGACAATTGAATAACGGTCGAAATCACGACATCACGAGATTACGACATCTCGAAGAGAATAACATTGAAGAAAATCGTTATCATATTGCTGTTGCTCATATCCGCCTACGCGCAAGCGCAGACGGACACAATCCGCTATGTGCGCACATCGGGTGCATACAAGAACGACGGTCTGAGTTGGGCAACGGCGATGAACAACGTGCAGGACGCCATCAACGACCTGCGCGACTATCTGGCGCGTAACAACCTGTCCGGCGGCTCCGTCTATATAGCCGAAGGAACATACGTGCCCACCGAATCCACGGAAGCGTCCGGCGGCTCGATGCTGAACACCTCGTTCAAGATTTACGAGGGCATACACGTCTATGGCGGATTCTCGGAGGCGAGTCCCGAATCACGTCCCGGTCTGCGCCGGATGAAGAACAACAAGACCTTTGACGACAACTGGAACAGCCGTATCCAGATTGGTGCCACGACCGACGAACAGGTGACCGGTCACTGGCATCTCAAGCACAAGACCATCCTGTCGGGTAACCACTCGCCGATTGATGTGTCGTTCACTTATGACAGCGTCCGCGGACGCTTCAATACCGTCTTCCCCACCAACTCCTACCATGTTGTCTGGTTCGCCACCAATGGCGAGATACCTGTGACCAATGACTCGCTTGCACGTCACTACAAGCCTCTGGAACGTAAGGCGTGGGTGGACGGATGTACGATTGAGGGCGGTAACGCCTCGTCGCGTCAGACGGGCAGCCGCACGCATATGGGTTACGGCGGTGGTGCCTATCTGGTGGAGGGCGCCTCGCTGCTGCACTGTATAATTCACCATTGTGCCGCTACGATGCGTGGCGGTGGCGTATATATGGACGGTGGCGGACGCGTGGAGTTCTGCTATATCCATACCTGTCAGGCATCGGGTGTAGGTATCGTACAGGGCTATGGAGGTGCGGTGGCTATCGACTACAACGGCTCGGTGGAGCACTCCTTCCTGACACAATCGACGGCACGTATCGGTGCCGGACTGGCTATCTGCCATGTGCCCGGTGAGTATCCCTGGCGCGAGCGTATCCGTGCACGCTACGGGCGCGAACCCGAACCTGAGGACGAGATCAACCACTTCTCACCGTTCTGCTCGGCGAGTGTGATAAGCAACAATACGAGTAACGCCGAAGGAGGCGGTATCTATCTGGACGAGGGCGGAACGCTCAACCACTGCTCGGTGGTCAATAACAGCTGTATCGGTCAGGATGTGATGTACTACGGCCGACGTCACGGTCGTTCGGGCGGCGTGTATATACGTAACTGCGGACTGATATACAACTCCGTGTTCTGGGGCAGCCGATGCAAGGCGAACAACAACCTGCAGTTTGCCGCCATCCGTCAGAATCAGGATTCTGACGACGAGATCCTGGCCTACCACTCGGCGTTCATGAACCATGATATAACCGACTGGACGGGTGTGCAAAAAGATATGGTGTACGCCCTGGAGCGTGACAACATACCTCACCAGGGTATTGAGGCCAATTACCCCTGTTTCCACCATCCGACACCCAAAGCCGGTGTGCTCACCTACGATGCCGAGGGCAACGAGGATTACCCGAATATCCACACCGACGCCTATCCTCACGTGCGCGACTGGCACCCGGGAATCTACTCCGCCTTGGCGGAAAAAGGTGTTCAGGTGACGGATGCCATGCAGGGTGCTTCGCAATGGATCCAGCACGCCCATACGACCTACGGCGTAGTGGGTAACACGTTTGAGCCGGTGTCATCGTTGGGTGCACTGATCCGTGAGAACGAGCATGTGCGCTATGCCATGGTGGTGCCGCAGGCGCTGGAGTACCGCAAGGGCGAGCACACGCCTATACCGACCATCTTTGTGGACCCCCAGCGTATCGGTCTGTTTGACGAGAGCGGCGATTATATCATACCCGAGCACACCGGTCAGAGTTGGGATGAGCCTATCAAGAACATCGGCGACGCCATCATGTTCCTCAGGCAGTACCTGGTGGAGGATCCAAGCCAACCTATCGGTCGCCGTGCGCACTATCACATGCCTACCGCCTGGGACGAGGACGACAATCCGACTGCCTATGAGGACTACGACAACGTGCAAATCCTGGTGAAAGAGGGGGAGATGAGTACCGCCGGCCCGAACAACTACCTGGGCAGTGAGATGCGTACCGCCTCTATCCGTATGCTATCGCACTTGCGCCTATACGGCGGTTATCCCCATTCGTTGACAGGAACGAGTACCGAAGGGCGTGACCCGCTGAACTTAGCGCCGAAGGTAACTGCAAACATCTTAGGTGCCGTCGGACACGACGCCTACCAGAACAACGCCGCCCACGTGCTCACCTACGTGAATGCCGAGTACGCCATTGTGGACGGCTTCAAGCTCTACAACGGTAACGCGCACAACCTGTCGGTGACCAATGCCATTATGGCGGGCGGCGGTGTGATCGTCAACAACGAGACGACGGATGCCAACAAACGTATCGACATGGTGGGCAACGAGTTGCGTAACTGCCGTCTGGCCAACAACTCCGCACCGAAAGGCGCCGCTATCTATGTGAACGGCGAGCACAGGAAAGGCCTTTCAGGCGGTAGGCAGGTGTGCTACGCCGAGCTGACGGTGATCAACTGCATTATCCGCAACAACACGGCGGACTACCTGTCCGACGCGCCGCACCACGTAACCGAGTCGCACGGTGTGATTACCGCCAACGGCCGCGCCTTCATCGATATGGACCACTGCGATGTGGTGAACAACGTGGGCTATCCGTTCAAGGCGGACAACAAGACCACACGCGGCAATGTGGAGATGCCTTTCCACGGCTTTATACGTGTGGATAACTCGCTCGTGTTCTGCAACGGCGACCAAGTGCTGGATAACCGTGGCGACCTCGGCTCGGTAGCCAACGTGTTATCGGTCAACCGGGAAGGTCAGGACTACGTGTTCGGCACCTATAATATGTTCGATAGAGACCTCAGGTTGCATGAGGAAGACCCGAGCCAGCCGCACGGTTTCTTCAAAGAGGGCTTTACGCATCCGACTATAGTCGGTGTGCTGCCTACCGGCATGCCGGATCCCGATTCGCATCCGCTCAAGCTGGTTATGCCCGCCACACTGGATGAGAAGCGCAACAGTTGTATCCTTACCCGTACCGACCGCACCGAGCCGACGTATCCCGTATTTTTGAACCCGGCACGTAATGTCGGTCACTCCTATGAGAGCGACAAGCCGCTGTTCGGTGGCAGTGTATCGTATATGCCGCTGAATGTCAACCCGTGCGTGAATGCCGCATCGCTGTCGGAGTACGGCGGCAACGATATACCCCGTTCGGAGATTGAGGACTATGACCTGTCGGACCGCAACCGTCGTAACTACGGCGGTGAGCCGGATATAGGCGCGATAGAGAACACCAACCTGCCCGAGTACGGTGCGGTGATGTATGTCACGCCCGAAGGTGCCGGCAAACGCGACGGATCAAGTTGGGACGACGCCATCGCGGGTAATACGGTGTATGTATTGGACAATATAGCCGGTCCCGAACTTGCAGAAGGCGATCAGATAGACATCGAGCCGACTTGCGACCGCGTGCTGGACAGCGAGGGTAATCCTATTCTGACCACGAATACGAAGTATAACGGAGGCTGGGGAAGAGTATGGTTTACCGACAGGACGGAGAGTACTACCACGACCCTGACCACCCTGTCACAACTGACCGTTCGCAGTATATATACCGGCGGTCCGGATGACCGGGATGAGACAGCCGCTCCGGTAGAGGATCGCAGTTCAGAGGTGACCTCTTCCAGCAGTTCGTCATCAGGTGCCGGATATGCCTATGATGCACGTTATCCGTACGGTGAGATAAGCGGTGCTTCGCGTACGTTCTGGCGCGCCAATCCCTATACCGGTAAACCGAGTAGTTATTCGTATTCAAGTTTCATAGCCGGAGTACAAACCAACGGCTGGATTAACAACACCCGTGCGGAGCGCTATGTCAGTGGATTGCAATATGCTGTAGAAAAGGCGTCTGCGCTTAATAAAACCTTGCACAACGATTCTATCCAGGTGTGGGTAGGTGCCGGTAAATATACCGACTACAAGGGCTACGTGATGCGCGACAGCGTATCCGTGTATGGCGGTTTCCCCACAAGTAAATACCACTCTCCGGGTATGACAGAACGCCAAGCCTTGATGTCGAATGTAGTGAATATCCCTAAATCCGCGGAAAGTGAAGATTTGGATGCAGTGGATTACGAGACTATCCTGCAAATCTCCGATACCGACCCAAAGCAGGACAATACCCATCTGAATCAGAGCGCCGTTCGATACTGGGATGACGACTATTCGCTATCCATTATCGAGGATACCGAAACCATAGATACGGCGACTATTACACGCACGAACACCTACACATGGTCTGTTTCCACGACAGATGTATCCTCAACGTATATCCGCTACTACAACATGATTTATTCCGGCTCCAACAACGTGTTTAATAAGAATTATAGAAGAAAAGTTGACAAGAACGGAAATAAAGTTAGTAGCAACATTACGATGGGTAATGAGGTGTTCGGTGGCATTACCTGGACATCCGGACAGTTAGTTGTGTATCAGTATTTTGGTCCCGAAAAATCAGCCTCCAATCCTTGGCCGGATGCGAATGGCAATAAGAGTTGGGAACTCGCATATGAAGATAGATCCAACAATATAGACTATAATACATGGGGGTTTGATACAGAAACCGATGTACTCGACTCTGATGGTACAAAAATAGGTACTGTTCCACGCGGTCTATTGCTACAGGGAGTGATGAATACAATGAGTTTCTGGCAGACCGCAAAGAATGTACCGGCAGGAGCTTATCAGTTACAGATAGACCTTGGTGCCTATTATGCCAACTATGTTGATGAAACGAATACGGGTATTACCTTCTATGTGCTGGCATCCAATGGGGACACATTGGCAGAGCAGCCAGTATATTGCAAAAATAACAAACTGAGAAGATACGAGTTTACGTTTACCCAACCTGCAACGGGAGATCTGACCTTACGGATAATGGCCTCACCGGGTACAAAGGCTACCGATCCGGCGACAGGTACATTGGGAGGCAATAACGATGCGACAAAAGCCAATTTCAGAAGAGTGCGGATGTCCAATCCCCATTTGATTCAAGTTACAGACGAGGATTATGTGCTTAGCGAATCGGAAGATGATGTAACCATTCTTGGAACATCAGACCCGATAGAAAGAAATCTTCGCGATTATACGGTTCAAAATCATCGTACAACGCTTCGTAAGCGTGTGCTGACAATGCCGGATGTTTGCGTGCCGACGTATGGCGGTGGCGGTATAGGTGATCCGGTTTCCATGGCAAATACTTTCAAGAACGATTCGCTACCGCACACTGACCGTGCGACCGGCAGCACCAAAGACAAGCGCACAGCTGCTACGGTGCCCAATCGCGAAGACTCGCATTACGTGGAGTATAACGGCGTAAATTGGGATGGCTTCACTATCCGTCACGGTTTCCTATACGATGAGGGTATGGCCCATGGCGGCGGTGCGGGTGTAGCTATGTACGAGGGTGCCCATCTGCGCAACTGTATTGTGGTCAACAATATGTCCGCTTGCAGCCGTGTGAAAGGTGGTGGTATATTCTGCGATGGTGCCACCTCCACCATCGAAGGCTGCTTTGTACTGAATAATACATCCGCAGGAGGTTCGCAAGTCTCGCAGAATCAGGTATTTGCGGGCGGTATGTTTATGTACGAAGGTACTTGCTTCAACTCCCTGTTTGCCAATAATTACAGCTATGGCTCCGCCGGTGGTCTGGGATTCTGCGTCGGGCGGTTCTTCAATAATACCATCGCGTATAATACCGCTTCTTTGAAAGAAGGCGGTCAAATCAGCGGTGGCGCCATCTCTTTGGCAACGGCTTCTAACCCGAACCTGTTTGTGGCGAATACCATTATCTTTGGCAATAACGGTGTTGCCATTCGTGACCGTAACGCGGGTGTGGACAAGGTTAACCCGTTCCTGAACTGCTACATACAAACGACCATCGGACAGCCGAATAATACCACGAAGCAGAATGTCTATAACTGGACGGAAGAGAATACATCCAATTACGGTATTGGTAACGTATTTATCAATGGCAAAGCACCTTCGGCAGAGAACTCACCTTTTGCAGCAGACTTCGTAGATGGCGTATATGTAGCCGGTCGCGCTGCATCCATGAACGATTTCCGTCTGCGTGAGGCCAGTACGAGTTGTATCAACAGCGGAACGCAGGATTTTACCGGAGAGTTCTATACAGCATTGCGCCAAAAGGGCAAAACAGATTCGCAAATCAGGAACTCGTTCGTATATCAGAGTGTGGAAGAGGCTGTGCTCCCGAAGAATGATGTGGCATTTGCCAGGCGTGTACAGGACTGCCAGATAGATATCGGTGCGTATGAGTACGACGGATCGCTGAGTATCCGTCCGGATACGACCACACACCCGGGATATGCCATCTACTACGTGGCGTATGACGGCGTGGGTAACGCCTCCGGCGACTCCAAAGATAACGCTGCGTGCGATACCAAGATACAGCAGATCATTGATGCGGCAGGACGTTATAAGTACGACCTGATGACTGCCGGCCGGTATGCTACGGTGCGTCCTACGCCTGTAGCCGGTCAGCCCGACAAGAGTTGGGTGGTTCAACTGCGTATGGCAGGTGACTCGGTCGGCTCTCGNNCCACTCCAGCCACCTATACGGCTACGCGCTCTACCAAACACTCTGTGCCCGGATATGTTGACAATCCTCTGGACTACTCCTTTATTATCCCTCACGGTGTACAGGTGCTTGGCGGCTACTCGACGGACTATTACCATTATGAGAAGGATGGAGAAACAGTGCCTGAGGGTACAGCCGGTGCTGTGCTGGTGGATGAGCGTGACCCGCTTACGTTCCGTACCATTCTGTCCGGCAAGACCTATTCGCCGACAGGCGCGGACGGCAATGCCTACCACGTGGTTACCTTCACCAACGACCTGTTCGCTCCGAACCAGAAACTATACACCGAGACCGTCGCCGGCAACAAGGTACAACAGACCGGCCAACTCGCCGTTATGACCGACGAGAAGGACCGCGCGGTTCTGGATGGCGTATTTATTGAAGACGGTTTTGCCAACTCGCCCGATGCCGACGACCGACTGGGTGCTGCGGCTGTGGTGACCGGCTACGCGCATATCCGCAACTGCGTCATCCAGAACAACGAGGCCCTGAGCTTCGGCGGCGGCTTGTACATGAAACCCGGTGCACTGGTCAGCGGCACGATTGTTCGCGGCAATACGGCTGCTACGGGCGGAGGTATATATGTCGAAGAGCCGGATGACGATGATCCCGAGGCCGCCAACCACGCACGTATATTCACCTCAACCGTCTGCCATAACACCGCCACGGTCCGTGCCGGAGGATTGTGGTTCGACAAGAACGTACGCGTCAACTCCTCGGTGCTATGGAAGAACGAGAGCAACGATTTCGCCAACGTGGCCGGTCAGTTCACCTCGGCAGAGATAGCCGCCCACTCCGACTATCCTATCATGTTCTCGGGCGTGGAGGTGCGTAAGATAGAGGGCCAGGGCAACGTGGAGCTCTCCGCCACCGAGACCGAAGGTGTGCGTTGGGACCGGAAGGACATCTTCAACGAATTGCTATACTACCCGATAGAGATGTCCTCTACGCTGGCACGCGCCGGTATGACATATACCGACTGGCGTTCGTTCAGCGAGCAGTATACGACCCTCGACTCGACCGATATAGCCGGCGTGAGCCGACTGACATGGAGCCTGCCGGGCATTCACCGCCCGTATTACTGGGACGATACTCTGTCTGTCAAGGACAATGACTTCATTGAGATGGGCGCACGTGCCGTGAACCGAACGTTCCTCATTGAGCCGGACCTGAGCCGCGCCATGTTCCGCCTGTATGTGGTTCACACCGAGTTGCTGGGCTCCAATGCCGCACGTGTGCTGCAGGATAATACGAATACCGACGAGACCTCGCTCATGTACAAGCAGATGGGCTCATCGTTCCTCAATCCTTTCCACCGTCTGGGGGATGCGTTCACGTACATCACAACGCTGCGCCAGAAGAACCCGATGTACCGCAACAAGCGCTTCGAGGTCTTCCTCGGGCAGGGCGAGTATGTGCCCTACCGTAACGCCTTCGGCGAGGAGGACCATGTGCGTACCAATACCTTCGCCATACCCGAGGCTGTAACCGTGATTGGCGGACTGGACCACCTGGCTGAGGGACATAACTACTGCCAGTCAGGTTACTACGATCCCTATTCAATGGATGCTCCCTTAGGCGGTAGTGAGGATGTGGTCGTTACCACACCTGAAGGTACATTCACCCTCAACAATGCGTCCACCGTGACCATTCAGGACAGCCGCGAGATGGAGGATTACAACAAGAACTCCGTGATTGAGCCCTGGGAGTTCGCCAAGCGTTCGACCATGACTGGCAACACCGTGGATAACGACGAGCAGACGCACGTCTATCACGTGATCACCTGCTATGCCGACTCTACACAGCTCGGACCGCTGCCTGTCAAGTACCGCAACTATAACTCCGAAACACACCGCCTGTACAACCCCATAGGCACGAAGGATGTTGCGAATTTCAGTAGGGAATGCGAGCAGTCGAAGGGTGCACGCTCGATCATCCTGGACGGTGTGACCATACAAGGCGGATACGCCAACCAGCTCGACCAGGTGGACTATCAGGGGCACGCCTATAACAAGAAGACCTATTTCCGAGGCGGAGGCATCTTTGTGGATGGTAACTGGACGCAGGACTTCGAGGAGCAGGAGTACTCCATCCCGAATGTGACAGACCCCGCGGCGCATAACATCCTGCTCGTCATACGTAACTGCGAGTTCAAGGACAATATGGCGGGCAACGGCGGCGCCATCTACTCCAACGGCGACCTGCATATTCACACCAGCCACTTTGCGCAGAACTACTCGCAAGGCCCGATGTCCGCACTCGACCAGTCGCTTATCCCCTGGACCGCCGGCGGATGTATAGCCACCAATGCTATCTGCGGCGTGGCGAACTGCCTGTTTGACAACAACGAGGCCAAGCGAGGCTTGTACCCCATCACCATCGACCAGAACAGCGACGAGTATATCGAGGATGCCGATGTGCGTCAGGGTTTTGCCGGAGTGATCAGTGCCGCGCGCCAGTCGAAGGTCAAAGCCATCAACTGCCACTTCGTCAAGAACAAAGCCGTGGCGTACCCCGCCATCTTCAACTTCCGCGGTAATCAGATTTACTCCACCGCCGACTCCATGCATTTTGCCTTCAACTGCCTGTTCTGGGGCAACGAGGCGACCGGTCTGGATCATACCAATGCCTCCGCTGAGGCCAAAGCCCTGTTCAACAGCAAATACAACCACCAGCCTGACGGCGTGATGCATTACGAGAAACCGCAGTTCGACCGCTACAACCAACTCTATAACACCTATCTGCGCATGGTGGAGGACAACTACCTCAATCCGCAGATCCCCGACACACTGGATGCGCTGCGCGCCTTGGCGAACCGGATAGAGGGGGTGTACTTCTCAGCCTATCAGGAGGGCAAAGGTCTGGGTGTGGCGATGCCCAAACCCGATGCGTTCGTCAAGCACGAGGGCGAAGCCGTCACCGAGTATCGCGCTATGCCTATGCCCCTCAAGGGAGACGGCACGGCCGATCTGTCCAACATGTTCACGCGCGTCAAAGGCAACCATAACGTGCTCGTGGCGGACGACAACGACGCCAATGCCGGACTGCACTTCGTCCAGCCCTCCACCATCACAGGTGTCGACGGCTTTGAGGAGACCGCCGACTGGGTCATGGCGCGTATCAATCCCTCGACCGACAACGGTTGGGGATTCTTCCACCAGACGGTGACACGTACCGTCGACTGGTATGAGATTTACAGCCCTAACAATGACAACTACGCATCGGCGCACTACGCTCCCAACGAGACCGGCATGACGGATGCAGAAACGGCGCTGGCTATCCTGCAGACCACAAATGTGGACAAATACACGGCGGATCCCGAGGCGTTCATCTTCCCCATCTACGGCGTGGATACCGCTACACTGCAGGATGAATCTGCCGTCGAAAGCCTGTACAACTACTACAGCCACGAAATCAACTCACGCTTCAGCACGCAGCTCATGCCTACCGGCAAGCAGAGCTATATGCGCTACACCCGTGAGGGCGACAGCGGTACGAACAACATGCTGCGTATATCCTCCTACCCCAAACAGGGCATCGACTCCGTGTACATAGACATGGGTATATACGAATACCAGTATGTCCAGCTCCGTCTGCCGGGCAGCGAGGTGGACACGATGTGGGTGACCACCACGCCGCGAGCCGATGTGGTGGCGGACGGCACCACCTGGGAGAAAGCTACCGACCGACTGCAGGATGCCATCGACTGGCTGATGCTCTCACACAACAACCACGACAAGTACGTCTGCCTGCTGGGCGGAACGTACACACCGCAGACCATGTTCGATAACTGCTATACCTTCCGTGTGGCAGTGCCGACCGACATGATGCAACTCTACCTGCCCGATGGCGCAGAGAACGATCGGGACTACAGCATACCGTCCATCACCTTCCTCGGTGGTTGGAGCACCGAGTCGGCGGAGGAAGGCAGGGATATAGAGAAGTACCCCACCATCCTTGAGATGCGCGACCGCGTTGTGCCAGAGGCGCAGAACCAGCTGTTCGTCATCGACGACATGACGCGCCAGTTCATGCAGCGCACCTTCCGCGCAACGGATTTCCGGCGTGACACTACCGTCATACCCGTAACCTTCGATGGCATTACCTTCGTCAACCCGCACGCCATCCAAGACCTGAATGACGGTATCAATGCCGAGAAGCTGACCGAGAACGGCGGCGCAGCCATCTATTACCGCTTCCAGAGGCAGTACCACGACCAAGGCGGCATGCTCGCGCCTAACATGGATGTGCCTCTGTATCCGCGCAAGGAGGTCATAACCGGTTCGATGAAGATGGAACTGCCCAAACTGACCATCAGCAACTGTATCTTCATGGATAACGGCCGCCGCAGTGTGAGGGCGGCGAATCGTGCTTCGGCGGTACGTATCGACCAGGGTGGTGGCGATGCGCTGATCGTCAACTCACTGTTCCATTCCAATGCCGGTGCACCAATCTTTGCCCCTGTACCCGCCAATGCCGCAAACCTGACGGATGTGCCCAATCGCGTGCGCATTATCAATTCCACCTTCGCCCTCAACGACGGACATGTCACCCTCGGCTACGGGGGATCGGAAATCCATAACTCCCTCATATGGATGGATGATTTGCTGGCCGATACGCTCACGCAGTTCACCATAGGTGCCGTCAACTATAATCGTGACAGCAACACCGCTGCCAACGACAGTATAACGAACAATGCCGTGTATGGAGTGTTCGACAATGACCCGACATGGCACAACGAGTCGCTGACCTCGAACAACAAGGATGTATATGTCGGCCCCAACTTCGTTGACCCCGACCTCGACGCCAACACATCGGAGCTAAGGCGCGCACGTGACTTCCGGCTCAACCCGGCCGTGCGTACGATGAACATGGCGGATACCGCTCTGTATAAGCGTAAGGTCTTTGCAAATAAGTATGCTCCTACCCCATCCGAGAGCGTCTTTTGGCAACGGGCTATCGGTCTGCATCATACCGTCACGGGCATCGCATCCGACACCGAACTGGCGATGAAGTCACGTCTGCACGGCATGGGCATGGAGCGAGGGGCATACGAGTGTCAAGCGCTGCTGCAGCGTGTGCTCTACGTGCAACCTACCAAGCTCGCGGCACTCGCCGGAGACGGCTCCTCGTGGCAGAAAGCATTCGGACAAGGACAACTGCAGAACGCCATCGACGTCGCATCCGTCTATTCATACCTCAACCGCAATGCACCTAACCTCGAAGACCGCCGTGCATTCGTGTTCGTCAAAGGATCCTACGACGCCGCACCAGAGGATGTGGTGTATGCACGCGACGGCGTCTATATCTATGGATCGCTGTCCAACCGATTCAGCGACACCATCTACCTCAACGAAGAGCAGGAGTTCGATAACTTCGAGTGCGTGCGTTTCACACATCAGGTGCGTGCACAACGTGCAGAGGTAGCTTCACCCAGCGCTACACCCACGCGCATACGAGGCGTCATGACTTCCGGCGAACAGTTCCTATCTGGATTCGCCATGGATGGATTCATCATCGACGGAACAAACATGACATACACCGAGTCACCCGTCACGATCGACAACGACTCGATGGCTATGCGAAACTGCATCATCACCAACTGCCATACGACTGGTGCACCCGTCGTCAACCTCAATCACGGCATCATCTATAACTCGCTCATCTATGGCAACCACGCTACCACGACCGTCCGAATGGGTAGCTTAGGACTGCTGATCAACGCCACCGTCATCAACGATACAGAGGATGGCGTAGCACTGGATGGAACAGGGACCCGTGACGGAAATGTGCAGAACACCATTGCTGTGGGAGCCGCTGACAGCCGCGCGATGTTCGCACCCTACCTCACCGCCAACACACCATACACCCTGCCCGCATATCTGACCCAATACCCCGCATTGGCTTGGCAACTACATGAGCATAGCGCACACATCAATGACGGCACCGACGGAGCTTATCTACCCGCTCAATACAGAATGTATGTGCTGAGCGGATTTATCAACATGGGAGTGGACAGGGATATACTCGGCAATCCGCGGACCATCGGTGCAGGCATCGATAACGGAGCCTTCGAGACATGGCGAGTGGATAAAAATCAAGTAGCCGAACTCACATCCATCACCAATGCCATGCTCGATGAGTACGACATACGCGATGCGATGACCGGCGACCGAAGTGGTGCTGAGCGACGCAACTCCTTCAACGAACACTTCGGAGGAAACCAGTATCCGCACCAGGGATCAGTCGTCTATCTCATGGACAGCAGTACGATCACCATGGCATACGACGATCCCGAGGATTTCCAAGATCTCATCATACGCCCAGCATACATGCTGCTCAAACCCGGGGCTTCATTCTACGGAAACGGACATGACGTTCAACTCAGTTACCTGGCGGCCGAGAAGCGATTCGACAACCGACGATACGCCATGACAGCTTTCCCCTTCAACTACTCCGTGGAGAATATAACATCCACCTCGTACAACCACGCAACGGATGCGCTCAACGCTCACCCCTCACCGCTCACCTTTACCACTTATCGCTACGACGGCATGGCGAGGTCGGCAAAGGATTATGTCTTCCGAGACGACAACTCCGAAGCATGGCTACGCGTCGATACCGTCAACCGTACAGCCAATGAAGGCTACCTCATGGACTTTGGAACTGCAGTCGACACCACGCTACGGTTCACAGCCTTCGCGCCACTCGGACAGTACGTCTACACCGAGCTCAACACCGACAAGTATGTCTATCTCTCACGCTATGACTACCGAACAGCAGGTACAGGAGCAGAACTCAACTTCACACGGCAAGAGAACATGGGATGGAACATGAAAGGACTGCCGTGGCTCGTATCTAACTACCGAACAGATACCATACTTAACGAGGGAAACTTCCTCAGGCAGATGCATATTCCGCATATCTTCTACCAGATGGACGGAGCGGGAGAATACCTTACATCCGGTAGTAATATGTACACCGCACGATCCTGGGATCAGGGGGCTACTATGTCTATGGGAAGCGCGTTCTTCACACAAACAGCCACCGTTGCAGACAGCGAGCAAGTCACATTCCACCTACCATTACACTGCCGAAACCAACGAGCTACACGACCTATCATGCTCGTCTCGGCACGAAACCACACATGCGACCTCGTAACCGTCATGCCGGACTCAACTGCATCACACAACATACGATACACATACGGACGAGATGGCGTCAAGTGGATCGCTGACGACGATGCTCTGCAAATCTACATGCTCGATCAGACACGACTCGCACGAATATCACTGCTCGGAGCTGCACCTACAAATACCGATATTCCTCTCGGACTGACTCTGCCACACGATGAGACCATCACATTCAGCCTACCGGAGGCGCAGGCTTTTGCCGACTACAACTACATTTGGCTCATCGACTACCAAACTCGATCATACACCAACCTCCTCGAACAGCCATACAACGTCAGCCTAAACGCTGGTACATACAACAACCGATTCGCTCTGCGAATAGGAGGATATCCAGCCACCACCCACGACGGTAAACGACAATACTTCGTCTTCGTCAAGGAGCACGTGCTACACGTCAGCGGACTCATCGCAGGGGACCGAATCACCGTCTATGCACCCGATGGAAAACTCGTCACACGGGCTATTGCCGACAACGCACTCTACACTACAACACTACCCATCGAGTCCGGATACGTCGTGCGAGTCAACGACTACACACAAAAAGTCATACTTCCGTAGTTTTCGTAGCTTCCGTAAATTCCGAGACGCCCGTAACAAAAAATGATTGCCGCGGATTGCCGCGATAAATCGAAATCATTGCCATAAAACGGCTATTTTCTGCCACGCATTGCCATAATGCAGTCAAGATTTGCTTGGCTGCATTTTTTGTTATACTTTTGCAGCGGATTTCCGAGACAACGGTTGGCGCCAACCAAAACAATCTAACAGCTTAACAATTTAACAGCTATGACACAATTTGATTTTTCGGTCATTGACCGTATGTTCTCCGCTCAACTGAGCATGAACCTGAGCAAGGACGAGAACCTCGACTACTACA
>DBXI01000053.1:14132-45319 GCA_002309255.1 Bacteroidales bacterium UBA1216 | reverse complement strand
AAGTAGCCGCTACTAATCATAAAAAAGGATTGCAACGTTAATCGCTGCAATCCTTTCTCATGTTATGAGTGCACTACAAATAAGCAACCTTTTTCAGTGCCCTCCAAAAATATTCTTTTTTTGAATCATTTTGGGACTATTTGGACTAAAAAAAATAGGGAGCGTGCTTTTTGACACACTCCCATTGTTGTGTTATAAGGTAGGAGGGAGCTTAAGGTGTTTAGTACATCAGCCCCTCTATCCAGTTCACGAAGCGTGTAGGCAGCAAGCGGTTCAAGAGGCAGAAGATCTTGTACACGCCACCGCCGATGTAGTACGGTGCAGGGTTGCGGCGTGTAGCCATCTTGTAGTAGATCGCCGCCATCTGCTCGGGTCGCATGCCGTTCTGCTCATCTTTCTCCATGGCAGAGACGGCCTTGGTTACGTTCTGATAGACCTCTACTCCCCTGTCGGACTTGTCGCGCGCGGCGGTGAAGCCTGTAGCTACGTCGCCCGGCATAAGACACGCCACACGTATGTTGAACCCGCGCAGTTCGTTGGCCAGTGCCAGCGCCATGGCATTGATGGCAGCCTTGGAGGCGGAGTAGAACGCCTGATAAGGCACAGGCAGCACGGCTGCTACCGACGAGGTGTACAGGATACGTCCTTCACCGCGCTCGCGCATAGAGGGCAGCACGGCCTGCGTGATGTTTAGAGCACCGAAGAAATTCACATCCATCTGCCGCTTGGCATCATCCAACTTAGTGAACTCCACCGCACCCGATATACCGTAGCCCGCATTGGAGATTAGCACATCGATCTCATGCGTCTGGCGCAACACTTCGGCTACTGCCTGACGGACGGATTCGGGCGAGGTGACGTCGCAGTCCACGTGCGTTATGCCGTCATGACTCTCGCCGTGACGGCTCAGCTCGTACACCCGCCAACCCTTGGCTGTAAATAGCATAGCGGTAGCCAAGCCTATGCCTGAACTACCGCCTGTTATGAGGAGAGTCTTGTTCAAATTTGAAGATTTAAAGATTTGAAGATTTCTTATCTCGCTTTGCTCGAGCGATCGGCAAAGCCGTACAAGAACTCTTATGATTTGGGGAGTTTGACGCCTTTCTTCAGGATCTTGGCTATGATCTCCGCCGCCTCGTCGATCACGGGTTCGGTGTGGGTAGCCATGAGCGTGGTGCGCAGCAGGCACTCACCCTCCACGCATGCCGGAGCGATAACGGGGTTGACATATACGCCGGCATCGAACATAGCCTTGCCGAAGTACAGGGTGTCAAGCGTGTTGTAGGTGAAGATAGGTACGATAGGTGTCGGAGCCTCAATGATCTTCACGCCGTTCTCTTTGAGCTTCTTGCGGAAGTACGATGCGATGTTGTTCAGTCGCTCTGGGCGCTTGTTGTCCTCGATGAGCCGGTGCAGCGCTGTGAGCGACGTAGCCGTTGATGCCGGTGTCATACTGGCCGAGAAGATGAACGGACGCGACACATGGCGCACATAATCCGCTACGCGGTGCGAGGTCAGCATGCAGCCGCCGATGGATGCCAGCGACTTCGAGAATGTCAGCATCGTTATATCCACCTTGTCCGTCAGGCCGAAGTGCGAAGCCGTACCGCGGCCGCCCTCGCCTAACACGCCGAAGCCATGGGCGTCATCCACCATCACGCGCGCGCCGTACTTCTCCGCCAAAGCGCAGATCTCCGGCAGCTTGCATATGTCGCCGCGCATCGAGAACACTCCGTCGGTGATAATCAGTTTGCCCGCATTCTCCGGGATGGTCTGCAGCTTGGCCTCCAGGTCTGCCATATCCGAATGCTTGTAGCGCAGGACGGTGGCGTAACTCAGGCGGCAGGCGTCGTAGATGGAGGCGTGATTCTCGCGATCGTTAAGGATGTAGTCCGACTTGCCGCAGATTGCACTGATGATAGCCAGATTGGTCTGGAAACCGGTAGAGCAGCACATAGCCTCTTCGTAGCCAGTGAACTCAGCGAGCTCCTTCTCCAGCTGCAGGTGCAGATCGAGCGTACCGTTCAGGAAACGGCTGCCCGAGCAACCGGTTCCGTACTTCTCCAGCGCCTTGATACCGGCTTTAACTACCTCATCATCCTCCGTAAACCCCAGGTAGTTGTTGCTCCCCAACATGATCATCCGCTTGCCTTCCATAGTAACCACTGCGCCCTGACGGGACTCCAAGCAGTGGAAATACGGGTAGATACCCAAATCACGAACTTTGTTCAACAGATCAAAGTTACATTTGTCAAATAGATCCATACGCTATTATAATCTATATATGTTTTGTTTTACGGCACGCGTCAAGTCCCCTGTTTGGGTGCTATATCGCAGCCGCACATTTATGCAATTTACAACTTGCGTACAAAGGTACAAAAAAAAAATGATATTTGCAACTATTTTGCGTTTTTTTATGTAAAAATGTTACATTTTTATGCTTTTGGCACTTTTTTTGTGGTTTTTTGAGCATAAATTTATAAAAAAACTGATAAATTACAACTGACAACTCATAACGAATATGATCTATAGAATTGCATTTTCTTGCGACGAGGTGAATCGCTTTCGTCGCGTGTTTGAGGCTGACAGTGAAGCCACGTTTCTTGAGCTCCATAAAGCCATTCTTGCGTCGGTTGAGTACCCCGATGACCAGATGACCTCGTTCTTCACCTGCAACGACCGTTGGGAGAAAGAGCAGGAGGTGACCCTGGTGGAGATGGGTGCCAGCATGGAATACGACAACATGGTGATGGAGGATACGCATCTGAGTGACCTGTTGACCGATCAGGGTCAGCGGCTGATCTACATCTTCGACCCGATGTTCGAGCGCTGCTTCTTCGGCAATCTGAAGGAGATACGCGCAGGCCACATGAGCGGCGTAGAGTGCGTTGAGTGCATCGGGAAAGCACCCAAGCAGTTGGAGACGGAAGATAATCTGGATGCTATCCTCGGCAAGAACGGCAAGGGTGACCTTGACCTTGATGAGGATTTCTACGGTTCCGGCTACGACGAAGGCGATATAGATGCCGAAGGCTTCCAGGATCTGTCCTTCGACGACGGAACCATGTTTTAGACCGCTACGCTCAAAGAAAAAAGGCCGTTGCACGGTTTTTCTACTATTTATGCACAAACTACTGGTGATATGCGGCGCGACGGCTGCGGGCAAGACTGAGCTGGCGCTCCGCAGGGCTGAGCAGTGGCAGGTACCCATACTGAATGCCGACTCCCGGCAGATCTACTGCGATCTGCCTATCGGCACAGCTGCCCCTACTGCCGATGAGCTTCGGCGCGCCAAGCACTACTTCGTCGGCACACACGCCCTAAACGAGTCCTACAACGCCGGGCAGTTCGAGCGCGACGCCATGGATATTATCAACAGCCTCATCGCCGAACGCGAATCCTCTCCTTCCGATGATCCCGATCGCCCTATAGCCATCCTAAGCGGTGGTAGCATGCTGTATATAGAAGCTGTCTGCCGAGGTTTGGACGATATACCTGTTGTGCCGGAGGCTATCCGCGACGAGGTGCGCCAGCTCTACACCATCAAGGGTTTGGAAGCACTGCAGCAGGCGGTCGAACAAGCCGACCCCGACTACTGGGCGGAGGTCGATCGCTCCAACCCGCAGCGACTCATGCACTGCCTGGAGGTTTGTCGCGCCACGGGCGGCACGTATTCCGCACTGCGTCTACGCAACAGTAAACCGACCGTCCGACCGTTTGTGATCGAGCGTGTAATGGTTAATCGCCTGCGCGAGGATCTCTATGCGCGCATTAATGCGCGCGTAATAAAGATGATAGAGAGCGGTCTGATGGACGAAGCAGACAGAGCGTTCCGCCTCACCTTGGGCGACAGTTACCTTGCCCTCACCTACGAGCAGGCGCTTAGCCGACTGCCAAACAGCCTGCGCACCGTGGGCTACCAAGAGCTGCTGCCGTACATGCTCGGGCAATGCACACTCGACGAAGCTATCCGACTTATCCAGCAGAACACCCGCCACTACGCCAAGCGACAACTCACCTGGTGGAGGAATCGAGTTTAGAGTTGTTGAGAGCAGAAAGGTGGGAGTTGAAAGGTGTAGGGTGCAAAAAGTACACAATATGCAGGATAAGATGCATTTTTTTGCCAAAAGATTTGCATTTATCAGAAAAAAGTTGTACTTTTGCAACCGCTTTTGACCGAAAGCAAAGGAAAGTTGTCTGAGTGGTCGAAAGAGCCACACTCGAAATGTGGTGTACCCATTGCGTGGTACCGGGGGTTCGAATCCCTCACTTTCCGCAAGCAAGTTCGGGAATAACCGAAAAGTGAAAAGAGAAGCCATCAAGGTTTCTCTTTTTCATTTTGAGTATTCACGAAGAATCCCTCACTTTCAAATTTTCGATCTTTTAGCGGGCACTACTGTTGCGGCACAATTTTTGTTATCTACTATTCGATACGCATCGTATTGCAAGCATGATACTTCACGAACTACATATACTCAACTTCAAGAACATCCGCGAGGCGGATCTCCGTTTTGCTGACAAACTCAACTGCTTTGTAGGCAATAACGGTCAGGGCAAGACTAACCTGCTGGATGCGATCTATTACCTGAGTTTCACCAAGTCAGCGTTCAACCCCATCGACTCGCAGAACATCTGCCACGATTCGGAGTTTGCGATGATACAAGGCGCCTTCGTCAACGCGGTTGCCTCGGATGCTGCCATGATGCATAAAAGCGACGCGTGCTTCGGCTCTCCCCAAAACAACGATTCTCGTTCTTTTGCAGACCCCATTTTAGTCACATGCAGTATCAAGCGCGGGCAGAAGAAACAGTTCCGCATTGGTAAGAAGGATTACCCGCGCATGCTGGATCACATAGGCCGCATACCGCTGGTCATGGTCTCCCCCGAGGATAACCAGCTCATAGCCGAAGGCAGCGACGAAAGGCGGCGGTTCATGGATATAGTAATCGGTCAGACCGACCGCGCCTACCTAGAGCACCTCAACCTCTACAACGCCCTCGTCAAGCAACGCAACGCCCTCTTGAAGCAGTACGGTGATGCAGAAAACGAATTGTCAACGGGTAATGATCTGTTTGAGGTATTGGAGTTGCAAATGGTGCCGCACGCCGAGTATATCTTCAGCAGCCGCAAGGCATTCGTGGAGGCTTTCGTGCCGATCTTTGCCGAGATTTACCAGACGATTGCCGAGGTGGAAGAGCAGCCGCAGCTCATCTATCGCTCCCAGCTGCTCGACCGCGAGTTGGGCGAAGCCCTCAGCCGCACGCGCCAGCGCGACCTGATCCTCGGATGGACATCACAGGGCATACACAAAGACGAGCTGGAGATGTTATTAGGCGAGTACCCCCTGCGACGCGTGGGCAGTCAAGGTCAGCAGAAAACCTACCTCATCGCCCTCAAACTCGCGCAAGCATTGTACCTGAGCAGCCATCAGCCAAACATGGCTGATAACCGACCTATTCTCTTGCTGGATGATATTTTCGACAAGCTCGATGTCGAGCGTGTGTCCCGCATCGTCAGCCTGGTGCGCAGCGATCGCTTCGGCCAGATCTTCCTCACCGACACCGACCGCCAGCACCTCACCGACATCGTACGACCTATCGGCGAGATCAACGGCGAGCCCACACCATTAGGCTCCAGCCGCGTCTTCTATGTCAGCTCCGGCGACTTCCGAGAAGCGTAGTTACCGTAACCTCTTGTCCATTTAGCGAGCACTCCGGTGCTCGTTTTCGAAGCTGTTGCTACGAGCAGTAAACGAAGATATTCAGTGTAGTCTACTCGGATAAAAAAAACAGACCTATACTCCAAAAACAGGGTGACCCTTTTGACCCTTTGACACTATTTTGGCCCTTTTGTGCGCACTGATAGACAGACGGTTATGAAAGAAAGGGTCAAAAGGGACATGCAAAAAAACGACATCAAAGTGAGGTTCGGATGGGATTAGGGAAACGGCAGCAGAATGTCTCGTGTATTGTCTAGGATTGGCAGGTAGATGAGGGGAAAATGGCATGTAGATGGAAAAAAAAATGTAAGATTATTTGCAAATGTCATTTTTTTTTTGTATCTTTGCACGCTGAATGCGTGCAGGAGCAGTTACTGCTGCATGCAAAAACACCAATAGATAAGTAATAAATAGATAAGTAATCACATGCTCAAGCGTGACCACATACAAGGCGCATTACGGAACCATGGTATCATCTTCTTCGTGTTCGGAGTGCTGATGGCGTTCGGCATATGGGCGTTGCCTCAGATGAGCAAGGACGAGTTTCCGCAGTTCGTTATCCGTCAGGCAGTGGTGGCAGCGATCTATCCGGGTGCGACGGCAGAGGAGATAGAGCAGCAGGTGACGGTGCCACTGGAGGCGTTCATCAACTCCTACGAGGAGGTGGACAAGCAGTTGACATTCTCCCGCACCCATGACGGCGTGGTGTACTGCTACGTCATGTTGCGCAACTCTGTGCAATCGAAGGATGAGGCGTGGGCGAAGATCCGCGCGGGTCTGAGCCTATTGAAGAAGACGAGTCTGCCGCCCGGCGTGGCGGAGGTGGTGCTGGTGGATGATTTTGGCAACACGGCGTCGATCCTGCTATCGGTGCAGAGCAAGGAGCGCAGCGTGGCGGAGCTGCAGGTCTATGCAGAAAAACTGACGCGTCAACTGCGCGAGATACCCGAGATGGGCAAGCTGAAGATCCTCGGCAGCCAGCACGAACAGATTACCGTAACCCTTGATCTGCAGCGTCTGGCGGCATATGGCATAACGCCTACAGCGCTACAGACGCAGTTGCTGCTGCAAGGGTTGCGCACCGTGGGCGGACAACAGCCGAACGGCAGCAGTCTGACGGTGGATATACCGTATAGCGGCGAGTATGAGCTCGGGCAGCAGATTATCCGCACCGACCCCATGACAGGCGCGGTGCTGCGGCTGAAGGATGTGGCTACCATCGAGCGCCAACTGCCCACACCCGAGCAGTACGTGGTGTGCTATGAGAGCGATCAGCATTCTGCTATCAGCAGTCAGACATCAGATGCATCGCGCACCAAGAGTTGTCTGATCATCAGCATGGAGATGGAGCCAGGGCACAACATCGTGGCGTTTGGCGAGACGGTGCAGCAGGTGCTGGACGAGGCGGCGGATCAGTTTCCACCGGATATCCGTCTGAACCGCGTGACCGATCAGCCGAAGGTGGTGGACGACAGTGTGCGCTCGTTCCTACGGGATATACTGATCTCCATCCTGGTGGTGATTGGTGTGATGTTGGTGCTCTTCCCGCTGCGCACGGCGCTGGTAGCGAGCACGGGTGTGCCGGTGTGCATAGCTATCTGCATCGGCCTGATGTACCTGACGGGCATCGAGCTGAATACGGTGACGCTGGCGGCGCTGATCTTCGTGTTAGGAATGATCGTGGACGACAGTGTGATCGTTATTGACGGCTACACGAACCTGCTGGACAAAGGCTGGTCGCGGTGGTACGCGGCTACGGTTAGCACCAAGCAGCTGTTCGTGCCGATGAGTCTGGCTACCTGCGCCATAGCGGGGATGTTCTTCCCGATGACGCGGATCATCGATGGTCCGTTGGGTGAGTTCGTGCAGTTGTTCCCATTTGCGGTGGCGTTTGCCCTGGGCGCAAGTATCTTCTACGCCGCATGGGTTACGCCATACTTGTCCACGCAGTTCATCCGCAGGCGGAGCAGTCAGAAGTCAGATGTTAGAAGTCAGAAGTCAGATATCAATGCATTTGAGCGTGGTCAGGAGCGTTTCTTTGCCGCACTACAGCGTGATTATCAGCGGCTGTTGTCGTTCTGCTTCCGCGAGCGGTGGTTCACCTACCTGCTATTGGTTGCTGCATTGGGGTCGGGTCTGTTCCTGTTGACGCGGCTGAACCTGCAGTTGCTGCCCAAAGCCGAGCGTGAGCTTTTCGCCGTGGAGATCTACCTGGAGGAAGGTGCGACGGTGGATGAGACGGCTCAGTTGGCGGACAGTCTGGCGCGGATGCTTATCACGGACGCGCGCGTGCGCACTATTACCTCTTTTATAGGTCACTCGTCGCCTCGCTTCCACGCCACCTACACGCCGCAGATGCCGGCGCCCAACTATGCGCAGTTCGTGGTGGGCACCACGGGCTACAAGGCTACCGCCGAACTGCTGAAGGAGGGTGCTGAGCGATACAGTTACCTGTTCCCCAATGCCTACGTGCGCTTCAAGCAGCTGGATTATCAGATTGCGCGCAACCCGCTGGAGGTGCGGTTCACGTATGCGCCGTTTGTGGATGCCGAGGAGCATGAAGCAATAATGCGCATGTACATCGACTCGCTGCGAGCGTTCATGGCCAGCCGTCCGGAGATCATGTGGGTGCGTAGCGACTACGATAACATAACCGCTCAGAGCCGTGTGGCACTGAAGGCCGACGAGGCGGCGCGACTGGGCGTGACGCAGACATCGCTCTCGCTCTACCTGGCAACGGTCACACACGGTGTGACGCTCACGCAGATCTACGAGCATGGCGACAGCCGGCCGACACCGGTTATTCTTAATTCAAAGATTCAAGATTCAGGCAACGGATCAGAGGATGGGCAGATTGCAGACTTCATGAACCTACCTATACCGACTGCTACAGGTGCGTGGGTGCCGCTGCGTCAGGTGGCTGATATAGAGCCCTCATGGCATCATAACACGATCGAGCACCGCAACGCTGTGGCTACTATCACTGTGGGCGCAGACCTGGTGGGTCAGACCTCGCAGGTGGCCGCCGAGCGTGTTGTGCGGAAGTGGCTGGACGGGTTCATCAAGAGGCATCCGACGGAGGCTATTAACATCAGTTATGGCGGACTGACCGAGCTGAATGGGATGATCGTTCCTCAGATCCTGTGGAGCGTGTTGGCTGCGCTAATGGTTATGTTCGTGCTGCTGTTGTACCACTTCGGGAAAATGCGTCTTGCGCTGCTGGCGCTGTCGTCGGCTGCGCTGTGCGTGTTTGGCGCGATGCTCGGGCTGTGGATCTTCCGGCTGGATATATCAATCACGGTCGTATTAGGTATCGTTTCGCTGATCGGGATCATTGTGCGCAACGCGATCATGATGTATGAGTACGCCGAAGAGCTGCGCCACACCCGTGGCTTGAACGCCAACGATGCGGCATTTGAGGCGGGATTGAGACGTATGCGCCCCGTTTTTCTCACCTCAGCCACGACGGCGTTGGGTGTGCTGCCGATGATCATAGCACATACGAGCCTGTGGATGCCGATGGGTGTGGTGATCTGCTTCGGCACAATCTTCACCTTGCCCCTCACGCTCACCGTGCTACCCGTCCTCTACGCCCGATTGATCCGATAGAGGGGGAGGGAAGTCAACAATTAAAGACAATTATCAACAATTTTCGAGGGGGAGGAAATTAAAAAAGGAGATGTGCCAAATTTGGCTCATCTCCTTCGTAGCGGGACCCAGGATTGAACTGGGGACCTCATGATTATGAATCATGCGCTCTAACCAGCTGAGCTATCCCGCCTTCGCGTTGGGCAACGCAGTCGCATCGGATTGCGCCTTGCGCAATAAAGGCGACGCGTGCCTCCGCTCTCCCCACCGCAAACATTTCATTGGTTTGCATCGGGGTCCCCATTTATGTTTGGGGGCAAACGCGGATGCAAAGGTACAACAATTATTTCGTTTATGCAAATTTCAGTCGCTAAATCTGATGCAGGCACACGTTTTTTTTGCAGAAATTGTATTTCCACATAGCAATCTGTCGTTCATTGCATGGTTTAGGCACACATTTTGTTGCACATAGGACGGAGCAAACGCCCAGCCGCTTTGGCTGCATAAAGAATAACAATTATGAAAAAACTAACTTACTTACTTGTCATGGCAGCAGTAATGACAGCCTGCACCGGTCAGAAACAGACAACCGGAATCCCCTTGAGTAACCTGGACACGACCGCTGTGCCCCAGAACGATTTCTACCAATACGCCTGCGGCGGCTGGATGGAAGCCAACCCGCTTACACCCGAATATTCGCGTTTCGGCTCGTTCGACAAATTAGCGTTGAACAACCTGGAGCAAGTCAACGGCTTGATCCAAGAGATCGCCGCCGAGAAACATGAGCAAGGCTCTGTAGGTCAGAAGATAGGTGATATCTACAATCTCTGCCTCGACACCACACGCCGCAATCAGGAAGGGATAGCGGCAGTGCAGCCGACTCTGGAGGAGATAGCCGCCATCCAGTCGCGCGACGAGCTTTCTAAGCTCCTGGGCGCAGCCATGGAATACGGGCTGTTCGCCATGTACGTGGAAGCCGACGCCATGAACTCATCGATGAACATCATGAACGAGTACCAGGCAGGCTTTGCGTTGGGCGAGAAGGAGTACTACCTCGATGAGGACGAGACCACGCTGAACATCCGCGCCAAGTATGTGCAATATGTGGAGAACATGTTCCGCCTATTCGGTCAGAGTGAACCTGAAGCCGCCGCGAAGACCGTGCTCCGTCTGGAGACCCATCTGGCCAAGGCAGCGAAGAGTAATGTAGAGCTGCGCGACCCTATTGCTAACTACAACAAGATGTCCGTAGCAGAGTTGCAGAAGCTCGTGCCGCAGATTAATTGGGCGGAGTTCTTCACTGCGCTGAACGTGGAGCTGGACAGCGTGAACATCGGTCAGGTAGCACACTTGCAGGAGGTAGGCAAGCTGCTGGCGGACGAGCCGCTGGAGGATATCAAGACCCTGTTCACCTGGCAGGTGATGGACGGATCGGCTTCGTACCTGACGGACGAGATTTACATGGAGAGTTTCAACTTCTACGGCAAGGTGCTCTCCGGCCGCGAGGAGCCCTCACCGCTATGGAAGCGTGGCGTAGGTATCGTGAACGGCACGTTGGGCGAGGCTGTGGGACAGATGTACGTAAAGAAGTACTTCCCCGAGGAGAACAAGCAGCGGATGCTCAACCTGGTGCATAATCTTCAGGCATCGCTGGGCGAGCGCATACAGGCCCTCGACTGGATGAGCGACGAAACCAAAGCCAAGGCCACCGAGAAGCTCCAGGCTATGACCATCAAGATCGGCTACCCCGACGAGTGGCGCGACTACACAGACCTCCGCATCGATGCCGCCGACACCTATTACGCCAATCTGCAGCGCGCGGCGAAGTTCGAGCAGGCATATAGTCTGAGCTTCCTGGGTAAGCCGGTGGACAAGAAGAAGTGGTATATGACGCCGCAGACCGTGAACGCCTACTACAACCCCTCCAGCAACGAGATATGTTTCCCTGCCGGCATATTGCAGTACCCGTTCTTCGACATGAGCGCCGATGATGCGTTCAACTACGGAGCCATTGGCGTGGTGATCGGCCACGAGATGACCCACGGCTTTGACGACCAGGGCTGCCTGTTCGACAAGGACGGTAACATGATCAACTGGTGGACGGAAGAGGACAAGGCCAAGTTCGATGCCCGCACCAAGGTTATGGAAGAGTACTTCAACGGCATAGAGGTAGCCCCGGGCGTACACGCCAACGGTGCCTTCACGCTGGGCGAGAACATCGCTGACCACGGTGGTCTGCAGATCTCCTATCAGGCTTTCCGCAACAACGAGCAGGCTAAGGCTGAGACCGACCGCCTGGGCGTAGTGGACGGCTTCACACCCGAACAGCGTTTCTTCCTGGCTTATGCCAATGTATGGGCAGGAAATATCCGCCCGGAGGAGATTCTGAACCGCACGAAGTCCGACCCGCACTCCTTAGGCCGCTGGCGCGTGAACGGAGCACTGCCACACATCAACGCCTGGTACGAGGCATGGAACGTGACGGAGGAGAGCCCGATGTACGTAGCACCGGAAAACCGCGTGAAGATCTGGTAAGGTGATTGAATGAGAAAGAACCCCAACTGCTCACATCGGTTGGGGTTCTTTTTTTGCGTCCATTAGAACTGTACTACAAATCCTGCGTGGACGTTTATGCCCGCCTGGGCATAGTACCATGCGCAGCGGCTGCCGTCCTGGAAGCGGCTGGCCTCAGCGCCGCCGTTGCTGGCGAACTTAGCATTGAAGATATTATTGAGTTGGCAGAGCAGCTTGACATCGGGCACTCCGCGGCGGTTGCCCAGCCAGTGCTTCATCGGCAGATCGTACTGCAGATTGACGTTGGTTGTGGTGAAGGCCTTGAGCATGGCGTTGGCGTCCATCGTGTTATCGAGGTACTGGCTGCCGGTTACGTTGGTCTGCACCGTGCCGGTGAAGCCCGCGTAAGTGAAGGTGAACAGACTCATGGCTGTGATCATGGGCGAGAAAGCTATCGTCACATCGCCTACTATGCTGTCTTGTCCGACCCAGTTCCAATTATCCTGATCGTCATATAGGTCGATGTACTGCTTGTAGTTCTGAATCTTATTACGGCTGATGACGATGTTTCCCTCCCATCGCATCCAGTCGGCAATCTTGACGCCGGCGGTGATCTCCGCACCCATTCGGTAGGAGTCCTTGACGTTGGTGGTCAGGTACTTGCCCACATCGTTGTACTCGCCGGTGAGCACAAGCTGGTTGTCGTAGTCCATGAAGTAGAGGTTCGCCCCCACGCTGAACCGCGAATGGCTGTACTGATAGCCGAGCTCATAATCATAGAGCGTCTCCGCTTTAGGCATCTTGCCCGAGTAGGTCTTGGTGGCTGCATCGTAGAGGAGGTTCTCCGTGTAGTTACTGCGGCTCGGGTCACGGTTGGCTATGGCAAACGATGCGCTGAGCATGTGCCCGCGGTTCTGGTAGGTCAGACCGGCCTTGGGATTGAAGAAGTGGAAGTCGCGGCTGAGCGGCAGCTCGGTCATCGTCTCATCGTTGACGCCCCACATCGTGTAGCGCACGAAGCGGTACTGCAGGTCGCCGTATATGGCGAGCTTCTCCTGCGCGCGGTTGATTACGCGCCAGTTGGCCTTGGCGTAGGCGTTGGCATCGATCTTGTTCGCCGCGTTGCGGTAGTATTCGTAGTGGATAGGCAGCGGTGTGGGCAAAGGTTTGGCCAGGAACTCCAGTTGTCCCCAGTGATGCCCGAGGTAGTTGTTAGCCGCAGCACCTATCTGCACATCCACCGGCTCGGAGATGTACTTGCCGGAGATCATGAAGCCTGCGAAGTGGTTCTCCAGCCACTTCTGGTACATACCGTAGGATTTGCCGCTCTCGCTTAGTCCCCAGTAGCTGTATTTCTTCCGTTTGTACTGCTCGTAGTATCCTCCGCCGTGGGTGTAGTGGAAGGTGGCAGTCAGGCTGAGCCTGCGCGTGAATCGGTGGTTGATGGCCAGCTGCGCGTGCTGCTGCTGGTAGTTGTCCGTCTGGTTGGGGTAATACACAACGGAGTCATTGCCTTGGCTGTCCGGCACCGTATATTCGCCTGCGGGGTTATAGCGGCGGTCGGCACCATTGATGCCATAGGCGGTGTTGTAATCCACACCTTCCCAGCCCATGCCGGTTTTCTCCGCGCCACCGAAGGCACGCAGGATGACCTGTGTGCGCTCACCGTACCAGCCTATGTCGCCGTACCAGCTATAGAGGTCAGAGTTAGTGCGGTACAGGAAGCCGTCGGAGTTAACCTTGGTGAACCGGGCGTTCATCATCCAGCGGTTGCTGATCGAGGCGTGCGCGTGGAGCATCTCGCGGAAGGTGTTGTACATACCGCCGTTGAAGGCTATAGTCAGTCGGCTGACCGAGTCGAGCATGTTCGTCTGCATGTTCAGGCTGGCGCCGAAGGCGGAACCGCTGGTGCTGGTGCCTACGCCGCGCTGCACATCGATCTGCGAGATCGACGAGCTCATGTCCGTCATGTTCACCCAGAACACCGTCTGACTCTCCTGGTCATTGAGCGGAACCTCATTCACCGTCATATTGATACGCGTGTGATCCGTTCCGCGCACGCGGAAGTAGGTGTAGCCTACGCCCAGACCGTCGTCACTGGTCACTTGCAGACCGGGCGTGGTGGTGAGCAGGTACGGCAGGTTCTGACCGGTGTTGTCCTTGTTCAGCGCCTCGCTCTTAACAATGGTAGTGGATAAGGTGGTTTGTTGCACGCGCTTGGCGGACACCTGTATATCCTCCATCTGACGCATCAGGATGGTCAGGGTGTCTTCCGCCTGCGGTGTTTCCTCGTTAACGACTTGAGCACGCATGGGCGTGCTCGTTACCAAGCCAAAGGTCATAGAAATGACCAAATGGCACATGACAAAAAGATTAAAAGTCTTCATTTCCCTTAGCAGCATTACCTGCTCAGGTTCAACGGGTTTATATTCTCAGAGGACACATTGTGCCCACTCCCCGAATGAATCTGATGCAAATATGATTTTTTTTTGTGTTACGTTGTTCCGTTTGTTTCGCCTAAGAACTCACGCCTTCGCTTGTCTGCGTCTCACACGGTAGATATATGCGGCATACAAGCCGGCTATCAGGACCAGCGCCCACGCGCCATCGCCTATGGGTGTAGGATCGCCTTCAGGTGTAGGAGGACCGACTTTCCTCGCCCCGCTTACAGGGGTCTGCACCGGAGCGGTAGCTGCGTCGTAGGTGGCTGTGCCATCAGCACCTAACATCGGCTCGGAGGAGTAAGCACTGCCCGAAGGCTTCATACCGCTGGTGGATTGAAATTGTGCATCGGGTTCTTTGGCTCCTAACTGTTGTGCCATGGCGGGCAGTGCTACCACTGCCACCATGACCAATACAACTATCTGTTTCACTATATTCTTCATCTCTTAAATCTTTAAACTCTCTACTTCTCTAAACTTTAAACACTAACCCCTCGACTTAACGTACCATCTCTCCCGTCATATCATACATCCTTCCGTTGCGGATGATATATACCTGCTCATCAATAATCAACTTCCTGACAGCTGACTGCTGATTGCTGATAGCTGACTGCTCATCCACTCCCGTCGGTACGTACTGTATCGGCGTGTGGCTGATGATGAACCGTGCCTCGCTGTCACCCTCCGAAGCCACGAACGTGTACGTGTTCTCCGGACTGATGAACGTCGAGTACTGCTCCTTCAGGTCGTTCAGGTACCATTCGCCCTCACCTGCGTAGTCGAAAGTGAACGTAAAGATGCTCTCGTCTGCTCCTTTACGGAACCCGAGCACCGTTCCTTCCCATGTCGGCACGCAGTTAACCGCCATCTTACCGTCAGCAGCCTGTGCATACAACTGCGGTGCAGCACTCTCGCCGAAAATCTTAGTGCCGTCCCAACCGTTCTCAAAGTTCTCGCTGAAGTCCTCATGCGCAAGCATATATACCATGTCTTTGTATCCGCTCTTGGCGCTGACATATACGTGCATCTTTTCCGTATTATCCAGCTGCACTTTTCCGCGGCGCGGTGCTTTGTTCGGTGTGATTGCTGCATGGTCAGCACCCGTAGCCACCGCAGGGTCATATACGAGTCGGCTATAATCGAGAGTCAGACTTGCAGCATCGCCTGTCGAACCATACGTATATACGGAGAACGCTTGCATGGCAGGTATCACATCCGTCTCACTCGCCGTATTAACCGGGTACGCTACGTACTGACCGGCAGATGTCTTACCGCTATCGTAATCATCCGGGCTGCCGGAGTTGAAGATGTAGATGGTGGCCGTCGTATGATCACCAAAGTCCGATGCATTGAAAGCCTTGATCTTGATGGGCGCCATCCATGAGTTGGCAAACATATGTTCGTTGTTGGCCAGTATGTTTCCTTCTGATCCTGTTATATTGCACTTCAGATCATTAAATGCTTTATCTTCAGCAGCCACCAGCGCACCTTGCATCCAGTAACTGTGTCCTGCCGGGTCAGCAGATATAACGCAGTAGCCGCGGAACGCCTCCAGCTCGTCATCGCCGCCGATACGTTGCCAACCGACATTGCCTACCCCATCAGGATATACAAACTTGTACATCCATGAGTGGTAGAACTGGTTAAGCATCTTCGGACGGTTGCCGAACGGTGTGCCTACGTACTGACTGACGGATGCCTTACTGTCTTTCGCACCGTGCGCCAAGGTATAGAAGTTCACCGTCGCCTGGTTCGTGCCGTCGTGTGTACCCATAACGAGTGCGCCCAGTCCGTTTGAGGCATCCGAGTTGATGATTACATCATTCTCTTCGGTAGCTACGATTGACCCTTCGGCATTCTTCTTGCGTAGTGTCTCTGCAATCACGAGCTCCTGACCGGCAGGGATTACCAGTTGACCTGTGCTGCCGCTATACTGGTCAATCACCACGCTCTTGGCACGAGCATCTGTGATGTTCACCTCCACCGGCTTCTGAATCACCACATCGTGCTCAATTGTCGGCACGCATGCCGGTGACCAGTTGGCGCTATTGTTCCAAGCCGTACCGGATGCCGGGGCGAATGTAAGGGTTTGGGCTGCACCATGTACGGTAATAACGACGTTGCCGGTAATCTTGTTAGCCATGATTTGTAAAACACCCGTGCTACTGTTCCATGTATAATCGGTGGTCAACGTAGCCGGCGTTCCACCGATAGTTACGGTTACCGCTGTCGGCAGATCATAACCGGTTGACGCAGCAAATGTGGCATTATATACAGCACCATATACGGTAGCACCGGCACCTGTCGCTCCGGCGGAAGCCGTTGCACCTACAAGCGTGTGCGTCACAGAGTACGGTGTGCGTGCCTCGTAGTAGATAGCACTACTGGTCAGGTGCGTGCCTTCGGTGGAGTTGTAATAGTTGTATGCCTCTACTGTCACCGCCTCTTTCGTGCCGGTTGTAGAGGAAGCTGTGATTGTCTTAGATGTAGTTGCCGAACCTGCCCCTACAGCCGCACCGGCTTTCTTGAACAGGAAGTACTTGGTCATGTTCGGGTCATTCAGCGCCGATGTCGAAGCCGTCACATGCACCTTGATGTCGCCACCTGTCGGCACCAGGTACGGCGTGCCTGACGTACCATTGCCTCCCCAGGTGGTCGTACTGTTGTCCGCCAGGGTCACGCTACTCATCGGCGGGCAGTACGTCGTCCACTGCGGCGTCCAAGTATTGCTCCACCCCTCATGACCATCTTCCTTCACCAGACAGTTGGCGTATGCATCGGGGCGATCAATGGCGTACGTTTTGTTCGAGTAGTTCCAGAACTCTGTGAAGTCCGTCTTCATTCTGTTCAGTTGAACCTGCCCCACCTTGCCGCCTGCCGGAATAAGTGCATAGAAGATGCTATCCTCCAGTACATTCGAGCGGTTGCAGTCCACGTGACTATAATCCAAACCGGATGCATAGTTCTTCAGCCAGAAGCGGGTGGAGAAGGTATAGTTGTTCCAGCCGCCCGTTGCTGCGCTCAGTCCGCGCGAGTCGAAGTAGATATATCCGTTTTCAGGTAATTGTGCTTTGGCTTGGTCATCCGGGAACACGATGCTCAGCATCTTGTCCGCTCCGTTCCAGCCAAACACATAGTCGCCCGCTTTTGCTACGGTGATTGTCATGTTTCCTTGATCGTCATAGAGCACATAATCTTTGATGGATTCCGTATAATTAGCACTGTTTAGTCCGTACCAATCGCCGTTATATAGCACTTTGAACTGGTAACTTCCCGCAGCCAGATTCAGACTCAGGTATCCGTATTGGTCAAACACGTTGTCATCTTCATCCCAGCTGTCCCAACTACCTACGAGGTACTGACTGGGGTATTGAACAGCTACTTTAGGTGTAGTCGTATTCGTATTGGAAATGGTAAACTTATAACTACCTGTCTTATCCGGAGTGATCTTCATCACATTGGCATCATCCTTGTATAACGTGGTAGCACTTACGCTGTTCGTTATACCGCCAAGAGCAGAAGAGTTACTCCACATCAGCGCACCCAACTGATCATATACCTTGAACTCATACGTTGTACCCTTTGTAAGGTTTATGAACACCGTACCTTCGTTGATTGATCGATCGTGTGTTATTGGGTTATCCTCGCCCCACTCGTTCATCGTTCCTTTGATGTACCAAGCATGTTCCACAGCCGATTCGCTACCGGTAGTGGTGCTATTTGTATAGTAATAGTGTCCATCAGCAATCGTCAGGTCACCGGTTTTTTTAGCATCAATATTGCATCCAAAGATGATTCTGTTCCAAGCGGAATTACCAGTTGCACCACCACCTATACCATCGGCCTCCGTGTAGTATTGATACACATAATATACGATGTTATTAACAACCTCCGTTGTGGCTAACTCAACACCCGGATAAGCAGCATTTTGGACAGATGCATCCCCATTCTTCCATGCGTACGCATACAATGTTCCCCAATCCAGTGTCGTCGGCTTCGCAAAATACATCTTCACGCCTGCGCGGTCTGCGAATCCGGCAGTCACAGATGAAGCTTGAGAAGCTTGGAAGGTAATAGTTGCACTTGATGTCGTGCCACTGACAAGCGTAACACCGGAGCCAAGTGTCCAACCGGTAAACTTCTTTCCGGCAGGAAGCGAAACGGTTGCTGTGCCGGTCGTAGATATACCGGCAGTCGTTGACGAAGCCGTACCACCGGAAATAGTCACGGTGTACTTGTTCTCGCTCCATTGCGCAACCAACGTGGTGTTGGCTGTAATGGTGAACGTTTGTCCCGCGGTATATGTTACTCCGCCTGCTTTCCAACCGGTAAACGTATAGCCGGTCTTAACTAATCCGTCAGGCTTGGCCTTGACCGTTACGGTTGCTCCCGAACTATACTCGTTTGCATCGGTAGGCGCCGTACCGCCTGTGTTACCATTGCCGTCGTATGTGACGGTCAAGAAACTCGACCATTGTGCATATAACGTTAGCGTTGGACCATCCGTCCTGTTCCATATACCGCTGTTTGCAGCAAATGTTCCATCAGCATTGATAACCTTTGTTCCGCCGCTTGATTCTGTCCAGTAACCCGTAAGATTGTAACTGCCAGTCCGGGTAGCTAAAGTGAAACTTGGCAGTGCGGCGTCATATGTTGCTGTCACAGATGTCGCACCACTTGTACCGCCATTTAGATTCAGCGTAATAGTCGTGGTATTGGCTTTCCAGTGAGGGTATAAGGTTACATCGCTATATCCCCCAGTGTAGGTGCCACCAAGGTTATATGCCTTATCGCCACCATCAGATGTTGCCCAACCATCCTGCGTATAGCCAGTCTTGGAAAAAGTGCTTGAAGATAGAGTGCAAGTCGCCCCATAAGTTGTTATTGCGCTTGCAGATACGCTTCCTGTTGCTCCCGTTCCTGCGGCATAAGAAACTTGGTAAGGTGCATCTACATTAATCTGCCCTGCTGAAGTCAGTGTTATTATTGTCGTTCCTGCATGAGATACCTTGAAGGTGAGGTTGTTGCCATCGGCTCCTCCTAATGCCTGACTGAGGTTATGTCCCGTCCCTTTCTCACCGGCATCATACACAGTTGTTGACCAATCTCCACGTGCAGTAATCTTTAATGCGATCTCTTTAGATGCATCTGAAATGGAAATATCTTTAGAGTAGGAACTTGAACTGGTATTATAAGTCATTTGATTAGCAGCAGCTGTATTTGACCAACTTGCATCAGTCCAATTCTCGCCTACAAGAAAGCGCGGCACACCGGATGGAAGATAGGTGGAAAAACAAACAACAGGATTGCTTGTCGCATTGATTGCCGTACTTGGTTTGTATACAAGGATATAAAAGTCAGCGGCATTGTAAACACAAATATTATCGCTATCCCAGTTCCCAGCATCAGTTATATCTGTACTATTATATCCTTTGGTGTAATATCCGTTGTTATAATCCCAACTTGATGTACTTGTGGAAACTTTGAAATTGTTGTTTTGGTTGCCATTATTGCTATAGCCTTTGGCTGAGAAGTACTCGTAGAATCCATCATCACTTGCTGTCATCGCTGTAGCACCCCAACTATTTTGGTTTCCGCGGTAATAGTACGTTGCCCACATCTGTCCCACACCAAGTGTCAGCAGCATTACCAAGCAAGCCGCGTACTTCCAGATGTGAGACTTCATCGAGCCGTACACGAGCGGAAGGCGGGCGGTTGACGAGCCAATCCTAGGGTTTACTTGCACTTTTGTGCTACCCCTTTCGCTTAGTTGTTTGAGGTTGTTAGCTTTCGAGACCTCTCGTCCCGTCAGTTTCATTCGTAAGTTTTTCATTTCGATATTATTAGTTATTCTTGTTGGTTGTTGTTGGTTGAATTCTCTTTCTTTTCTTTGCGTTGTGCATCTATCGCCTCAAAACCGATGGGATTGAGTGGCTGTGTTGCCTGTTTCTGCTTTATGCTCAATGCGCCAATGGCGTTGTATATGTTCGCTAACTCCTGCCTCATCTCCTCGCTTAAGTCGTTTAGTGCACCCAGGTTGTTCTCCAACGCATCCTCAAGCATCTTCATCTTCATCCGCAGTTCATTGATAGCCACTTCATGTTCGCGATTTTGCATAAACAACTGCCGCGCTGCTACGAACGCTCGTATGATAGCAATATTCATCTGAACAGCTGTCTCGCTCCGTAATACACTTTACAACATCGCTACTCCCAGCTCGGTGAATGCATATGGTGGTGCGGATGTGGTGCGTTTAGCGGCAAGATTATCCACATTACCCGAAATGTGTTGAATTTCAGCTTGTTCTGAATATGAGGTCACAAATTGTGACCGCATCCTTGCAAACTCCTGTAAATCAAGCTGAAACATAAAATCTTTCGGAAATCGGGAAATATTTCGCTTAACAGCTTGGTTGAGAATTTTTGTGCTTACTCCGTATAGTTTAGCCAATTGAAAGTCCAGTAGCACTTGCTGCCCACGCAGCATCAGTATCTGTGGTTGCAGATTTACTTGCTGCGGCTCTATCACTTGTATTGCCGGTGCTTGTATGTCAGTAGCCTTACTCATGTTTTATTCTTATGGCTTGCGAACTTTTGTTTTGAGCCAAGTGCTTTCACACGCGTGCATACGTATGCGCATGTGCTTGCGCTCGCGCTTAAAGCAAGTGACAGCAAAGATACAAAAAAAAAGTCGAATATGCAAAACTTGGTGAATTTTTATTGGGGAATAGGGGAAATTTGTTCATTTTTTACGAAATATGGCAAAAAATCGCCTTTTCGGACTGCAAAAATTTGCTTTTTTCAAAAAATAGTTGTATCTTTGTAGTCGCGTTACGAGTTGATAGGTAGAGTACGGATCAGACGGATCTATACGAAATAGTATTGGTATTAAGAAAAGAAAAATATAGTAATGGCCAAGACATGTCAAATATTTCCAAAATCAACCAATATTATAATGGTCAAGGTTTGACAAAAAAAGACCCCAAATACTCCCCAAACAGTCGTATCACACCTAATTTGAGCAAAAAGTATATATATACATAGTATATATATAGTATAAGGAGTAAATTGTATATTGGGGGGATTTATGCTATGGTTGTCTAATGGTTATCCTATGGTTATCCTATGGTAACGGCAGGTAAACGGGAGGTAGACGGGAGGTAGACGGGAGGTAGACGGGACATTGTTTCTAACTTTATATATGATGAATAAGTCACATAAACAATTGTTGCAAGTTGCATTGGCAACCGCGCTTGTCATGACATTGCTTGTAGCCGGTCAGTCGGTGGCCAAGGCAAGTGTGGTGCAGTACAAGGCAGATAACACAACTATCTTCCGCAACCCCGAGCGCGGGTTCACCGAGGAGCTGAGCCGCAAAGTGTCGGTCAGCAACCCGAACGTGGTGAAAGGGCAACTGTCGGACAACTGGGGAAAGACCTATCAGATGACCCTGGCGGTTGTGCTGTACAATTTCGGTCGGTTCAAGAGCGACGATCTGCCCGCCGAGGTGCTCAACGGCTTTGACGAGGACATGGAAGAGCTGCGCAAGTATGGTTTGAAGTGCGTGCTGCGCTTCGCCTACACCGAGGATATAAGCGACAAGGTGGATGCTACGCCCGAATGGGTTCAACTCCATCTGGAGCAGTTGCGTCCGCATCTGGTACAGAACGCTGATGTGATCTACGTCCTGGAGGCCGGATTTGTAGGCGTGTGGGGCGAGTGGTACTACACCACGCGCTACGGCAACGAATCGCAGCACATGAACGCCAACAGACGCAAAGTGATCGAATACCTGTTCGCCAATGCGCCCGAAGACCGCTTCATCCTCTTCCGCTACCCGATGATCAAGACCGAGTACCTGGGCGATGACACGCCACTTACCGCCGATGAGGCGTTCACAGGCACAGAGAAAGCCCGCATGGGCTGCCACAACGATGCGTTCCTCAACAGTTGGGGCAACGACGGCACATATGCCAGCGACGACAAGAGCGATGATCCGAATGTAAGGCAGTATATCGCCACCGAGACCCTATACGTCCCCAACGGTGGCGAGACGAACGTGGAGAGCAACTCGCTGGCAGAGAAGGTCTATACCGATGCGCCGGCTGAGATGAGCGAGTACCACTGGTCGTTCTGCGGCAAGTCGTATGCCACACAGGTCACCAGTCGCTGGCGCAGCAGCGGGATCTTCGACACCCTGAACATCCACATGGGTTACCGCTTCAACCTCATCGATGCGCAGCTGAGCGATTCAGCTGCGCCTGCCGGCAAGATGAACGTGACAATCCGCCTGCGCAACAGCGGCTACGCGCCTCTATACAACGAGCGTCACGCCTATCTGGTGCTACGTAACAGTAGCGACCAAACATGGTCGCTGCCGTTGGCGAGCGACCCGCGCCGCTGGCTGCCTAACGGCCGGATCAGCGCCATCAACGAGCAGCTGAGCCTACCCGCCGACCTGCCGGAAGGCACGTACCGCCTTTACCTTCATCTGCCCGACAACTACGAATCCATCGCCGCCGATCCGCGCTACGCCGTGCGTTTCGCCAACGAGGATACATGGGATGAAGCCACCGGCATGAACGACCTGGGGATACAGATAGTCGTATCATCATCCGCCCCACTCGACCCGGGCGAGCTACCCACGCCAGATCTGGATGCACTACCCGTAACTACAACCACTGCTGCACGCTCACAGAAAGTGATTGAGGACGGCACATTGTACCTGATCACACCAAACGGGACAAAAGTCTCCGCCAATGGCACAATAATTAATTGACAATTGATAATTGATAATTGACAAATGACAAAACATTTTAATACTGTAGTATTTGATTTAGGCGGGGTTCTGATTGGACTGAACGTGCCTCGCTGCGTAAGTAACTTCAAGCGCTTGATGGGCGAGGAGAACGTCCGCACCGTGCTGGGCATCGACGATGAGGGCGAAGGGGTAGTTGCCGTCAGCGCCGCCACGCAACAGCTGATGCACGATTATGAGTACGGCAACATAACGACCGATCAGTTCCTCAACACGCTGGTTGAGTACTGCTACCCGGGTGCGACCGTTGACGATGTGCGTGCCGCCTGGCTGAGCATGCTGGGCGAGCTTCCGCAAGAGAAACTCGACTACATCGCCTCGCTCCGACAAGCCGGCTACCGCACTATCCTACTGTCGAACTCCAACGAGCTGCACTGGGATCCGATCTTTAAGCAGTTCCACCTCGACCGTTACTTCGACCGCATCTTCGCCTCCCACCATCTGCATATAGCTAAGCCTAATCAGGAGATCTTCGATTACGTGGTTCGCGAGGCTCAGATAGACTCAGCCCACACGATCTACGTCGATGACTTGGCCAAGAACCGCGCTGCAGGGGAGAAGTTCGCCGGATGGAAGACCTGCGAGTCAGTAGATGAGCTGAAGGAGATACTATCGTAATCACGAGATCACGAGATCACGAAATAACGTCATCACGAAAAAATCATAACCATCATGAAAGATATTATTGCACAATTTGCTATCCAGAATGAGGTAGCTGAGCCTCAGCCGCTGAAGATCGGCTTCATCAACGACTCGTTCATCATCCGCGCCAAGCATGCGGGCGAGCGCTCTTACTTCCTGCAGCGCATCAACCATCACATCTTCCAGAACGTGGAAGGACTGCAGCAGAACATACTGAAAGTGACCGATCATATCCGCCGCAAGCTCGTTGCCGCCGGCGAGACGGATATAGAGCGCAAGGTGCTGGAGCTCGTACCTACCCACGACGGCAAGCTCTATTACCGCACACCAGAGGGCGACTACTGGCGCGTGTACGTTCTGATAGAGAACGCGCGCTCGCAGGAGAAGGTCACCCCCGCCTCCGCCGAACTGGCAGGCGAGGCGTTCGGTCGCTTCCAGTGCCAGCTCGCCGACCTACCGTTCAGCGAGCTGTGTGAGTCGATACCTAACTTCCACAACATCGAGTTCCGTCTGCAGCAGTTCGACGATGCACTTGCCGCCGATGCCGCCGGCCGCAAAGCCGCCTGCGCGGACATCATCGACGCCATCAACAGCCGCCGCGACGAGATGTGCCTGGCTGAGCGCCTGTTCCGCGAAGGCAAACTGCCCAAGCACATCAACCACTGCGATACAAAGGTGAACAACATCCTCTTCGACGAAGCCGGACGACCGATCTGCATTGTCGATCTGGACACCGTGATGCCGGGCTTTGTGCTCAGCGACTTTGGCGACTTCATGCGCACTGCTGCCAACACCGGATTGGAGGATGATCCGAACCTCGATAACATCCACGTTGATCTTGAGATCTTCGAGGCGTACACCCGCGGATACCTCAAGCAGGCTACGTTCCTCACGGACATCGAGCGCGAGCTGTTGCCCTACGGCTGTCGCCTATTGAGTTACATGCAGACCGTGCGGTTCTTCACCGACTACCTGAACGGCGACACCTACTACAAGATCCAGTACCCCAATCATAACCTCGTTCGCACACGCGCACAACTCCGCCTGTTGGAAGAACAGGAGAAGGTGGCAGATCAAATGACCGCCATCATCAACAAGCTGTCGTAATCACGAAATCACGGTATAACGAAAGAATACAATGGAATACAAAATCGAACAAGTGAATTGGCCGGTAGAATTTCCCGAGAAGCCGGAGGTGCGCGTAGAGGTCAGCAACAACCACGAATTCCTGCAACTGCACTACTTTGTTAAGGGTGCGCAGTTGCGCGCAGTGACCACCGAGGATCAGGGAGCAGTATGGGAAGACAGCTGCGTAGAGTTCTTCTGCCAGGTGCCCGGCGATCGACACTACATGAACTTTGAATCGAACTGCATCGGTGCGATGGTTGCCTCGCGGCGCTTGAGCCGCACAGAGGATGTGCAACCGCTTCCACCCGAGCAGATGGCGCTCATAGAGCGCCGATGCACCTTCCCGCGCGAGATAATAGAGGAGCGCGACGGCGAGTTCAGTTGGGAGGTAGAGCTGCATATACCGTTATCGCTCATCTTCCGCGATAGCCAGCCTCAGTTCCCGCAGCCGCTGCGCGTGAACTTCTACAAGTGCGCCGACAAAACAAAGAAACCTCACTTCCTGAGCTGGCAACCAATCTCCCTACCCCAACCTAACTTCCACTGTCCGGAGTTCTTCGGGGAAATAGTGTTAAATTGAAAGGTGAAAGTCAGGTAGATGTCTCGAAATTGTCTCGATGAAGTTGCACAAGATGCTACTAACGGTCGCAAATATGCGACCGAAGGGGAAAATGAGAATAGGAAGGTGAATAAATGCAAAAAGAGACTCGCATGAGTCTCTTTTTGTGGTGCCAACGGGAGTCGAACCAGTGACACAAGGATTTTCAGTCCTTTGCTCTACCAACTGAGCTATGGCACCTCGCGTTCGGCAAATCGTTTCTGCCAAAGCGGATGCAAAAGTACGACAATTTTCTCAAATATCCAAATTATCGCCCTGTACAGGCACTATTTGACGCCCAAATTTCAGCATTTTGACATATCAAGCCTACAAAACCTACTTGCTTGCGGCCTCCGATGCTGCTTGATCATCGCTTATATCCACTTTCTCGAACTGCTTGGGATAAGCCTGCGCATAAGCCTGCAGCTGGGCATCGATCTGCTGGGTGAGTTGCTGCTGGAAATCCAGCACCTGCTCTGCTGCAGTTACCATCTGCTCCACCGATCCGATCTTTGTCTCGCGCAGGAAGAACGCGTACTTCCGTGCTGTCAGTTCATCCACGCGCTGCTTGAAGGTCTGCAGGATAGTGGCGGTCTCCGCCACGCGCTGCCGCGCCTCGATGTTCGCTGTGATGCGTGCCGACAGCTCGCCATCCTCGATCTGCTGAGCGGTGGTCAGGCTGTCCTGCGCCTGCAGCGTGGTGAACGCCACGGTCTGCGCCAGTCTGAGGAACATAGCCACGGGCGACTGGTAGTCATAGCACTCCAGGCGATACGGCAGACGCGGATCAGTCTCCAACTCCACCGATTGCCCCTGACGGAAACGCTCCAACCCGTGGTTGATCATCGTGAACTCACGCACCAGGTCACGCATCAGTACCAGGTAGGTGTTCTTCTGCACATCCAGGAAGTTGTTCGCCCAGTCGGCATAATCCCACAGAGGTATATCGTTGGCCAGGAAGTCGGTAGGCGTGACGCCATCCAGACGGTAAGTGGAGATGCTCACCTGCCGGAACGCAGGTGTGTAATAGGGTATCGGTGACACCTGTAACGCCTCGTTGAACAGCTGCTTGTCGTGCTCAAACTGCTTGGTGAGTCGTCCCAGTTGTAGCAGGTGCTCGCGATCCTCATCGGTCAGGCACAGATGCGCCAATTTCTCCGACGGGTACTTCTCCATGAACTGTAGGAACAACTGTCGGCAGGACTCATAGCCATCCACCATCCGATAGAAGCGGTTATGGAGTGTGTCGGTCTCAGTGCGCCAACGGCTGATGGTATCCAAGTGTGCACGTATGTACCTCTCTATATCCTCGTACTCCAACCGTTTCCCTGCAGGTGTGACGGTGGGGAAGGTCTCTCCATGAGGCACCCGCCCGCCCATGAAGTGCAGACTGTTGCCATAGAACAGTCGCGCCTTGTACAGCAGCTCGTTGCGCTCGTCATAGTGATGCAATGCATCCTTGGTGGGCAGTACTGTATAGGCTACATCGCCCATGCGGTAGTAGACAGGCGCATGGCCGGGGTGGCTGCGCTGGAAGGCCAGCAGATTGTACATGGCTTCGTATGCCGGCAGCGACTGCGTGCGCTCTATCAGATCGCTGTAACGCTCCGACTCCTGCGCCCATACGCCCGCATTGTATGCAAGCAAGGTCAATACTATCAATATATATCGTTTCATAAATCCTCCTTTCACCTTTCAATTCGTCAGAATGCCGTTACCATGAACTCCACACGTCGGTTGATAGCTCTGTTCTCATCGCTGTCGTTCGGTACAAGCGGGCGGTGCTTGCCATAGCCTACACTGGTCAGACGCGCGCGGTCGATACCTTTCTTCACCAAGTATTCCAACGTTGCTTCGCCGCGCTTGGCGGAGAGCTGGTCGTTGTAGGCATCAGTGCCAATATCGTCGGTGTGCGCCGAGAGCTCAATATGCAGTTCGGGGTTAGCCTCCATCAGCTTGATCACCTTCTCCAGCTCGGCAAACGAGGAGCGGGTCAGGATATATGAGTTGGGTTCGAACTGTATGTTTTTCAGTTGCACAACCATGTCTTTTTGTATCGGTTTGAGTTCCAGGTTGCAGAGCTGCTGGTCATAGCCATCGGGTATGCTTACGATCGTGTCGAAGAAGAAGTGTCCCGGGCTCTGCACCACCAGTTCGTACTCATCCTCCTGCCGCAGCATAACCGTGGTGGTAGGCGGTGTGTAGGGCATCTCGATAATCTCATGCTTGTTGCGGTTGCGCAGACGGATCGTGCCCTCGGTGATCGTGCTATCCAGTATATCCTCCAGGCGGATGATCATCGGCTTCTTGATGGGCAGGATAGGCACATCCAGTTCGGCTGCATAGAAGCGCACATCGCGACGGGTATTGATCATTAGCGTCGTGTCCTGATAGCCTCGGCTGTACAGCGTGAGCGCATACTCCTCGCCGATAGGCAGCTCGTACACACGTCCCTGCGCTTCGCGTTTGGTGCGCACACGGATGGTCTGCCCGGTGCTCACATTGCGTATCACCTCCCGCTCCGGCGGTTCAGCGGTATAGAGCTCGGCGTCGAACGGGTTGATGCGGATGCGTAGCATGCGAGCGATCTGCACATCCACATGCCTGTCAATCAGCGAGTCAGCCTCGCGGCAGTCGATGGCCAGATAGTGGTGGCTGCTGTTAGCGGCCGTTATATCGATGTTGTACTTGTGGCCGGGTTGCAGCGCAACGCGGAAGCGACCGGTGTTAGCATTGCTATGCGCTTCATCCAGTTGGATAGCCGTTATCGCGTCATATAGGCGTATATCCGCCTCCACTGCTCGGCCGTTGCTCTCATCGGTCACACGTCCGGTCAGCACCCCGTAGCGGGCACTACGCATGCTCCTGGGCAACGAAACCTGACGACTCTGATACAAGGTATCGAACTCCTTTTTGTCGCGCTCCACCTCCTGTGCCTCAGTCACCTGCAGCACGGTGTCGCTCAGCTGCCGGAAGTAGGGACCATAGATTGAGCGACGCTCGGCCGAGTCAAGACGGACGGGCAGTGTCCAATCGCCATGACCCAGATAACGCGTGTGGTACAACGCATAGTACAGCCGCTTGCGCTCCGCTTCTTTGCGCGCGAAGATCACCGTCTGATTATCCGGAAGCACCAGCGGCGACAGATCATGATCGGTGGAGATGATAGCCTGCTCCGCCGACTGCCACACACCGTGCTGATAATCACTCGTGTACAGGTGGTCGAGCACGCCCTGCGCGCCATGAGTGGATTTGATGAGCTTCTCATCGCGCGTGCGACGGATGAAGTACAGCCGGCGCTCATCCGAGGCTATCGACGGCCATAGCTCATCGGCATCGGTGTTCACAGCCTCGCTCATCCGCTCGGCTGCACTCCACTGACCACCTCGAAAACCGGTCACATACAGGTCATAGCCACTCTTGCCCGGCTCCTGAGCCGAGAAGTAGATGGTCAGACTATCAAAACTGTAACTCGCATGCTGAATCTTCCAACCCTGCTGACTGAACTTGCGCAACTCAGGGAAAGACTGCATGTCTTTCTGCCCGAACAGAGGAACATGCACGAACAGAAAGCTCACATACAAAAGTAGAATATATCGTTTCATGGGGCAAAAATACAACTTTATTTTCAAAAAAGCAAATATATTCGCGAAAAAATGCAGAATATTTGTTTTTTTCAATAAATTTGCTTAACTTTGTACGACTTTTAGGGTCTAAATTATTACTAACTCGCGTTCACATACCGTGATCGCATAAAACAAAATGGGTGCAAGACGGCACTCGCAATGACACAAAAGATGAATATTGTTACCAAAGAGATCACTCTGCCTGATGGTCGTGTGATCACCCTTGAGACGGGTAAGCTGGCTAAGCAAGCCGACGGTGCTGTGATGGCACGTCTCGGCAACACGATGATCCTGGCTACCGTCTGCTCCGCCAAAGATGCAATGCCCGGTACGGATTTTATGCCGCTGACCGTGGAGTACAAAGAGAAGTTCGCATCTGCCGGCCGTTTCCCCGGAGGTTTCACGCGCCGCGAAGGCAAAGCCTCGGACTATGAGATTCTGATTGCACGCCTCATCGACCGTGCTCTTCGTCCCCTCTTCCCCGCTAACTACCACGCTGACACGTTCGTGAACGTTACGCTCTACTCGGCTGACGGCATCGATATGCCGGAGTCGATCGCCGGTTTGGCTGCTTCGGCTGCGCTGGCATGCTCGGATATACCGTTCGAAGGGCCAATATCCGAGGTGCGCGTTGCTCGCGTGAACGGTGAGTTCATCATCAATCCCACCTTCGAGCAGTGCGAGAACGCTGACCTCGAGCTCATGGTTGCCGCTACGCTCGACAACATCATGATGGTGGAAGGTGAGATGAAGGAAGTGCCCGAATCCGTTATGCTCGACGCTATCCGCGCCGCTCACGAGGCCATCAAACCCCAGTGCCAGGCGCAGATCGAGATGATGAAGGCTTATGGCAAGGAAGTGAAACGTGAGTACTGCCACGAGGTAAACGATGATGAGTTGAAACAAGCCGTACACGACTATAGTTATGCTCGCGCTTATGCGCAAGCTACCAGCGCCGACACTGACAAGCACCATCGCGAGGCTATGTTCAGCCAGATCTGCGAGGACTTCAAGACCGAGAAAGCTGAATATATGGCTCAGCGCGCTGAGGCACTTGGCATCGAGGTAGATGAGGTTGCCGCTATGGTGGATCGTTACTACCACGATGTAGAGAAGGAAGCTATGCGTCGCGCCGTGCTCGACGAAGGCAAGCGTCTGGATGGCCGTAAGACCACAGATATCCGCCCCATCTGGTGCGAGGTGAGCCCGCTGCCCGGACCTCACGGATCGAGTATCTTCACCCGCGGGGAGACACAGTCGCTCTCAACCGTTACCCTCGGCACCAAGCGCGACGAGAAGCAGATCGACGAGGCTCTCATCCAGGGCTCGGATCGCTTCCTGCTCCACTATAACTTCCCGCCCTTCGCAACCGGTGAAGCTAAGCCCCAACGTGGTGTAGGTCGTCGCGAGATTGGTCACGGTAATCTGGCTTGCCGCGCACTGAAGAACATGATCCCAGAGGACTTCCCCTACAGCGTACGCGTTGTATCGGATATCCTGGAGTCAAACGGCTCGAGCTCGATGGCTACCGTATGCGCAGGCACACTCGCGCTCATGGACGCAGGCGTTCCTATCAAGAAACCCGTCAGCGGTATTGCTATGGGTCTGATCTCCGAGAACAAGGGCACGAACTACGCAATCCTGAGCGATATCCTCGGTGACGAAGATCACCTGGGCGACATGGACTTCAAGACCACCGGCACACGCGACGGCCTGACGGCCTGCCAGATGGATATCAAGGTGGATGGTCTGAGCTACGAGATCCTCGAGAACGCACTCGCACAGGCGCATCAGGCTCGTATGTTCATTCTGGACAAGATCCTCGAGACGATGCCCGAGCCGCGCGCCGACATCAAGCCGCATGCTCCGCGTATCACCAGCTTCTATATCCCGAAAGACCTCATCGGTGCAGTTATTGGCCCGGGCGGTAAGATCATCCAAGGCATTCAGGCTGAGACCGGTGCTATCATCTCGATCGACGAGGACGAGAAGGGTGGCAAGGTTGAGGTTGCATCGAACAACAAGGAGTCGATGGACGCTGCTATCGCCAAGATCCGCGCTATCGTTGCTCTGCCCGAGGTCGGCGAGGTATATGAGGCTACCGTCAAGAGCCT
>DBXI01000053.1:0-14114 GCA_002309255.1 Bacteroidales bacterium UBA1216 | reverse complement strand
CCGGGTAAGGAAGGTCTGCTGCACATATCCGAGATCGACTGGAAACGTTACGAGACGATGGAAGAGACCGGCATCCAGGAAGGTGACAAGATCACCATCAAGCTGCTGGAGATCGATCCCAAGACCGGTAAGTTCCGCCTGAGCGCCAAGGCGTTGAAGGAGAAACCCGAAGGTTATGTTGAGCCCGAGCGTCCTGCTCGCGCACCGCGTGGCGACCGCCCCGAAAGAGGCGAGCGTGGTGACCGTGGTCCGCGTCCGGAACGTCGTGGTCCGCGTCCCGAACGTGACGGCGACCGATTCGGCAATAGCGACGGCGCACGTCTTGACCGCCGCCGTTAAGGCAAGCATAGCATATTAAGAAGGTGTGTCAATTATGACACACCTTCATTTTAACTTTCCCGCTTGAATGATGATAGTTATTTTTGATTTAGACGGTACGCTGCTCAACACGATAGACGACCTGGGCTACGCATGCAACTACGCACTGGCGCAGACGGGTTTCCCTACGCATCCTATCGAGGCGTATCCCGCCAAGGTGGGCAATGGCATCAATAATCTTATCCGTCGTGCCCTGCCCGAGCAGGAGCGCACGGAGGAGACCATCCTACGTGTTCGCGCGCACTTCGTTCCTTATTATAACGAACATAACTGCGACTACACACGCCCCTACCCCGGCATCCCTGAGCTGCTCGACCGCCTCAAGGCGCAAGGGCATCTGCTCGCTGTGGCGAGCAATAAGTACCAGGCAGCTACGGAGAAGATCGTTCATCACTTCTTCCCGGGCGTGTTTGACGTAGTGCTCGGCGAACGCGAAGGCATAAATCGCAAACCCGATCCGCAGATCGTGCTGGATATACTAAGTAGTCTTTCAGCGAATCGGTCTTTGCTCTTTCAGCGAATCGGTCTGTCAGCGAAGCGGTCTGTTCTATACGTTGGTGACAGCCTGGTGGATCGCGACACGGCGCAGAACGCCGGCGTCCCGTTCATTGCCTGCTCATGGGGATTCGTGCCACGCGAGCAACTGCTGGCCGCAGGCGTAACGCACATCATCGATCACCCGAGTGAGCTGACGATAGACTAACAATATCAGACAATCACAGACGAACAAAAGGCGGCACGTGCCGCCTTCCGTCGTCTATGGTTTGTTTGGTTTGTGGGTTAACGGATCACTTTCTTTCCGTTGATGATGTACATACCAGCGGGCAGACTGGTAGCATCCTCGCCCAGGTAGGATCCGGTGATGGTGTATACACCGGTCTTGAACAGGTTGTTCTCCACAGCCTCAACAGCTGTCGGCGTGCTCTCCTTCTCCTGGATAGTGGTGAAGTAGTCGCCAATCCACTCGGTGTTTTTGTAAGCCTCCAGCGAACCCTTCGGCACGATAACTACAGCTTCCTTATTGGTATTGCAGACGTGACCGGCGCTTACTTCCCAGGGGTTCTGCGTGTAGCCAGAATTAGCAACATAGAACGTATTGATCTTCGGAGGCGTAACGCCCTTAAACTCCAAGGTCTCTAACTGCGGCAGACTGAACGACAGACGTGCAATGGAGTCAACCGATGCAGGCAGAACGATCTTTTTAGTCTTGGTAGGATTGGCTGCTGTAGCGTTGTTGAAGCAGGTGAGCGGAATAAGCTTGATCCCCTCGGGCAATTCAATCTCCTCAACATTGACAGCCGCCTGGAAAGCCTGCTGACCGATTTCGGTCACCTTACTGCCTTCTGCAAATACAATGCTGGTAGCAGTGGTGTTACGCAGTGCGCCTTGACCGAGTGCTACCACAGGATACTCGCGTTCGTCCTTGCTAACCGATACAGGGATAAGAATGTCCTCAATCTCATACTTCGAACTGGTGTTCAGACGAATCAATGTAGCCGTTTGTGTGAAGTTGTTTATCTCATAATATAAGCCATCAACTTGGATAGTGTCTTTTTCGTGATCTACGATTACGTCAAAATAATCGCCAATCCATTCAGTGTTACGATAAGCCTCTACAGCACCTTTCGGTACCAGTACAACAGCGGTTTTGGCAGTGTTGCATACATTAGTTGTGCTGATCTGCCAAGGGTTCTGTGTCCAGGTATTAGTCTCTTTTGTAGCGATACGCGGAGGCACAGCGCCTTTGAATTCCAGTAATTCCAATTGTGGCAAGCATATAGACATGAGAGCCAGCGAATCAACTGTTGATGGCAACACGAGTTTCTTCATCTGCATGGGGTTGGTGGCGGTAGCATTGTGAATGCCAGTCTGCGGAATAAGTTTGATACCTTCGGGCAACTCCAGTTCCTGTACGTTAACAGCAGCCTGAATAAACTGCATACCAAGCTCCTTCACCTGGCTGCCTTCTGCAAAGGTGATCGTCTTGGCGGTTGCGTTACGCAACGCACCCTGACCAAGGGCTACTACAGGATACTCTACCTCGTCATGGCTGACCGATACAGGGATAAGAATGTCCTCAATCTCATACTTCGAACTGGTGTTCAGACGAATCAACGTAGCGGTTTGCTCATCCAAGTTCAACTGGTAGTACAAACCTTCTACCTGAATAGTGTCCAGCGTTGCCGCCTGAAGGCTCATGGCCATAACAGCGACGCTGACAAGTGTAAATAGTTTTTTCATACGCAAAAATTATTTAGTTAAACAATAAAATATACCTCTTTTGCAAAAAACGATGCAAAGGTACGACTTTTTTTTGACATTTGCAATACCTAAATGTAGGTATTTTGGCTTTTTTATTTGCAAATTTAAAAAAAAAGTTGTATATTTGCAGTCCGAAACAAAACAACACACGATATGAAACACTTCTTCACATGCTTATTTGCCGCTTGTGCCCTCCTTGTGCAGGCGCAGGACTTCGATTGGTTGACCACCCTCTCTTCCACAGAGACGAGCAAGGCGCAGACGAACATCCAGTACACCGCCTACTATGCTGACAGCTCGGTGCTGGTGTTCGGCAACTACGGTTCGCTCTACGCCACCGATGCCGGTGTGCTGGGTGACCAGCAGTACGCAGGTGCAGACTATGGCACCGGCAGCGGCTATAACAAGAACTTCCTGCTTGCCAAGCTCGACAAGCAAGGCAAAGTGCTGTGGGCAGTACACAGCGAGGACGGCGACGTCAACGACAGCCAGAGCGCTGTGACCACAACCGCCGACGGCGGCGCAGTGCTAGCGCTTAAGTTCCGCCACAGCGACCGCAACAAGCAGAACGGCGTGACTGCACCTCTGTATAAGATAATCGATGCCACAGGCCAATCCTTCAGCCGCGACCTGCAGTACCCGGGCGTGTGGGTCAACCAACCGGTGCTCGTGCGCGTGGATAACGCCGGTAAGGTGACCGCTATCAAGGATCTATGGTGCAGCAGCGAGCCGGCTGCCAAGAGCGAAGACTTAACCTCCGACGCGTTCACCTTCGCTGCAGCGGTGGAGGACGAGGACGGCAATCTATTCATCTGCGGATCGCAATCGCTGGATATGAAGATTGACGATGTGACACTCGCCGCCCGCCCGCAACCCGACTGGGACGGAACGACCACCAATGGGCGCTACAACGGCTTGGTGCTCAAGCTCGATGCCGACCTCAACCATGTGGCACATATCGCCACCGAAGGCAATGTGCTCAACGACAAACCTTCCTGCGCCGCTATACGGGGCAACAAACTTTACTTGTCCGGCTTAGCGAAAGCCGAAGAGAGTACCAACCTCACCTTGGACGGCAAGACAGCCGAGGTCAAGGAGCTGAGTATCGTCAACGCCTGCCTGACCACCGATCTCAAGGCAGAATGGCTGACCGCTACACCTATCATCCACTTCAACAACAAGCAGGGTAACCTGATCTACCAATCCCTGCTGAGTAACGACGGCAGCAGGCTCTATCTGACCGGTGGCATACAAGGCGCAGTGGAGCTTAACGGGCAAACCATCCATAGCGGTGGTGAGCAGCTCAGTAACATGAACGACGGCTACGTGTTCGCCTTCAGCACCGCCAACGGCGCACTGACCCACGCGGCTGTGACGGGTAGCGCCACGCTCAACCTCAACCACGGAGCAGTGGATCTCGGTGACAGCCTGTATGTATATAACTACTTGTTCGGCAGCACACAGCAGATAGCCTACAGCCATGATCTGGTGCGCGGCGCTCAGACCGTGCTGGCTACCGGCGGTGGCTCATCGACTTTGGTTTATACTGCATCTCTCAACGGACAAGTGCTGCTTGCGTTGCGTTCCAAAGGCGGCGCGGACTTCAATGTCATAGGAGCGGTGCAAAACATCCCCGGCTTGTGGTTCAACACACTCGTGGCTTTCCATCTGGAAGAGCCGCAGCCCAGCAGCGTGGAGCAGTCAGTGGTCAGCGGCCAGTCATCTGTGGTCAAGCTCTTGCACAACGGACAAGTGCTGATCATCCGCGACGGAAAGAGCTTTTCTATATTAGGACAACAACAATAAAACATAACAATGAAAAAAGTATTATTCATCCTGGCAGCGGCGCTGATGGCGCTGACTGCTTGTCAGAAACAAGCCAAACAGGCACAAGTCATTTATTCGATCGATGAGGTCTATCAGCAGGCTGACTCGCTGCTGGGCGACACGATCGTCTTCCAGGGCATATGCTCGCATCTGTGCAAGCACGGTGGTCGCAAGGCGTTCCTTATGGGTAGCGACGAGACTCGTATCCTGCGCGTGGAAGGCGCCAAGATGGGCAACTTCGCGCCCGAGTGCATCAATAATCTGGTACGTGTGCGCGGAATAGTGCACGCAGTAGAGGTCGTTCCCGAAGAGAATGTGACCGATGACGGTCTGAAGCACGGTGAGGGCGACAACGGCTGCGAAACGGAGAAGAAAGCCATCCGCAAGTACTTCGCCGAAGCCGTCAGTTACGAGATCATCGTTGAGTGATGGAACGAGGAGCACTTATTCGCAAATATTTGCGAATCATCCATCGTGAACTGAGTTATGTGTTTGCAGGTATGTTGCTGGTCTACGCGATCAGCGGCATTGCCTTGAACCATAAGGCGACCTTCAACAGTCAGTACCGCATCGAGCGCACGGAGTACACCTTCCCTGCAGATGGCTCGCTCAGCGAGTGGCTCACGCAGTGTAACATGCAGGGGCGCGAGATCCAGCACTATAACCCCGACAGCACCACCCTGAAGGTGTTTCTGAAGGGCAACAGCACGCTCACCGTGGATCTGACCACGCATGTCGGCGTGCTGGAGCAGGTGAAGAAACGCCCCGTCCTGGGCAGTCTGAGCACGCTGCACTACAACCCCGGCAAGGCCTGGACGTGGTTCTCCGACATCTTTGCCGGAGCATTGATCGTGATCGTTCTGACCGGTCTGTTCATGCTCAAAGGCAAGCACGGTCTCTGGGGCATCGGCGGCATCGAACTCGCCATAGGCATACTCATACCTCTGCTGTTCATCCTCCTTTAGCAGCACGCAGGTACGAGACTTAAGTAGTATAAAAAGATGAATGAACTGTTTTTAGGTTTCAGTTTGAACGCGTGGATCACGATCGTCACGGTGCTGACGATGTTCACTGTGCTGCTGTTTACCAAGTTGCGCTCGGATGTCGTGTTCCTGGGTGCGATAGCGGTATTATTTATTACCGGCGTACTGGATGCCAAGGAGGCTTTTTCGGGCTTCAGCAGCACGTCGGTGGTGGTGATAGGTGTGCTGTTCGTTGTAGTGGCGGGTTTGACGCACACGGGTGTGCTGCAGTGGATCGTCAAGCATCTGTTGGGTCAGCCGCGTTCGTACGCCAATGCGGTCGTGCGGCTCATGCTGCCTGTGGCGGCGCTGAGCTCGTTCCTGAGCAATACGACCGTGGTGGCGATGTTCGTAGGGATAGTTAAGATGTGGTCGAAGCGCCTCGGCATCTCGCCATCCAAGCTGCTTATCCCGCTCAGTTATGCCTCCGGCATGGGTGGCGTATGTACGCTCATCGGCACGCCGCCAAACCTGATCATCTCCGGCCTATATGCCGACAAGACGGGCGAGACGATGAACGTACTGGCAACCACTATCCCCGGACTGTTCTGTCTGTGCGTGGGCGTGCTGAGCGTGATTGCCCTACGCCGACTACTGCCGGACCGCAAAGCCCCCGAGACAGCCTTCGAGAACGCCTCGGAGTTCACCGTGGAGATGCTCGTGCCGGCCGACAACCCGCATATAGGCAAGCGCATAGCCGACCTGGGAGTGAAGGAGTTCCGCGGCGGACGCCTCATCGAGATCATCCACTACGACGAGGTCATCTCGCCCGTGCCCGATGATGAACCGCTCTTGGGTGGCGACCGACTGATCTTCGCCGGACAGATCGACGAGATCCTTGACCTCGAGAAGCAGCATGGCTTTGTCAACGCCGATCATCCGGTGTTCAGCACGGCTGAGGTGAGCACCGACCGCCAGCTCCGCACCGCGTATATACCGTTCTCCAGCCCGCTGATTCATAAGGTGATGGGGCAGACGACGTTCGAGAAGGACAACAACATGGTGCTGGTGGCTGTTGCGCGCCAGGGCAAACGTCTGGAGCAGTCGCCGCACGAGGTCAAGCTGCATGCCGGCGACACACTGCTGTTCGCATGCTCGCCACGGGTGAACATCCAGACCGAGCAGCTGAGCTCGCAGCTGCAGTTCTTCGACTCCGAGCAGGTGTCTAACACCGGTTGGAAGACCTTCCTCTCCGCAGCGGTCATGATAGCTATGGTGACGCTCTCGGCACTGAAGATCCTGCCGCTGTTGCAGAGTGCTATGCTCGCGGCAGCAGCCATGCTCCTCTTCCGCTGCTGCAAGCCCGAGCACGCCATGAAAGCCATCAACTGGGAGATACTGATGGTGTTTGCCGGGTCGGTTGTACTGGGCTTGGCTATCCAGAAGACCGGCATCGCCGAGTGGCTGGCGTACGGCATACTCGATGTGTGCGGCACGAACCCGATCGTCGTGATGACGGCTATCTGTCTGGTGGCTACGTTCATCACCGAGTTCATCTCCAACACCGCCGCCGGTGCTATGTTCTTCCCCATCATGTACCAGGCAGCTATCCAGCTGGGCTACGAGCCTTATCCGTTCTTGATTGCGCTGATGATCAGCGTGAGCAGCAGCTTTGCTACGCCGATCGGCTCGCCCACGCACATGCTCGTATATGCACCCGGCGGCTACCGCTTCAGCGACTTCATGCGCATCGGACTGCTGATGAACCTCATCATCCTCGCAGCCAACATCTTCATCGTCAATGTCATCTACCCACTGACGCCGCTGCTGTAGCAATCGGAAAACAATCTTCTATGGTCTAAATGAAGGTGTGTCAATTTTGTCACACCTTCATTCACCTTTTACTTTTCGCCTTTTACAATTGCCATTTCTGCTCGGCGTTTTTTAGATGTCAGATGTCAGATGTCATTTTTTTTCTGTTAACAGTTGGATGTTGAAAACCTACAAATCCCTCACTCAAACCCTCACCTGAGCGTAACGAGGTTTTAACGAGGTTTTAACGAGGTTTTCGAAATCCAATGCAAAGGTACGAAAAAAACGGAACCTCCAAATTAGTTTCCAAGAAAAATTTGATGGAAAAGTGATGTCAACTGCTATGCCACTGAGGTTGCACTGCAATAAATGTGACACATTTTACAACATTTTTACCATAGCATTCGTTAAATTGAAGGGCGCAGGAAAATGGGTTTAGTCAGGTAGTTGGCAGGTTGTTGTCTCGACAAAGTCGCACAAAAGTGGCGAGCACTCTGCCAAAATGGCAGTATGGCTGACAAAAAGAGCCGGAATCAGGCTCGACGAGGGAATTGGCATAGATTTTGAAGTTATAATTGTGGTTAGGTAGCCAGACGGCTGAATGACCAAATGGCTAAATGGCTCAATAAATCGTAAATAGTAAATTTTTAAATCGTAAATAGCTTTATGGCAAAGATTCAACCTTTAGCAGACCGCGTGCTGGTACAGCCCGCAGCTGCAGAAGAAAAGACTGTCGGCGGAATTATCATCCCCGACAGCGCAAAAGAGAAACCGCTACGCGGCACGGTGCTGGCAGTAGGCAACGGAACGAAAGATGAGGCAATGGTGCTCAAGGAAGGCGACACCATCCTGTACGGCAAGTACGCCGGCACCGAACTGGAGTTCGACGGAGAGAAACTGCTGATTATGAGGCAATCGGATGTATTAGCCAAACTTGGCTAATGCCGTTAAACTGTTAAATTGTTAAAGCGTTAAATTGTTAGAATTATGGCAAAGATTATAACCTATGATACCGAAGCCCGTGAGGCTTTGAAGCGTGGCGTTGACCAGTTGGCTGACGCAGTGAAAGTAACTCTGGGTCCGAAGGGACGTAACGTCATTCTGGACAAGAAGTACGGCGCACCGCACATCACCAAGGACGGTGTGACGGTAGCCAAAGAGATCGAGCTGGACGATGCAGCCGAGAACCTCGGTGCACAGCTCGTAAAAGAGGTTGCCTCGAAGACAGGCGACCAGGCCGGTGACGGTACGACCACCGCAACCGTTCTGGCACAAGCCATCGTAGGCGTAGGCCTGAAGAACGTAGCCGCCGGAGCGAACCCGATGGACCTGAAGCGCGGTATAGACAAAGCCGTGAGCGCCGTAGTCGCTAACATCAAGGAGCAGAGCGAGGTGGTTGGCAACGATTTCGACAAGATCGAGCAGGTAGCCACCATCTCCGCCAACAACGATGCAGAGATAGGCAAGCTCATCGCTGACGCTATGCGTAAGGTCAGCAAGGACGGCGTGATCACTATCGGCGAAGCCAAAGGTATGGACACCACCATCGACGTAGTACAAGGCATGCAGTTCGACCGCGGATACATCAGCCCGTACTTCGTAACGAACACCGAGACCATGGAAGTGGAAATGGACAAGCCTTACATCTTGATCCACGACAAAAAAATATCCAACCTCAAGGAACTGCTTCCTGTTCTCGAGCCGGCCGTACAGAGTGGCAGACCGCTGTTGATCATAGCTGAAGATGTAGATAGCGAGGCACTGACCACCTTGGTAGTCAACCGTCTGCGTGCACAACTGAAGATCTGCGCTGTGAAAGCTCCGGGCTTCGGCGACCGCCGCAAGGAGATGCTTGAGGACATCGCAACCCTGACTGGCGGCGTAGTCATCAGCGAGGAGAAAGGTATCAAGTTGGAGCAAGCCACGATTGATATGCTCGGCACGGCTGAGAACATCACCGTAACGAAGGAGAACACAACCATCGTGAACGGCGCAGGCGACAAGGACGCTATCGCAACCCGCGTAGCACAGATCAAGACGCAGATAGCAGCTACTAAGTCGAGCTACGACAAGGAGAAACTGCAGGAGCGTCTAGCCAAGCTCGCCGGCGGTGTAGCACAACTGAACGTAGGTGCTGCCAGTGAGGTCGAGATGAAGGAGAAGAAAGACCGCGTGGATGACGCCCTCAGCGCAACCCGCGCAGCTATAGAGGAAGGTATCGTTCCGGGCGGCGGCGTGGCTTATATCCGCGCACAGGAAGCCCTGGAAGGCCTGAAGGGCGAGAACGAGGACGAGCAGACCGGTATAGAGATCGTTCGTCGCGCCATCGAGGAGCCTCTGCGTCAGATCGTTCACAACGCCGGCAAGGAAGGTGCTGTGGTGGTTGACAAGGTTCGCAGCGGCAAGGGCGACTTCGGTTACGATGCCCGCAAGGACGAGTACAAGCAGCTGCTGGCAGCCGGCGTGGTTGATCCCGCCAAGGTGGCTCGCGTAGCACTGGAGAACGCTGCATCGATAGCAGGTATGTTCCTGACCACGGAGTGCGTGATTGTTGACAAGAAAGAGGAGCACCCCGCTCCCGCGATGCCCAATCCCGGCATGGGAGGAATGATGTAAACCATCCGCTCTGATTAATAAGGAGGTGTGTCAAAAATGGCACACCTCCTTATTTTTGTGAGAGAAGCAGTCGTTAGAACGCTACGACGGGTGCTTTAGCGGCACCGGGCTCAGCCTCGAAGTAGGCTTTCTGATCGAAGCCAAACATTGAGGCGACGATGTTACCCGGGAAACGGCGGACGAGCATGTTGTAGGTCTTAGACGCCTCGTTGAAGGCGTTACGTGCTACCGCAATGCGGTTCTCCGTGCCCTCGAGCTGAGCCTGGAGTTCGAGGAAGTTCTGGTTGGCCTTGAGGTCGGGGTAGTTCTCAGAGACGGCGAGCAAGCGTCCGAGAGCCTGCGACAGTTCGCCTTGTGCAGCCTGGAAAGCCGCGAGTTCCTCAGCCGAGGTGCGCGAGGGGTCAACCACTACCTGCGTAGCTTTGGCGCGAGCCTCAACAACGGATTCGAGCACCTGGCTCTCGTGGGCAGCATAGCCCTTGACGGTAGCTACGAGGTTAGGGATCAGGTCACTGCGGCGCTGGTATTGGTTCTCCACCTGCGCCCAAGCGGTCTTGACGTTCTCGTCGGCATTGACCATAGCATTGTACTTGCCAACGAACCAGAACACGATTGCCGCCAATACGGCAACGATAACGATGATAACTGTAGTCTTTTTCATATTTTGTTTGTTTATTAGTTGACTCGACTTTTTAGTAGCCAAACGGCTGTTAGGTTGCTTAGAACTTGCCTCCTGCACCACCGCCGAAGGATACACCTCCACCAAAACTGCCGCCACCGCTAAAGCCTCCGCCGAAACTACCACCGCCGTGACGCCCTCCGCTGTAATTATGCGATGGAGGAGGCGGTGTTTTGGGGATTGTGAAGGTTTTCCGCCACTTGTGCCCGCACAGCGGGCAGTCGTAGAGCTTCACTCCCTGCCCCTCGTCTTTGGCTGTGGCTCGGACGATGACCTTCGACTGTACGTGTGCACCTTTCTGCTTGCAACGCGGGCAACGCGGTGATACCCAGTACCGCAGCAACGCAATGAAGGCTGCTAACAATGCAAAGATACTAAAGATAGTCCACGGCTCATCTGTCACGGGTTTGGGGTGATAGTCGAGCAGCAGTTCAGCCAGTGCGCGATCATCGGTCAGTCGGAGGGCGATAGCCTTGTTGCCGGCTAACAGTCCTTCGCCGTAGTGCCCATGACGAAGCAAGGGGATCATATCCTCGTCCACGATGCACGAACAGACAGCGTCAGGCAGCAAGCCTTCCACTCCGCCGCCTGTTACAATACGTATATCGCGCGAGCGCAAGGCGAAGAAGATCAGCACACCGGTGTTCTTGCCTGACTTGCCAATGCCCCAATGATTGAACAGCTCGAGTGAGAACTCGAAGGCATCCGCCTGACCTATGTCACCGAGCGCCACGGTGACGAGCTCGACGCCTGTAGCCTGATTGAGCTGCTCAGCCACGCGCTGGATAGCCTCCACCTCGGCGGCAGAGAGGATAGCATCGGGGTTAGCCACGAACGCCGATGCATCCACCGTGCGCGGGTTAGGCACGCTATGAGGCGTATATGCCGCAAAGAGAGGTGAATGGTGAAATGTGAAAATGGAAAGGAGTAGCAAGGCTACCACTACTATTCGCTTCATAAATTCGAAAGGGGTTGATTGTTTACTTGCCAAACAAGCTTTCGATGGCACCACCAAGTTCGATGAATGCATCTTGTAGCTCTTCACCGGCCTCCTGCAGCTCATCGTTTGCCTGTTTGATCACGTGCTTGCGGAACTTAGTCTTGCAGCGGCCTTTGAGTTCGTTTATCTGGCGTTGCTGCTCGTCAGTGTAATCATAGCGGTCAATCGTTTGGCAGATCTCCACGTAGTACTGCATCGCATCGTCCCAGTCGGCCTCCGACCACTTGTCGGACTTCTGCTCGACGCGTTCGGTGAGTTTTTGCAGGTCGTCCATCGCTGTTTGCGAGGGGTTACATGCTGCCAGCATCAGGCTGAGCATCAGTAGGGGAAGAAAGCGTTTCATAATCGCGTTGTATTTGTTGTTTAAGTTCGTCAAGTGAGTCGAAGTGTCGCTCTTCGCGGATGCGGTGGGTGAAGTGGAGGGTGAGCTGCTGATTGTACAGGTCGCCGCTGAAGCCGGGAATATGCACCTCGATGGTCTGATGGGTGTTGCCAACAGTTGGGTTAGTGCCTATATTTACTAACGCAAGCTGACCGTTAACAATCACCTTATACACCCCAGGCGCGGGGACGAGTTTGTCCGGATCGGGGACGATGTTAGCTGTCGGAAATCCGATCTGCCGGCCTATCATCCTGCCGTGCGCTACGCGACCGCTGAGCATGTACTCGTATCCGAGCAGTCGGTTAGCGGCCTGTATGTCGCCCTGAGCGAGCAGGTTGCGGATACGTGTGGATGAAGGGCGCAGGTCACCTTCGCTATGCGGCAGTGCACGGATGACGCGTATACCTACCTGCTCGGCGTAAGCGGCGTATTGCTCGTCCGTCAGCCTACCCTCCGAACCGAACTGATGATTGAAGCCCATGAGCAGATGACGCACCTTCCATCTGTCGGCGAGGTAGTCGAGGAACTGCAGTGCGGTGAGCGGCTGCACCTCGGCAAAGTCAAAGAAATGCACATCGCCGAACTGCCCCAAGAGCTGCTCGCGCTCCTCTACCGTGGTCAGCAGCGGCGGACAATCGTAGGTGAGCACGCTGCGCGGATGCTGCAGGAAGGTAAAAATTAATGGACGCTCGTCAAACTCGTCAGCCAACTTACGCAGTTGGCTGAACAAGTAACGGTGACCAGTATGCACGCCATCGAAGAATCCTATGGTCGCTATAGCGGGCAAGTGTAGTACTAACAATTAACTATCCACTAACGAACGACTAACTAATCACTAACGGCTTACAGCGATTTAGCAACCTCGATCTCCTCGAAGGACTCGAGTATATCTCCCTCCTTCAGGTCGTCGTAAGACTTGAGGCTCAAGCCGCATTCGGTGTTGACGCCCGCCTCCTTGATATCATCCTTGCCGTGCTTGAGCGAAGCCAGATCGGCAGTCTTGATAACGATGCCGTCACGGATGACGCGCACCTTGTTGCCGCGTTTGATTTTACCCTCACGCACCAGACAGCCGGCGATGGTGCCAACCTTGGATATGTGGAAGGTCTGTAGGATCTCCAGCGTGGCGGTAACCTCCTCCTTGATTTCCGGCGAGAGCATACCTGCCATAGCCGCCTTGACCTCCTCGATAGCGTCGTAGATGATGGAGTAGACGCGGATGTCGACCTCCTCTTGCTCTGCCATCTTCTTGGCGGTACCGGTAGGACGGACATTAAAGCCGATGATGATGGCATCGGAAGCCGCAGCGAGCATGACATCGCTGTCGGAGATAGCACCCACGGCTTTGTGGATGACGTTGACCTGTATGTTCTCCGTGGAGAGTTTGATCATCGAGTCGGCGAGAGCCTCGGTCGAGCCATCGACATCCGCCTTGATGATGAGGTTGAGCTCCTTGAAGTCACCGATAGCCAGTCGACGACCGATCTCCTCCAGTCCGACATGTTTCTTGGTGCGGATCGACTGCTCGCGCTGTAGTTGCTCGCGCTTGGATGCTATGTCCTTGGCCTCCTGCTCGGTAGGCAGTACGTTGAACTCGTCACCTGCCTGCGGTGCGCCGTTCAGGCCGAGCACTACTGCGGGCTCACCCGGGCGTGCAGCCTCGATGCGCTGACCGCGCTCGTTGAACATTGCTTTGACCTTGCCGTGGAACGTGCCGGCGAGCAGCACGTCACCTATATGCAACGTACCGTCGGACACGAGCACCGTAGCCACATAGCCGCGACCCTTGTCAAGCGACGACTCGATGATTGAACCTTTAGCGCGACGCTTCGGGTTGGCCTTCAGGTCAAGCAGATCGGCCTCGAGCAGCACCTTATCCAGCAGCTCGTGCACGCCTGTACCTTTCTTGGCGGAGATGTCTTGGCTCTGGAACTTACCGCCCCAGTCCTCAACGAGCAGGTTCATGTTCGCCAGCTCCTCCTTGATCTTGTCGGGGTTAGCGCCAGGTTTGTCGCACTTGTTAATAGCGAACACCATCGGCACTCCTGCTGCCTGTGCGTGACTGATCGCCTCGCGGGTCTGCGGCATCACGCCGTCGTCGGCTGCCACGATGATGATAGCTATATCCGTCACCTGTGCACCACGGGCACGCATGGCGGTGAATGCCTCGTGACCCGGAGTGTCGAGGAAGGTGAT
>DBXI01000039.1 GCA_002309255.1 Bacteroidales bacterium UBA1216 | reverse complement strand
GTTTTTATTTCTGCTGTTCTTTTAATGCGCTAACGTGTCGTCAAAAACCGATATAAGATATGCTCTGCGATCCATGTTCTTGTTTGTTTGCACGTTTACGCTGCAAAGGTACAAAAAAAATCCCACATTTGCAAATTTATGCGGGACATTTTTCTATTTTGTCAGCATTATTATTTATTTATGCCGTGTATAGTTATTATAACTTCTTCACCATTTCCTGGAACCTTATGAGCAGCAATATGATAATCACCAGCAAGAACGTTATTGAGCGTATGGGAAGCCAAAGAGACAGATGTTTCATATCCATAGCATGTATTACATCATATTGCTTTACACCAACTGATAAAATAACGGATACCGGCAATGGAAAGTGCGGTGCCAAGACCAGGATAGAAACCTGCAAAGAACTCCGCTGGCATACAAGGGATATATTTGAGACTGATGCCCAAGCCCATCATAAAGAAGATGAGGATGTAACCATGCAAGTCAAAGAACGCAAAGAGCGATTTCTTTCGTTCGGGGAAGCTGAGAATGCGGGCGGTGTAACGCTTGATGAAATTATCAAACATCAGCGAAAAGCATATGGCTACGGCCACCGCAATCAGGCACAGCCACCACACCCTTTCAGGATGGTCAGCGTGCACTTGTAGCATGGCTTGTATGCCGGTTATGAGAATCTTGATGCCCGGTCCTAACCAGCACAACACTTGCATCAATAGCAAGTGCACTTTGTTAACGGGAAGAATGCGGTCGGTGTTCATGTTATTCGTAATGTCTGATACGTACGTCTATACCCTCCTCGTTTAATTGCGCAGGGATGGAAGTCAGGTCTGTCTCGCTGTAGTGATACGGGAACAGCACTTTCGGACGGATGAGTTTGGCGACCTTGACCACCTTTTCCGGCGTCATGGTGTATGGTTGATTGCACGGCAGGAAGGCAATGTCAATATCTTTGATATTAGCCATCTCGCCAATATCTTCGGTATCCCCAGCAATATAGATGGTTAGACCGTCAATCGTCAGAATATAGCCGTTGTCGCGTCCTTTCGGATGGAACTGCGTGTGACCTTTTGAGATATTGTAGGCAGGAACTGCCTCAATGGAGATGCCGTTAGCTAACTGCAATTTATCGCCATTAGCCATGCTCTGTCCCTCACCAAACGCTTTCACGCTCGCTTGGTTCATGATGAGTTGCGTATCGTCCTTTGTCAACAGGCGGATAGCATCTTTGTCCAAGTGATCATAGTGGTCATGCGTCACAAGTATAATATCTGCTTTCGGCATAGCCGTATAGTCAATTTTACGATTACCTAGTTTCATTATCGGGTCAACGAATATTTGCACATCACCAGCCTCAATCCACATGCTCGCATGTACCAGCGCATGGATTTTGACGGTCGTGCCGCTCTGGGTTTGAAAATCATCCTCCTCGTAGGTGGAATTCTGCTGTGCCTGACCGCAAGCTGTGGTCAGGCCTAATGTAGTTAACAAGCAAGTAAGAATCTTATTCATAACCTTATCTTTTCCAAGCGCCTATTACTTTGCCGAAATAGGCTGTGTGAATACCTGCACCAAAATTAGCATAGAACTCGTGCATGTGTTGCGAACGGAAATCGTCTGCCGTCTGGTGGAAGGCGGTCATAATCTCGCACTCGATGACTGTTTTGGCTTCCTCATAATACGGTGTGCCGTTCTCGGTATAAGCCACATGCAGCCCGAGCGCTTCGGTCTTGTCGCCGTCACGACCGCTATGCGTGCCCAGATAGCGTGCTATATCCGGGTCATCAAACTCCATGAGCGTGAAACGCGGATATTGGTCAAGGAACTGATGTGTATAACGCGCCGGAGCGACAAAGATGGTCACTATCGGACAATCGTAGCCGGTATAATTACCCAGTGCGCCCCAACCGATAGTCATGGCATTGGCGTTCTCTTGGTCGCCGGACATGATTACCTTTGCCCCCGTAAAGAACGTAAACGCATTGTCCGTAAACTCCTTCTGTACGTCAAAAGGTTTCAATTCATTGTTAATGTCGGCTTTTTTGCACCCGACCATGGACATTGCTACTACCAGCAGCATAAATAAAATCTTTCGCATAGTGAGTATAGTTTTAGTGTTTTGTCTATCATAGTATCAAAAGTATATTACTGTTCCGATGGGTTGGTCTAATAGCCGTATGGCATTCCGTTCGGCGATGGAGCGAGCCACGCTGTCGGGTTCAGACCATGCGTGCGTGGAGAGCGAGAACTTGTCGTGATGCACGGTAAACACCTGCTCGGGTTGCATGTCCAAGATGGCATTCTCCAAATCCTGCGGCAACATATGGACATACGCCCAGTTGGGATTATACTGGCCGTTCTCCATCACAGCAAGGTCAATCTTACCAAACTGTTCACGCGTTTGTCGGAACCGGTCATCATAGCCTCCGTCGCCACCTATATATACCTTGCGGTCGCCTGCTTCAACCATGAACGCCGCCCATAGTGTTTGATTGCGACCACGTAGCATGCGATTGGAAAAATGGCGAGATGGCAGGCTGGTGATTGTTTCAGTCTGCATAGCTGTTTGCGTGCGGAGGCTCTCCGCCCAGTCCATTTCGGTGATGATAGACGGGTCGTATTTCCAATACTCCAGATATTCGCCAACTCCGAGCGGACAAACGACATGCTTCACTTTCGGACGCAAGTCGCGCAAAGTGGCATAGTCGAGATGATCCCAGTGTTCGTGCGTGATGATGAGCACGTCAATCTCGGGCATGTCATCCGGTGTATAGATGTCTGTGCCCTTGAAGGGCTTCAACATCAGCGATGCGGGAAACTCCATCTTCAGCAGCGGATCAACCAGAAAGCGCTTGCCGCCCAACTGAAACAAGTACGACGAATGTCCAAACCATACCAACCAGTCTCGGTCTTTCGGCATGCTTTTTAGGTCGGTCTTGACAGCCGGTATTGGCTCAATGGGTACACGGTTACTGTCCCGCCGCATCAGCATTTTCCACGTCGCTTTGAGCGTATTTTGGTCGCCCGTGAACTGCGGCGTCGGCTGTTGGTTTTGGAACATCCCGTCTCGGTAATTAGGCGATGCTTCGATACGCGCTTTGCGCTCCGCCGACATGCGCCTACCGAAGGCAGGATGCTGCAGCACAGCCACCACCGCTACGACCAGTAGCGCCAGTATGCTCAAAATGATTATCGCCGTTTTCATCCGCATTGTATTACAAACTCTCTTTGAGTATCTCCTTGATATCTTCAGCTGTCAGGTCAAGGTAACCGGCAGGATAGATGACGGTGGTGGAAACGATGTCGTCAATCATCTCCGGCGAGGCACCAATCTCGGTGATGGTCAGCGGCAGACCTATCTCCTGCATCCAGCGTTTGAGAGCTTCCAGACCTGCTTCGGCTATCTCGCGGTCGGACTTGCCTTCCGGCTGAATGCCCCAGACGTTCTCGGCAAAACGAACGAATTTCGGCAGACCTTTCTCCATCGCACGGCGGTAGTACGCCATCGAGACAGAAGCTAAAGTATATCCGTGCGGCGCGTGCGTCCAAGCGCCTAACGAGTGACCGATCATGTGTACCATCCAGTCCTCCGTCTTGCCGCATTTGATGAGCGTATTGAGTGCCCATGTAGCCGTCCACATGATGTTGGAACGTGCCTCGTAGTCCTGCGGGTTCTTGACCGCGGCACGCGAAGCGACGATGAGGCTGCGCATTAGTCCTTCGGACAGGTAGTCGCTGGTGTTGTTGTCGAAGTCGCTAAAATACTGCTCGAAGATATGGTTCATGATGTCGTAGATGCCGGCTTTCATCTGTTCTACCGGCACAGTCATCGTGAAGCGCGGGTTGAGGATGGCGAACTTCGGCATCAGACGGCTGTCGAACACGTGACCTAACTTGTTATTGTTTGCAGCATCAGTAATAACCGAACCGCCGTTCATCTCGGAGCCAGTTCCAGCCATTGTCAGGATACAACCGATAGGCAAAATCCGCTGGTCCTTCGGCGGTTGATTACCTTCCATCCAGAAAGACTGCCAGTGGTCGCCATCAAAATCTACGGACGCCGCTACACCTTTCGAGTAGTCGCACACGCTACCACCGCCAAGCGATAGGATCCAGTCCACCTTGTTCTCACGGGCGATGCGGATTCCTTCATTCAGTTTCTCCAGCGTCGGGTTACTCATCACGCCGGGGTTCTCGACGATGGTCTTACCGCCTTCGCGCAGGATAGCCACCACTTGGTCGTAGATGCCGTTGCGCTTGACGCTGCCGCTGCCGTAGTTGAGCAGCACGGTCTGACCGAAGTTCGCTAACTCGCCCTTGAGTTTGTTCAGGGACTCTTCACCAAAATAGAGTTTGGTCGGGTTGTAATACGTAAAATTGCCTTGCATAATATGGATGTTTTACTTTCTTTGTTTCATATTATTATCGCTTAATCAGGTCTTTGAGTTTAATGTCGGGATTGCGGTATTGGCGTTCTTTGAGCGTCTGATGACCATTCGTTATGAAAGCCTGTTGCGGACAGGCATGCACACAAGCCAGGCACACGGTGCAGTTGTCGCCGGTTTGCGCGAGCGGTGCACTCTTTGAGTCCGAAGGACGGTCTTTTGTCTTTCGACTTTCGACTAATGATATGTTCTCCATCGGGCAGACGCGCACGCAGGTATTGCAGCCGATACACTTGTCGGGATTCACTTTGGGCCCCAAGCAATGAATCATGCCCTTTTCTATAGCAGGGCGGCCAAGAAGCCATGAGAGGAGGCTGAACCAACTATAGTGCAAGGTGTGGCTTTCGGCTTGCAGTTCGCGGATGATTTCGTTCATGCGAGCCGGCACGCGTTCGAACTTCTTAAGTTGGTTGTTAGGATTACGCCCGAATGCCAGAGCACTGTTATCGGGCACACTCACCTTATGGCTATAAGCCAGTCCAATGCCCTTCTCGCGCAAGATGCGGCGCAACACCCAGATGCAGTTGCCTGCCATGCTGCCACATGTGACGACCGTAAAGACGTAGGATCGGGGACTGATGTTAAGCTTGGAAATCAGTTCAGGCAGAGCCGGCGGCAGATTGAAATCGTAGGTCGGGAAGACTAGACCGATCCGTTGCTCGTCTGTCAAGTCCATTCCGGTTGCTTCGATAAGCGGCATCAGTCGTTCGTTCAGCTGTTCAGCCAGTTGCCGAGCCACGGCGAGGCTGTTGCCTGTTCCAGAGAAATAAAGTATCATATCGTTTGTTGTTTTGCGACGATTAACGCTGCAAAGATACAAAAAAAATCCCACATTTGCAAATTTATGCGGGATTTTCTTTCTATTAGGTGATTTTTTACACCATTGTGCCTATTTCCCTGTTGACACACCGCCACCACCAAGACGACCAAGTTCATCCATGTTGCCTACCTTGCGGTTCTTGTGCTGCTGGTATTGGCCGAACATCCATGCCACGGAGAGCGTCACACGCTGCTGGCGGATAGTGTTCTTATACCAACTGCCATAGCCCTCTGCCATACCTTTGTCTTCGTTCAGGAACGACATCGAGCGTGCCAAGTCTTGCACATTGAGGTTGAAGATGAGTCCCTTCTGCATCCACATCTTCCGCACGCCGAAGCTGAGAAAATACGTGCTGCCGCTGGTGTTATATCCGGTGGTCATCGGCGAAGACCAGTTGCCGTCGAACGTCATCGTCCAGTCTTTTGGCAAGTATGCGGAGAGCGTACCGCCGGCATAACCGTAGTGGTTTCTATTCTCATAAACAGGCGTACCATCGGCCTGCTTGTCGTACGATTTGTTGATGAAGTGCAGCCAGCCGGCATTGACGGTCAGAGCCAGCCATGCCCCTTGCATCGATCGCGTGCCGTCCTCGCCGGTCACGTACTTAGGCACGACAGGCAGTTCGGTCAGCGATATATTGCCGCCGTGGGTGGTGCACGTACCGAAATTAGTCCACTTGATGGAACTCATACCGTTAGGGAGAATGGTTGTCTTCGAAGAGAACATATCCTGCGTGTGCGCAAAGTTGAACGTTACATTCAGGTACTGTGTCCAGGAGAAATTGACCTCGACATCGTTGTTGAACTCCGGGGTGAGTTCGGTGTTGCCTTCCTGATAACTGTACGCATCCACATACGTGCGGAAGGGATTGAGCATCCAGTAGTTCGGTCGTTTGATGCGGCGCGTATAGCTGGCGCTGACGGCTATCGGCTGTTGCAGCTTGCCGAGCGGCTTGGAGGTATATCCCACGTATGCAGTCGGGAAGGGATTGAAGTACGACTTGCTAGTGGTGGTGTCCGCGCTCTGCCAGTTGCCACAGCTGTAGGTGTATTCGCCGCGCACACCGAGCTTGACCGACCAGTGTTCGCCGAACTGCTTGCCCACGCTGATGTAAGCCGCTGCCACGTGCTCGTCGTAGCGGAAGTCCGAGGGTGTACTGCTGATTTGCGAGCCGTTGAGGATGGAGTCGGTAGTCATGTGGTTGTCGGTCGATGACAGACCGTATTTGACGCCACACTCAAGCATACCTGTCTGCCAGAACTTCGTCTGGAAATCCAACTTGGCACTATATATATCCACCACCTGCTTGCTCTTGATATCCAACCCGAGCGAGCGAGGTACAAGTTCGTCATATTCGGTTTCCTGCCTGTTGGTTTGCTGGTTGTTGTAGCGGTTATAATCCACATTCACAGTCAGCTCACGCTCCAGCGCCTCGTTGAATGTATGCGTGTAGTTGAGGTTAGCCGTGTGTTGAGGTGATTGCGTTCCGGCACTCGTGCGGCTCTTGCTCTTGCTCGTTGTGTCGTTACCCACCACCGTATATGCGTAGTTCCGGCCATCAATAATACGCTGCTGCACCGTCATGTAGGGCACTTGCAAGATAAATCCGAAGGTATTGACGGAGTCGATATACCAATCGTTGCCAACCTTGAGCATGTAGTATTGAAAATTCATGTCGTATCCCGAATAGGAATAATTCTCGAATTCAGGCGTCTTGCGATACGTCTCGAAATCAATATCGTTCTGCGAGAAAACTTGGGTCAGCTGACCGAAGGTATAGGTTTTCTCACCCCTGTAGTTGAGGTTGAGCGACACCATATCCATCTGCAGCCAGCGCTTGACGTCACCGAAGTACATCCCTCCGTATCCGGCCGATAGCATACCGTTCAGCCCGCGCATCATATTGCGCTTGGTCTTGATATTGATGATTCCTCCCTGCCCGCTGGCATCGTATTTGGCGGAAGGGTTGGAGATGATCTCAATCTTCTCAATCGTGTTGCCGTCAGTGCCGTCCAGCATCGCTTTCAGTTGCTGGCCGCTCAGGTACGAAGGCTTGCCGTCCACCCATATCTCCACACCTTTGCCGTTCACGGTTATGTTTCCGTCCTTGTCGATGCGCACACCCGGCGCACGACGAAGTATATCATTTCCGTTCGAACCAGCCGCCAGCGGCGAAGCACTCACGTTCACCACCAACTTATCCATCTGGCGCTCAATCAACGGTTTCTTGGCCTTCACTTCTACTTCTTTCAGCTGCTCCGTCTCTTCCCTGAGTACGAAATCCGGTCCGCCGAACGCGGTACAATAGCCGATATAGGAAGCCTGGATGATAGGCCTCTCCCCACCCCTCCCCTCAAGAGAGGGAGCGTTTAATTCAATGGCATATTCTCCTTGCTCATCAGTTATTGCTCCTGTGATTAGCGAAGAATCTTGCGCCAGTACCGAAATCGTCACGAAAGGCATCGGCGCACCATTCGTGTCAATAACTCGTCCTTTGATTGTCTCTGCCGATACGGATAATCCCGTCAGCACTACTCCCAGTACCAAAAGGATCGCATGTTTAATCGTTTGCATACTCGTTTTCTTTTATTTGTTTCTTAGCCTCTCGCGAGGCACGAATAACTTTGTTTATCAAAATCGAGTGCAAAGGTACGGCTTTTTCAGGACATATCAAATGAAAAAACGGACATTTTGTAGTCCGGCGGTATAAAAACTACCTACTTTTTTGTGTTTTTTCACGATTATTTTTTGCCTTTTTCACTCTTTTATTGTATTTTTTCACGATTTCTCTTGCAAATATCCAAAATTTTCACTATCTTTGCAGCGTCTTAACAGCTATTAGTCTCGATAAACTTACGATACATACACGATAGATATACGTTAGATACACGTTACATTCAGCTGACTACACCGAGCCTACAGGCTCACCAGCATGTATCAGCCATGATTGGCTGAATTGCCCCAACTGCTGTTTTTGGGGCATTTGTAGGCAATTTTTGACGGACATGGCTCATTGACTGTTTTGTATGTTTATTGCCGAGGTTGGCTATAACCTCGTAGAGGTGTGGCTTAGATGGATAAGCATCGCAGCAAGCTTGCTTGGATGAGGTGCTATACAACTAAAACACAAGTCCCACAGGGACAACAGCCAACATCGGGGTTTATTTAGGTTTTTGTTTAATTTTGTCCATTCACATCACACTATGGCACAAATTCAACCAGCTCTTCCCTTCGACCACTTCAGTGGCAAGCTCTCCTCCAAGGAGCGCATCGTTATGCGCACCCGCAACGGCCGCACCCACGCTTACGCTATCATGAACCCCTACACAGGTCCTCTCGCCGAGAGTCGCAAGCGTGCCATCAGCACCTTCGCCGAAGCCGTCCGCCAATGCAAGCTTGAGATGTCCGACCCCGACCGCCTCGCCTGGTGGCAGGACCGCTACATCCAGTACCGCAAAGCCGCCAACAAACACGTCGCCCGCGCCAACGCCCGTTTCCTCGGCACACCCGCTTCGTCGTCAGCTTCCGCGCCTACTCGCTCTTCCGACAAGTTCTACACCACGCTCCGCGGCTTCATCATCGCCTCCCTCTCGGCTCAACTCAAAGCCTCCAACTCACCTGAGTAGCTTTGTCTGTTGCTGCCCAATCATATTGGGCATCTTCTTCGTTCTGTGCGCTTCGCGTAAGCGTAGCGGTGTCCCCTTTATGGCATTGTCCGGATTCGCGGCGATGCTATCGCCGCCAGATTCTTGGTGTTACCCTGCATAGTTGCGGGTATTCAATCTTTCTTTATCTCTCCATTTCTTTTGTTAATTGTCCCGCATGTCATGCGGGTATCCTTCTCTCTCTTTGTCCATTGCGTCGGCATCAGATGCCGACACGGCTCCCCGAGCCGCCTATCTTCTTGGCATTCCCTGCATGGTATTCAGGCGCCCTTCTTATTTCGTTCATTGCGCGTGGATGCCATCCACGCAACGGCTCCTCAGAGCCGCTTCCGGATTCTCCGGATTCTCCAGTTTAGCTTCGCGGTCTTGTAAAAAAAATAGCATTTTCGTTAAAATTCTCACTTTCTTCCCTCTATTTCGTAAAAATTTCTCTTAACATTTGCAAAAGTCAATATTTTTTCGTATCTTTGCACTCTGTAATGATTTACGCTGGGGAATAGTGGGCGGGATTGTCTGCTCCGAACACCTCAACCGGACATTACATGACATATAAAGGCGTTTATTGACGC
>DBXI01000029.1:55731-60233 GCA_002309255.1 Bacteroidales bacterium UBA1216 | reverse complement strand
GTCTGGGTGAGATGAGCGACGAGCAGCTCTGGGAGACGACCATGGATCCCGAGCGTCGTATGCTCAAGCAAGTGACCATTGAGAACGCCGCTGAGGCGGATCGTATCATCTCGATGTTGATGGGCGATGAAGTAGGTCCGCGTCGCGAGTTTATTGAGCAGAACGCAACCTATGCTAAGATAGATGCCTAATGCGGATTGCAGTTTATTGTTCGGCGAAGGACATTATCCCGGAGGAGTATCTGAGCTTGGGTGATGCGTTAGGCAAGTGGATTGCCGAGCACGGTCATACACTGGTGTATGGCGGTGCTACAGGCGGCTTGATGACTCGCACGAGCGATGCTGCCAGGGCAGCCGGTGGTGAGGTGATAGGCGTCGTGCCGCAACGGATCATTGCTGCCGGACGACTGGCGCAGAACTGCACCACACAGTATATCGTCAGTTCGATGGCAGAACGCAAACAGATGATGCGCGATGTAGCCGATTGCTTCGTTTGTTTGCCCGGCTCGTACGGCACACTCGACGAGATGTACGACGTGATAGCATCCGGCACCGTGGGTGAGCACCATAAGCCGATCTATATATTGAACTACCGCGGGTTCTACGAAGGAGTACGCGCAGAGGCTGAGCAGATGCGTTCGCTACAGTTCCTGCCGCAGCAAGAAGCCTATAGTCCTGTATATGCAGATACATTGGAGGATCTGTATGGGATGTTGGAGGTGAGAAGTGAGAAGTTAGATGTAAGATAATAATACCAAATAACCGTAAAATACTACGATTTATGAATCTATTTTTTTCAAGACTAACGGGTCGTCTCCAATCAACAGAGAAGTTGGAGCGTCGTATGCTGGAGGAAGAGAAGCGCTTGGCGCGCTACCGCCAGATAGAGCAGTCACCAGAGCTGAAAGAGTATCTTGAGCTCAAGAAGGTGGTGGAGAGCAAGGAGTTTCAACAGAAGAAGCACAACTTGATCAACACCAAATACAAGAGCACGCCTACGTATCAGATCATCAGCGCGTACAAGAAGTTGCGTGACAACAAACAGTTACAAGACTACTTGGAGATGGAGAACAGCCAGGATCTGAAGGATTATCTGGCCTTCCGCAACTCGGAGAACTACATCAAGCTTCAGAGCGCGAAGGAGGTACGTAACTCGCTTGAGCTCAAGCGCATGGCTGAATTCGAGAAGTCGTCGAAGTACAAATCGTATGTTCAGTACAGCGACTTAAAGCTGCTGGCACAGTTCAAGGAGCTGAGCGCCGAGGTTTCGACCGATGAGTTCAAGAAGGAGCACGCGTTCTGGAGCAACGACAACCGCTGGAAGACAACCGAGGAGTACCAGCAGGAGATCCGGTACAAGCAGTTGGCCGGCAAGGCTGACATCATCTTCTTCATGAAGCAGGATCCGAAGGAGATCGAGCGCTTGGAAGAGTGGCAACAGACGTTTGTAGATGAATGCGACTGGATCAAGCTCAGCGACTCGAAGTGGCGCGCAGGTTTTGCGTACAACAACCCCAAGCTGCTGCGTCAGCACTCGTTTGCCAACGAGAAACAGGCTAACAACGGCGGTCGTAACGTGGGCGCCATGGATGGTAAGATCCAGCTGTTCACCAAGCAGGAGAAAGTGACTGCACCGGCGTGGGATGCAAAGAAAGGATTTATCAATAAGGACTTTGATTATACATCTGACATCATCCAGACGGCTGACAACTTCCGACAGCGCGGGGGATTGTTCATGGCAAAGATCCGCATTGAGGGTAATATCCACCATGCGTTCTGGTTGGGTAGTGGCGACCGTCTTCCCGTGATCAGTATCTTCCATTTCAACGGCAAGCGGATCACCGTTGGCAACTACACCAAGAACGGTTTTGATGGCACTGTTGTTCGTGGTATTTCTCCGCGTAGATACTACGTGTACGCGCTGCGTTGGACAGATAACGAGCTGATCTGGTACGTGAACAACATGGAGGTTTACCGCACAACGCACAACCTTCCTGCGGAAGAGTTGTTCCCTGCATTGTCGTCGTTCATCGACGAGAAGCAGCGTCCCGCTGAAGGCTTGCTGAATGTAGCGTGGGTACGCGTGTTCAAGCACAAATAACATTAATATGCAGCATTGTTCACCAGTCTGCCGTCCGCTGATGCTCATCGCCGGCCCTTGCGCCATCGAGAGTGAGTCTATCGTGATGCAGACCGCAGAGACCTTGCAGAACGTATGCAACGAGTTGGGGATAGAGCTATGGTTCAAATCCTCGTTCGACAAAGCCAACCGCACATCCTCATCGTCTCAACGGGGCGTGGGGATGACGGAGGGTTTGCGTATATTGGCAAAAGTCAAGCGGCGCTATGGGCTGCGCATAGTGACCGATGTGCACGAGAGTTACCAGTGTGCGCCGGTGGCAGAGGTGACCGATGTGCTGCAGATACCAGCGTTTTTGAGCCGTCAGACCGATTTGCTTCAGGCTGCGGGTGCCACAGGCAGGATAGTGAACATCAAGAAAGGGCAGTTCATGGCGCCATGGGATATGCGTGGGGCTATACAGAAGTGCAGAGAGGCACAGCCTGCGGATTGCGTCAGCCAAATTTGGCTGACAGAACGTGGCTCATCGTTCGGCTACGGCAATCTGGTGGTGGATATGACCTCGCTGGTGAGGATGCGCGAATATAGTTGTCCGATCATCTTCGATGCCACGCACTCCGTGCAGCAGCCCTCGTCGCAGCAAGGCGTGACGGGAGGCAACCGCGAACTGGTACCGCCACTGATGCGCGCTGCGCTGGCAGTGGGCGTAGATGGGTTGTTCCTGGAGGTGCACCCCGATCCCGATAGAGCCATCAGCGACGCCGCAAATCAGGTGCGGCTGAGCGATATACGCACCATACTGACGCAGGCAAAAGCGTTCCACGAACTCGCACAAACAGTAGTGTGAGGAAATTTATTCTCCCAGACTCTTGCAAATTGACAGAATTTTTCGTATCTTTGTGGCAAAAAACCATGAACTACGGATATATTCGTGTGAGTAGCGACAAACAGACAGTTGAAAACCAACGATTTGAGATTGTAAAGTACTGTGAGCAAGAGCATGTGGCCATTAACGGCTGGATCGAGGAGACCGTTTCCGGCACTGAGCAGTATACACGTAGGCGATTGGGTAAGTTACTGCGTAAGATGAAGCAGGGTGACCTGATCGTATGCAGTGAGTTGAGCCGATTAGGTCGTACGCTGTACATGATCATGGAGATCCTGAGCATGTGTATGAAGCGCGGTTGCCGCGTGTGGACGATCAAGGAGGGCTATCGGTTAGGCGACGATATACAATCGAAGGTGCTGGCGTTTGCGTTTGGTTTGTCGGCAGAGATAGAACGTAACCTGATCAGCGAGCGGACGCGTGAGGCGCTGGCGCGTCTAAAGGCCGAAGGCAAACATATAGGACGCCCCAAGGGATCGAATACGCGGCAATCCGCCCACTTGCTCTACCGCCACGACCGTTTCATTCGCCAAGCACTCCGTTCCGGACTGTCAAATAAAGAGATAAGAGACCAACTGCACTGCTCACGCAGCACATTACATCGATACATAACACGTTTCATTGAAAATGACCCGCACACAAGTTGCCAAAGTAACCAAGTGCTTGTTCCATCTGCACTATGATATCCGCCCTGAAGGCGGCGAGTTGCTGCGTGACGACCATGTTCACCTTGTTCTGCCCAACCATCCTGCGTATGTTGAGCCTGTTATGCTCTGCGCCGAGTTTTGGGACGTGCTTCTTCGCCCGATGTGTGACGAAGCATTCTTCCGCAAACCTCTCTCGCGCTGGGCATTGACTTTGGCAGAAGCAATCATGGTACCCGATCTGCCAGCCACCTCAGCCGACAATCGTAAGCAGAGTGCAGCCAAGGCGCGCCAACTAACGGCAACGGCGCTTGATGCACTTGCCCAGGGCAATGATCTGCTTATCTATCCTTCGGGACATATACGCTTCAAACCAGTGGAGCAGATTGGCAACCGCCGGCTTGCCTATGAGGTGTGCCAAGGGTTGTTCGCTCCGGAGAATAAAGAAAGGTACGCGCGCGTACGCGTGATTATGCTCCGTACCACTGGGTTGGACGATAGTTTGACCAGCAAGCAACCCACTCACTTCAAACTGCGGAGGCGAGTGGATATGCACTTCGAAGATATGACCGATAAGCTTCGCGAGTGGGTACAACTCGAACGCCGCTCGTTTAACGAGCAGCTCGAATTGTGGTATAATTCTTGAAAATTACTGATTGTTTTGTAGTGCCTGGTGCATGGCGGCAGCCGCTTTGCGTCCATCGCTCATAGCCAAGATGACGGTAGCACCGCCACGGATTATGTCTCCTCCTGCGTACAAAACAGGTAAGGACGAACGCATGTTGTCGTCCACAATTATTGTGCCCTTACGCGATACTTCGAGGCCGGCAACACTCTTCGGGATAATCGGGTTAGGCGATACACCTACGGCTACCACTATCATATCGGCAGGG
>DBXI01000029.1:192-55686 GCA_002309255.1 Bacteroidales bacterium UBA1216 | reverse complement strand
TCGCCGAGGGTCATGACTTGCAGGGTGGCCTCTTTTACACGACCATTCTCGTCAGCTTGGTAGGAGAGCGGGTTATGCAAAGTCATGAACTCGATGCCTTCTGCTTTGGCGTGCTCGACCTCCTCGCGACGTGCGGGCATCTCGTCCTCGCTACGGCGNNTACTCGATGGGGTTGTGGAGGGTCTTGAACTCGATGCCTTCTTCCTTGGCATGGCGCACCTCCTCGATACGCGCGGGCATCTCGTCCTCGCTACGGCGATAGACGATGATCGCATGCTCTGCGCCCAGACGTTTGGCGGTACGTACGGCATCCATGGCGGTGTTACCACCACCGATGACGAGCACGTTCTTGCCATAGAGCACCGGCGTGTCGGTAGCGGCATTGGTGGCATCCATCAGGTTGACGCGTGTGAGGTACTCGTTGGAGGACATCACGCCGTTGAGGTTTTCACCAGGGATTCCCATAAAACGCGGCAGGCCGGCACCGGTGGCTACGAAGACAGCTTTGAAGCCTTCGGCCTGCAGGTCATCAACGGTGATCGTTTTCCCGATGATCGTGTCTGTGACGAAATGTACGCCGAGTGCGCGCAGACCGTCAATCTCCTTATCGACGATAGCATTGGGCAGACGATACTCGGGGATTCCGTACTTAAGCACACCACCTATGGCGTGGAGTGCCTCGAAGACGGTGACATCATAGCCGTACTTAGACATGTCGCCGGCAAAGGTGAGGCCTGCGGGACCTGAGCCAACAACCGCAATCTTTGCTCTGGCAGGCTTGTTATCAGCCAAGATTGGCTGATGCATATCGGCGTGGTCGGCTACATAGCGCTCGAGGTAACCGATGGCTACGGGCTGATGCCCCATCTTTAGGTGGATGCACTGCGCCTCACATTGTTTTTCTTGTGGGCAAACGCGTCCGCATACGGCAGGCAGCGAACTGGACTCATGGATGATGTCCGAGGCGCGCTGGATATCACCGAGTTCGATCTGCTTGATGAAAGCAGGTATGTCGATGTTTACGGGGCAACCTTTGACGCAGCCGGGGTTCTTGCACGAGAGGCAGCGATGGCTCTCAATGAGTGCCTGCTCGGCGGTTAGACCGAGGTTCACCTCCTTATGCAGGAACTTCACACGTTCAAGCGGTGGGAGCTCGGGCATCTTGACGCGAGGTAGAGCGGCTCTCTCTTTCGGGGTGAGCGGCTTTGCTTGTGCCTGATAGGCCTCATAGGCAGCAGCTTCTTCGGGCTTGTAGGAGCGCAGACGCGAGAGCATCTCGTCGAAATCGACCTGGTGGGCATCAAACTCCGGACCATCGACGCAGACGAATTTCGTCTGACCGCCTACCGTCACACGGCACGCACCGCACATACCCGTACCATCNNCATACCTGTGCCGTCCACCATGATCGTGTTGAGCGAGGCTTCGGTGGGGATGTCGTACTTCTTCGTGGTGAGTGCGACGAACTTCATCATGATAGCCGGGCCTATGGTGATGCACTTATGGACGTGCTCACGTGCTACGACCATCTCTATGCCTTGCGTGACGAGTCCTTGTGTACCCATCGAGCCGTCATCGGTCATGACGATGACCTCGTCGCTGGTGGCAGAGAGTTCGTCGTGGAGGATGATCAGATCCTTGTTACGTGCAGCGAGTACGGTGATCACACGGTTGCCGGCACGTTTGAGCGCCTGGGCGATAGGCAGCATAGGTGCTGCACCTACTCCACCGCAGGCACAAACAACCGTACCGTAGTTCTCGATACGTGTAGCTTGACCAAGCGGGCCGACGATGTCGGCAAGGCAGTCGCCTGCGTTCATCGCGCAGAGCTTGGCGCTGGATACGCCTATGCGTTGTACAACAAGGGTGATGGTGCCGGTTTCGGTGTCGGCATCGGCGATGGTGAGCGGCATGCGCTCGGAGTTCTTGTCCACGCGGATGATGACGAAGTGTCCGGCACGACGACTCCTGGCAATGAGCGGAGCTTCCACTACGAGCTCCGCTACATTGTCAGAAAAGAATCTTTTAGAGATGATCTTGTTCATGATTGTAATAGTCGAAAGACCGTTCGCTATGCTCACTCAAAGATAAAAGAACGTGCTTCGCACTCAAAGCCTATTATGTATCATCTCTGATATGTAATTAGGCTTTTATCTTTGAGAGCAGCGGTCTTTAATCTTTGAGCGTCAGCGGTCTATTAGAAGTATTTCTGTTCGCTGCCTTCGATAGATGTCAGCAGGTTATTGGCCAGACGGCTAGCGCCAAAGCGGAAGAGCTTGTTGTTCAGCCAATCTTGACCGAGGATCTCCTTCACAAGGGTGAAGTGAGCGACAGCCTCGTCGGTGGTGCTGACACCGCCTGCGGGTTTGTAACCCTTGATCTCGCCGGTCTTCTCTTTCCAAGCCTTGATAGCCTGGCACATGATGAACGTAGCTTCGGGGGTAGCGTTGACACTGATCTTGCCGGTAGATGTCTTGATGAAGTCTGCACCTGCGGCCATAGAAAGGATAGATGCTTTCCAGATGTTCTCGGCTGTTTTGAGGGCGCCGGTCTCAAGGATAACCTTGAAGTGTGCGTCCTTGGCAGCAGCTTTCTGCTCGGCAATCTCGTCGAAGCACTCTTGGAACTTGCCCTCGAGGAACTTGCCCTGTGAGAGAACCATGTCGCACTCGGTAGCACCGGCCTGCACAGCCATGGAAACTTCAGCCACCTTGATCTCGATGAAGGTCTGTGCTGCGGGGAATCCTCCAACAACAGATGTGATACCTACGCCGGGAGCTTTGAGGTTAGCCTTAACAACAGGCACGAGAGCGGGATAAACGCATATTGATGCAACGTTGAAGTCCTTGAGAGCCGGATAGTGCTCCGCGAAGTGATTAACGGCGGCTGCCATCTTCTCCACGCGTGCATCGGTGTCGTCACCCATCAAGGTGGTGAGGTCGATCTGGTGGAGGCACTGTTTCCATACAGCGACGTTATTGTTCTCTGCAGCGTGCTTGGCGATGATGTCAGCGGTCTGCTGCTTTACTTGTTCGTCGGTTAGCGCAAACGGATATTGCGCAAAGAGTTCTTCAAATTTGTTCATGGCTTTATTTATTTTAGGTGATTAGTAGATGCTACTTTTATCAGCCATGCGTGGCTGATAGCTCGACCGGCATTGGGTTAGAGCTTGGCGATGATTGTTTGGTTGCCGCGCACATTGTCGCCCATCTCGACAAACATCTCCGTGTCGAGCGGGAGGTACAAGTCAACTCGTGAGCCTAACTTAATGAATCCGAGGTGTGAGTTACGGTGACACTCCTTGCCCGGACGGGCGTATGTGACGATGCGTCGCGCCATAGCTCCGGCTATCTGTCGCACAGCGATGACGGATTTGTTCTGCGTTTCAATCACCACGAGCGAGCGTTCGTTTTCCGTCGATGACTTGGGTAGCCATGCTGCGCGATGATTGCCTGCTTGATGTTCGGATACGAGGATCGTTCCCTCGCACGGGTACCAGTTAGCATGCACGTTGAACGGTGACATGAAGATGCTGACCTGCAGACGCTCTTCGTGGAAGTACTCATTTTCCATCACGGGTTCGATCACCACCACCTTTCCGTCAGCCGGTGCCACGAGGTAGTTAGGGTCGTCAATAGCAAAGATGCGCACGGGATCGCGAAAGAAATACACGACGAACACCAGCGCCGTAGCTGACAGCGCCAGCGTTGTGGCAAAGATCCAATGAGGCCAGTAGATGTAAGCCGATAGGTTAAGGATGAACACGATCAGTGTCACCACGAACAACATCCTTCGTCCCTCGCGGTGTAATCCTGTACGTTTGCGTTGTTTGGTAGGCATATGATTGGTTGTTAAATCGTTAAGTTGTTAAGCAGTTAAATTGTTAAGCCCATTGCTCGAAGGGCATCTGTGCCATCATGTCGGCGGCTTGATCGATGCCTTGCTGAATCTTACTGCCTGCCATCATGGCGATCATCATCGGCAGCTCAGCCTTCAGTGTGAGTTTGATGCGGCTGTCATGGGGAGCCACCTGCTTGACCTGGATCCAGAAGTTGCCGTCCATCGGCAAGTTCTCCACGCCGAACTTAACGGTGTCGTTCACTATGCGATCAACGATGCGGATGATGATCTTCTGCCCCAATCCGTCCACCTTCAGGCGGACGAAGTCGGCGTTGGTCTCAAACTCCTGCACCTTGTCCTTTGGTATAAGGTCGCACACGCGTTCCAGATTCCTCAGGTCGGATATGACAGCATAGATGGCCGATGCATCAGCTGCCACTTTGGCTATATGACTCTCGTAGGTTTTCATTGTTTCTGCTGAAAATGTTCTATTCGTTTGGTAGCCAGTCTGATTTGCTCTTCGAGTTGATTGATGTCTCGCATGAGTATCCCGAGTTGGTATGTCTTGTCCAGCGCCTGTTTCTCGTTGTCGGAAAGGTAGTACACGGCTTTGGCGTTGGGTTTGTCGCCTTGTGCGGTTATTTTCACCCTCTCATCAAGGTGCGAAGACACGAAGTTTAGCACCTCCAAAGCCTGTTCGTCTGTCAGGGTCAGGATCTCGTGCCACCCTTCCACCTCAAAGGCGTGGTTCTGTCCCTGCAGCACAACCTCCTGCTCACCGGCAGCAAGTGCAACAGCCGTCTGACGGATGGCACGCGCACCGTAGTAGTAACTCTTGACCAAGGTCTTACGGTCGTCGCTCACGTAGGCTTGCAAGAAGCAGCGATTGGTGTTCCATCCGGTCTGCAGGTTGCGATAGACGTACTGCCCGCGATCCTCATACTTGTCGTTCTGCTCATAGCGGAACTCTTTGAGGAGCTTATCCGCTTCGGGCAACAGGGTCTGCAGCAGCGAGTCGCTATAGGCAAGTGTCTGCTGTGCTTGCAGGTAGACTATGGTGTCCTTGAGTGCCTTGGCCTGCCGGCGTTCAGCCACCTGCTTGGGGTAGAGTGCGTGCACACTGTCAATCTGCTGCAGCGCAGCCTCGTAACGATGCTGGTCGATCAGTTCAGAGGCAACCCTGACATGCTTGGCAGCGGCTTGCTGATCACGCGACTTGGCGCAACCCGTAAGCCCCAATGCAAGCATAATACATGCAAGTAATATATACAATAATCCGTTTCGGTCCATCTGTGTGCGATAAATAACGCACAAAGATACGAAAATTTTTTCAAATTTCCTAATATCTACCCCTAATAAGTGCTAAAATGCACATAAAAACATCATTTTTTTAAAAAAAACGCAAAAAAGTTTGCATATTTCATTTTTTTTTTGTAACTTTGCAGTCGATTAAAAGTGTTGTGCGCTTGCTGCGGGCAGTTTTTGTGTGCGCAGAGGGGCAAAAGACCGATCAACAAACAACAATTATACACTAATTCAACACGTATGAAAAAACATTTTCTTATGCTTTCAGTGATTGCTCTTGCAGTCCTGACATCATGTAACAAAACTGTGCCCAATCCTGAGCAGGTTAAGATTAACCCCAGCCCCATGGCTGTAGTAGGTGACAAGGTGAACGTTGACATCACCGGCACCTTCCCCGAGAAGAAGTTCGCCAAGAAAGGCGTATTGGTTGTTACTCCCGTACTGAAGAGCGGCGACCAGGAGCTGAAGGGTGAGCCCACCACCTACGTAGGTGAAAAGGCCAAAGAAAACGGTACCGTTGTAAACTTCAAGGAAGGTGGTACGTACCGTCAGCACGCTACGTTCGACTACAATGGTGCTATGGACAAGAACACCAAGCTCTTCCTGCGCTTCGAGGCTAAGGTGGGCAAGAAGGACGTTGAGGTACCCGATCTGCTCGTTGCTGAGGGTCTAAATGCTACCGCTAAGAACGTTACTGCTTCTGACAACAAGCCTCAGATCACGGCCGATAAGTTCCAGCGCATCATACAACAGATGCAGGAGGCTGACATTCTGTTCCTTATCCAACAGGCTAACCTGCGCAGCTCGGAGACCGGTTCGCAGAAGATGAAAGACCTGCAGGAGGCTATCAAGGAGGCTAACGCCAACGAGCGCAAGGCAATCCACAGCCTGGAGGTTGCCGGTTATGCTTCACCAGATGGTGCTCAGGCACTGAACGAAAAGCTGGCTAAGAGCCGTCAGGACGTAGCCCAGAAGTTCCTGGCTAAGGACCTGAAGAAGAACAAGATCGACCAGAACATTGAGAGCAACATCACCGCTGAGGACTGGGAAGGCTTCAAGGCCGCCCTGGAGAACAGCAACATCCAGGACAAGGAGCTCGTTCTGCGCGTACTGTCGATGTACAGCGATCCTGAGGAGCGCGAGACGCAGATCAAGAACATCGCTGCTGCTTACAAGAACATCGCCGACGAGATCCTGCCCGCACTGCGCCGCAGCCGTCTGATCCTGACCACCGACCTGATCGGTAAGTCTGACGACGAGATCCGCGAGTTCGCCAAAAATGATCCCGCTGCTCTGAATGTTGAGGAGCTGCTTTACGCTGCTACTCTCACCAACGACCGCGCTGAGAAGATCCGCATCTATAAGAAGGCTACCGAGCTGTTCCCGAACGACTTCCGTGGCTTCAACAACCTCGGTATGGTTTATATGCAGGAGAACAACGTAGCTGAGGCACGTCGCTGCTTCCAGAGCGCCCTACAGCTCGAGCCTAACAACCCCGACGTTAACTACAACGCTGGTGTTGCAGCTATGGCTGATGGCGATCTGAAGAAGGCTGAGGAACACCTGGGTAAGGCTGCCGGCACGCAGGCTGACCTGAACGCCGCAATGGGTACCCTCTACACCATGAAGGGTGACTACAAGACAGGCTCGCAGTGCTTATGGTCAGAGCGCTACCAACAACGCTGCTGTTCAGCAGATCCTGGCTGAGGACTATGCTGCTGCCAAGAAGACCCTGGACGCCGTGGCTGAGCCCAATGCCACCACTGCTTACCTGAAGGCCGTTGTTGGTGCCCGCACCAACATACAAGGGCGAGGTATTCAGCAACCTGAAGAACGCTGTAGCTCAAGACGCAAGCCTCAAGGCTAAGGCTGCCAACGACGTTGAGTTCGCTAAGTTCGCTGAGGAGGCTGACTTTCTGGCTATCGTTAAGTAATTTACCATTTGGCCATTTACCATCTACCATTTGACCGATTGAGTTTAAATGAATAAATGGTAAAATGAATAAAATAGTAAATGGTTAATGTCGGTTCTGTTTCCGAAGGTAAACAAACCTCGTGAATGGGATTATCGCCCCATTTACTACGATGAGGAGAAAGAGGCGCGCAAGAAGAAACTTGCGCGCCTTCAGGCTCTGCGCGAGCAGAAAGAATCGGATGAGCGGTTAGCGATGAGCGGTGAGCGGGAGAAGAGCGAACATGTTACCACGCTCCACCGCGGCTCGTTCCGCGAGGCGCATGAGTCGCAGACGCGTCTGCGCTCCGTGGCGGAGCACAAATCCAAGCTCGGCTTCTGGATCACCTTGCTTCTGCTGCTCATCTTCGTATTCTACTTCCTGCTATGAAAATTGAAAGGTGAAATGATCGTTCGAGTGTAACGAGATAAGAAAATTGAAAGGTAGCGTTCGACGGCAATGGATGTAATACGACTATTACCGGATAGTGTAGCCAACCAGATAGCTGCAGGCGAGGTTATTCAGCGTCCTGCCTCTTGTCTAAAGGAGCTTGTGGAGAACTCGCTGGATGCGGGTGCTCACACCATCCGTGTACTCATCCGTGATGCCGGCAAGTCGTTTATCCGCGTGATAGACGATGGCGGAGGGATGTCTGTGTCGGATGCCCGTATGGCGTTTGAGCGCCACGCGACTTCGAAGATACGCGACGCGCGAGATCTGTTCAGCCTTCGCACTATGGGCTTCCGCGGCGAAGCACTGCCGAGCATATGCGCTGTATCGCAGATCACAATGACCACGCGTCGTCCCGACGACGAGATGGGTACGCTGCTGGAGATAGCCGGCTCACAGGTGCAACGGCAGGAACCCTGTCAGTGTCCCATAGGTACGAGCATCCAAGTGCAAAACCTGTTCTTTAATGTGCCCGCACGGCGCCGGTTCCTCAAGTCCGACCAGACAGAACTGCGTAACCTGATAACCACCTTCCAGCACATCGTGCTGGTCTATCCCGAGGTGGCGTTCACCTTTGTAGCTGACGATGAGATCATATATGACCTACCCGTCGGAACGCTCAAGCAGCGCATCGAAGCGGTGTTCGGCAAGAGCAAGAGCAAGCTCTATACCGCCCAGCTGCTGGAGATAGAGCAGCAGACAGAGTTGGTATCAATCCGCGGCTTTGTAGGTAAACCTGAGGCGGCCTCCAAGCTGGCGCAGCAGTTCTTCTTCGTCAACGGACGCTACATGCGTCATCCTTATTTCCATAAGGCTGTGCTGCAGGCTTATGCCGGGATGTTGCCCGCTGAGCAGCTGCCACCTTACTTCATCTACTTCGACATTTCGCCCGAGCTGATCGACGTGAATGTTCATCCCACCAAGACAGAGATCAAGTTCGCCGATGAGCAGTCAATCTTCCCCATCATCATGGCTACCGTGCGTGCGGCGTTGGGTAAGTTCAACGTGGTGCCGTCTATCGATTTTCTAGGCGGTGATATCCAGATGCCTGTTACTGACGAGCATGCGCGTGCCGGTGCCAAGGCGCCTGAGTTACATCTTTCCTCCGGCTACAACCCGTTCAATGCGCAGCATGGCAGCTATACGCCCCGCGATAGCTATGCACCTCAGCAGCGCGTCACGCCTCACTGGCAGGAGCTCTATGATCCGCTCCGGCATCCGTCACCATCTACAATACCAGCACAGCAACCGGCACCGACTTCATCGCCTACCGAGTTGCTGTCAGTCCCCGAAGAGTCAGATCTCCATCCGCAGCAGTTGGCCGGAGGTTACATAGTTTGCCCTACCGACCAAGGCTTGCTTCTCGTGCACGCGCGACGCGCGCATACAACTATCTTATATAACCAACTCCTCACGCAGATGCAGAATAGCCACGGCGTTAGTCAGCAGTTGCTCTTCCCCGAGCAACTCACCGTCAGTGCCGACGAGCAACCGTTGCTTGATGCCCTACTGCCCGAACTGCGCCATGTGGGCTTTGAGCTGGAGAAGGTGTCAGCGCACCAGTACGACATAACCGCCATGCCGTCCGTGGCTGCCGGGCAGAACGGCGAGGCCACCCTGCGGGCTATCATCGCGCGAGCTGCCGATGTGCAGACCAATCTGCAGGACGACATGCGCCGACGCATAGCACTCACCTTGGCACAGAGCGCATCTATACCAATGGGTAAGAGCCTGACTACTGCCGAGATGACCGACCTCATCCGCAGGCTACTCTCACTGCCCGAAAATCGCATCACACCCGATGGCAAGACGGCACTCGTACTGCTCTCGCAGGAGGAGATTGCAAGGCGGTTTTAGCGGGTTTATATAGCAAAAGAAAAATAATCTGCTGCAAAGTAGATGCGATAGGGCGAAATATTTGTTTTTTCAATAAAAAAACATTTACTTTGTAGTCGCTTTGTGCAAAACAAAATTTAAAATAACATCTAAAAACATACTAAAATGTCTGAAATCGAATCGAAAGTTATTGACATCATCGTTGAGAAGCTGGGTGTCAGCAAATCACAAGTTACCATGGAGTCTTCCTATACAGCTGATCTGAATGCTGACTCACTGGACGTAGTAGAGCTCGTTATGGAGTTTGAGAAGGAGTTTGGCATCACTATCTCTGACGATGCTACGCAGAAGATCAGCACCGTAGGTGATACAGTAGCTTACATCACCGAGGCTCTGAATAAGTAATCCTTACCTTTATTACATGGCATTAAAACGGGTCGTAATAACCGGACTTGGTACGGTCAATCCGTTGGGTAATGACGTTGCATCCACTTGGGAGGCTCTTATGGCTGGCAAGAGTGGTGCAGCGTCTATCACGTTGTTCGATGCATCGCTGCACCGTACGCAATTTGCTTGTGAGGTCAAAAACTTTGACCCAAACGAGTGGTTTGACGTCAAGGAGCAGCGCAAGCTCGACCGCTTCACTATGCTCGCCTACGTGGCAGCACTTGAGGCACACAAGGATGCCGCTCTGCCTGAAACTGAAGATTTTACGCGTATCGGCGTGATCGTTGGCTCCGGGATGGGCGGTGTAAGCACCTTTGAGCAGCAGGTCACCGAGCATGAGAATCAGGCGGATCGTGTACCGCACTACTCACCTTTCCTCGTTCCGCGAATCATCACCGACATTGCTGCCGGATATATCGCTATCCGCCTTGGACTGAAGGGGCCAAACTTCTGCACCACAGCGGCTTGCGCCTCGTCGGCTATAGCCTTTATGTCGGCTATGAACCATATTCGCCTCGGCAAAGCCGATGCAATGCTCGTGGGCGGCAGCGAAGCAGAGATATGCTCCATCAGCATAGGCGGCTTCAATGCGCTGCGCGCACTATCAACGCGCAATGATGAAATGCTCACCGCCTCACGGCCGTTCTCCGCTTCGCGCGACGGATTCGTAGCTGGCGAAGGAGCAGCCTGTGTTATGCTCGAGGAGTACGAGCACGCTGTGGCACGCGGCGCACGTATCTACGCCGAGCTTGTAGGCTACGGCTCAACGGCCGATGCCTTCCACCTCACAGCTCCCGATCCGGAGGGTGATGGTGCAGCACGTGTCATGCTCGATGCCGTCAAGGATGCAGGCATACGTCCCGAGGAGGTGGATTACATCAATACCCATGGGACATCTACGCCTATTGGAGACCTGGCTGAAGCCAAAGCCGTCATCAAGGCGTTTGGCGACCATGCTTACGAGATGAACCTATCGTCCACCAAGTCAATGACCGGCCACCTGCTCGGCGCATCGGGCGCACTGGAGGCACTGATCACAACGCTCGCGTTGTACCATCAGACCGTACCGCCCACCATCAACCACGCGCCAGGCGATGACGACCCGAACATCGACCCAAGGCTGAACTTCACGTTCAATACACCGCAAAAACGTCCGCTTCGCTATGCAATAAGTAACGCATTCGGATTTGGCGGACACAACGCTGCGCTCGCATTCCGCGCGTGGCAAGCATAATACAATCGATACCATGTTAAACGCAACGGATGTAGAATAATAGTAATAAGACTATTTATAGAACCCTAACGTTTAACAAAAATTGAGACAATTATGAATGTAGAATTGATCGGCGCTAACGCCGGAAAGATTTGGAATGCACTGCAGAATGGCGCTTTGGCAACCAAAGCCCTGAAGAAAGCTACCAAGCTCAAGGACGCTGACCTCAACCTGGCTCTGGGTTGGTTGGCACGCGAAGGCAAACTGACCTTCAGCGAGAACGGAGAGGAAACGATCATCGCGCTCGCATAAATCAGCCTGAGGAGGTGTGTCTAAGCTGGCACACCTCCTTATTACTATTCTGTAGTAATTGACCTTGTCTACTAAACAGATAAACCATGAAGCACCTTTTACTCTCTTTGCTTGCTCTAATAGCAGGCGCAAGTATCTTACATGCAGAAACAAGTTTTGATTTCTCCGTCTCTCTTCCCCGAGGCTGGGAGGCAACTGTTCCTCCACGCGGCTTTGAGAGCGGCGCAGATGGTCGTGGTGCGCAGTTCGATGCCAGCAGTGTGCTGACTCTGCCCGGTGTGGCAAACGTGAGCCGCGTGACGATCGACGGCTCAACGAACACCGACGACTATACGCTCGAGGTTAGGGTCGGTTCCACCTCGTTCGGCACCAAGACCTTGTCCAAGGGCAACGAGCAGACCTGGGAATATAGCGCAGTAGCCGCAAGCGGTGACCTGCAGCTGGTCATCACCAAGGCCAAGAAGAAATCCGTATGGATCAAGACCGTGTCAATCGACGGCTCCTTCGATGACAGCAACCTGCCTGAAGACAATATCATGGATGGTTTGGATTCCGACTATGTGTACGCTGAACCGACACTTGTAGCCAGTTCCGATTCCTTAGGTAGCAAGATTCCGTATTCGTTCATCTGCAACAATGTAAAGGTGATAGCCAACCTAGGCACAAAAAGTGCCACCTACTTCGGTGCCAACGCAGGTACAATGCTCACCTTTGTCACTACGCGCAAGATGAAGGCGCTGGTGGTGGACGGATTTGTCCGCAAGGCCTTTACCGCCTCCGCTTCAGCCGGCACGCTGGCCTACAAGAGCTCCGGCGCAGTGGATATTGAGGAGGATCAGGTGCTCGCCATCATGGATATCGACACCAATGTGGTGACCATCAACTGCGACAAGCAGCTTCGCTGCAAGCAGGTGTCTATCTACTTCGAGGCCAACCCCGAGGTTGATATCCCCATGGACAGCGGTGGTGACGAAGAAGATGACTACTCCTTCGAGTGGGAGCCGCAGGAGGTCAAGACGCTCACCGTCACCTTCGATAGCCTTAACGTGATAGACATGACCGAGAGCCTCGGCTACGCCTGCACAGGGCTCTACCTGCTCACGGATGACTATGAGATGGAGCTCTCTGTCTTTGCTTCAACCGTCTCGGATGGCACTATCCTGCCGGTTGGCTCCTATCCGATCAACGACAGCTATCAGCCCGGCACAGTCATGGCTTCACCAGGCGGGTACGCGGAGTACGACTTCCCCTCATACCTGATCACCGACTTCGAGTACGACAAGATCAATGCCGCCTGGCTGTACAACACGGTGTATTATCTCGCCGACGGTACGCTGGAGGTGAAGGCTGCGGATGGTGGCGTTTTATTTGAACTGCAGGCTACCTCGCACTTCGGCTCCACTATTCATGCTACCTACTCCGGCAGCAACCCGGGTGATGCAGTCGAACTCATTCCCGATGCACCCACATCCGCTGCATGCACCAAGCTCTTGCGCAACGGTCAACTCATGCTTATACGCAACAACCGAACATACACCATCCTCGGCCAATCAAAGTAATTTTTGTATAATTTGGGTAATTGTTGACCGACTCTTGACCTTTATAATATTGGTTTATATTGGTAATATTTGACGAACTTTACCCACCAAGAAAATAGGAACGACTTCGCGTCGTTCCTATTTGTGTAGCAGAGTAAGATTTACTTACGGATGCCGAGTTCTTTGATCAGTGCACGATACTTCTCAATGTCCTTAGCCTTCAGATAGTCGAGCAGGCGACGGCGCTTACCAACCAGATTGGTCAGGGCGCGCTCTGTGCCGAAGTCCTTGCGGTTCAGCTTCAGGTGCTCGGTGAGGTGATTGATACGGAACGTGAACAGTGCGATCTGACCTTCGGTCGAACCGGTGTCCTGTGCGCTCTTGCCAAACTTAGCGAAGAGCTCTGCTTTTTTTTCTGATGTCAAATACATACCAGTATCTACATTTTGTGCCGTTTGCTTGTTTTCTCAATTCCTTTTCGGCGATGGATAATCGCAAATATTAGTAGCAACCGGCGGTTAAACAATCACAGCTAAAGCAGCATTGCAAGAATGACAACTTCGCTGCATTTTCTGCTTTCCTCACGAAAGCGGCTGCAAAGGTACAATAAAAATCTGATATTTGCAAATTTTTCGCCAAAAATCAACTCTGCCTTCTTCTTTTTGCAATCTTTACCCGCTATCGGAAAACGAAAATTTGCATATATCCTTTTTTTTGTGTATCTTTGCACTCGATTAATAATTGTAGCGCGCTAACTACATGCATAAGCGCATCGGATACATAGGATTATTGTTGCTGATGTTGGCTGTCCTGCCCGCATATGGTTTTCGTATTGCTTCATACAATGTTGAGAATCTGTTTGATTGCACGGCCGACAGCCTTTATGATGACAGCGAGTACACCGAGCAGGGACTGCGCCACTGGACGCACGAGCGCTATTACCTCAAGCGCGAACATATAGCCCGCACCATCGTGAACATCGGTGGCTGGGAGGGAGTGGCTATTGTCGGGCTGTGCGAGGTGGAGAACGAGCAGTGCATCCGAGACCTCTGCCGTCAGAACCTCCGCAATCTGCCATACGCCTATATTCATTTCGACAGCCCGGACAGGCGCGGTATAGATGTAGCTATGCTCTACCGCACCGATCTGTTCCGCGTGCACAAGGCTTACCCTATTCGCGTGCCGGTTCAGGCCGGCGAACGCCCTACGCGCGACATCCTCTACGTTTCCGGCACAACGCTCGCAGCTGATACACTCCATCTGTTCGTATGCCACCTGCCAAGCCAATTGGGCGGAGCAACGAGCTCCGACGTGCGCCGGCGCGCCAAGCAGGCAATAGCCGTCCACGTGGACAGTCTGCTCACCATCACACCCAATGCTCGGATCATAGTCATGGGCGATATGAACAGTTCACCCAAGGATGACCTGCGCGGATTAACTAACCTCATGCTTCCAAAAGAGCGGCAGGGCTTAGGCACGTACAAGTACCAAGGCGTGTGGAGCTGCATTGATCAATTCTACGTATCTGCTGCGTTGGCAGACACCGTGCAAGCATCGATCTACGATGCACCATGGCTACTCACGACGGACGAGGGCTACACAGGCTACAAACCCCTGCGCACCTACAACGGCTACCTCTACAACCGCAACGGTTACTCCGACCATCTGCCTATACTCCTCGACCTGCCCGGAACGCAAGAAAACATCATAACCGGGCTCCCGATAGAAAGCATCATCGAGGATATCTATTCGCAGGTGACCGAGGATGGCACCGATGGTTCGGATCAGGACTTTGAGACCCTGACAGAGGATCTGCTCGCCCGAATGCAACAGCCTATTTCACTCAACGCCGACGCCTATGATGCGCTCTCCGACTTGCCTATGCTCACTCAGGAGCAGACCACGGCTATCCTACTAAAGGCGCGCGATCTGCCCTTCAACAGCCTCTACGAACTGCAACTCGTGAGCGGACTGAAGGACTATGAGATCCGCAACCTGTTGCCCTTTGTGCAAGTAGGCGAACAGCAACCTGCACCATTCTACTGGCGCGATCTGGGAGCTTATGGCAGGCATGAAATGAGCCTGCGCGCCGATGTGCGGAACATCGAAGGCTATACCGGCACCGATCCTGTTTATCTGCAAGCCAAGTACGGCTATCGTTTCCGACGCCATGTGGCGGCAGGTGTCACGCTCCGGCGTCCGGCTGCCGGAAGCTGGCAAGACCTGCAATACGGCGGCTACCTGCAACTCAACGACATAGGCGTACTCAAACGACTCGTGGGAGGCTGCTACCAGGCGCGCTTCGGACAAGGATTGGTTACGAACCACTTCTTCCACACCGGCAAGAGCAGTCATGTCATGCAGGCCGGCTACAGCAGAGAGGGATTGAACAAGATCTCCTCCGCAGGCAGCGAACGTTATCAGGGCATCGGTGCCACCTTCCGCGCCGGCAAGCACACAGAGGTAAGCGGATGGTACTCAGTGGATAATAGTAAGGTGTGGCACCACGCCATAGGCGCTAACATCGGGCTGAACTTCCGCCGCTTGCATATAGGCTTCACGGCAATGGAGCATCTCTACTCCGACTCGCTACTCGTGCGTGACACCTACTACAATCAGGCTTATTTCCGCGGCAAGCATCAGCTCGTCGCCGGCGCCGATCTGCGTTACGGCTGGCGCTGGATGCAGCTCTTTGCCGAGGTCGCGGCCGCAGAGAACAGCACTTGGGGCGCAGGGGTCATCGCCGGCACACGACTCACACCGCTGCCGGACTTAGGCTTAGTCGCACTCTACCGCTATTACTCACCCACATTCGATAACCGCTACGGCTACGCGTTCAGCGAGAGCTCTCGCCTGGGCGACGAGCATGGCGGGTATCTTGGCATTGAGTACAAGGGCTTGCGCCATTGGCGACTCTCCGCCTACGGCGACGTGTTCCGATTCAACAACCCTAAGTTCGGCATCCGCGAACCCGGGACTATAGGCTACGACGTATTGGCACAGACCGAGTATCTGTCCGTCGACTATAGTCTGCTGTTGCAGTTGCGCAGCCGAAGCAAAGGCTCCAACCGCACCCATCGCGCACGAGCCGAATTCACCTACCTGCTCGGCGCATGGCGCTTGCATTCGCGCGCCGATGCACTACTCGGCGAACACACCGATGGCAGTGCGCCTTTGGGTTACGGACTGAGCATCTACCAGGATATTGAGTACCACGTGCAAGCACTGCCTATCGTGCTACAACTCCGCCTGCAGGGATTTGATGTGCGCGAGTGGACGAATCGCATCTATACCTACGAAAACGATGTGCTCTACGCCTTCAGTATCCCTGCTACCTACGGACGCGGAGGACGATGGTACATCAACGCGCGTTATCACATCAACCGCCAGTTCTCACTCTATCTGCGCGTCAGCCAGACGGTCTATCACCCCGATTGGGCGGCGGACAAACATAGGCCGCTTACAAAGTCGGATATACATCTTTTGCTGCGCGCACAACTATAAAATGCAGATAATTCGCATTTTCTTGCACAACAATTTGCAAATATCAATTTTTTTTCGTATCTTTGCATCAAATTTAAACTATTCAATATTAACTATTCACTATTAACTATCATGAGGTACCTCATTTCCGGCGGCGGAACAGGTGGACATATCTTCCCCGCAGTAAGTATAGCTAACGCACTCAAGGTTGCAGACCCTGAGGCTGAGATCTTGTTCGTTGGTGCACTCGGTCGCATGGAGATGGAGCGAGTGCCGCAGGCGGGATACAACATCGTCGGGCTGCCCGTGCGGGGTTTCAATCGCGCACAGCCCTGGAAAAACATCAGCGTGCTGTGGGATCTGATGCGATCGCTCATCAAGGTTAAGAAGATCATCCGCGACTTCCGACCGCAAGTTGGGGTAGGCGTAGGCGGTTACGCCTCCGGCGCTGCTATGTGGATGGCATCCAAGATGGGAATTCCCATCCTACTGCAGGAGCAGAACGGATTTGCAGGAGTAACGAATAAACTACTCAAAGACAAGGCGGAAAAGATCTGCGTCGCTTACCCGAACATGGAGAAGTTCTTCCCCGCCGACAAGATCATCCTCACCGGCAACCCCGTCCGCCAGAACCTGCTCAACGGAGTAAAACATCAAACATCAAACATCAAACATCTATTGATCATCGGCGGCAGCCTTGGTGCACGCACCATCAACCGCGCCGTAGCAGCCGGACTCAACGATCTGGTAGCCGCCGGCATACATGTCGTTTGGCAGACGGGTAAGACCTACTACGCTGACTGCAAGAAAGCATGGGAGGAGGTCGGCAGCCATGCAAGCATCGAGTGCCTGGATTTTCTCTCCGACATGCCGGACAGATACGCGCAAGCCGACCTCGTCATCTCGCGTGCAGGTGCCTCGTCCATCAGCGAGATCTGTCTGCTCGGAAAACCCGCTATCCTTGTGCCTTCGCCCAACGTTGCAGAGGATCATCAGACCCACAACGCCATGGCGCTCGTCAGCCGTGATGCCGCCGTGCTCGTCAAGGATGTTGAAGCAGCCGACAAACTCATCACCACCGCCCTCGATCTCATCCAAGACGACAAACGTCTGGCTACGCTCCACACCAACGTCCTTACACTCGCGCAGCACGACTCAGCCGACCGCATAGCGCAGGAGGTGATAGCCCTCGCCAAACGAACACGCTAACCCTTACTGCCATTTCGAACCATGCTCCGTGCTCGACATAAAGACCTACATCCGTTACTCAAGATCGCTGAGTGGCTTCTTATCAGCGCTGTTTGTACTGCGCTCCTGTTTGCCGTGTGGTACCTACTCCCTCTCAATCGCGCCTCTGTCGGTTCGCTTCTATTGCTACAAGCGCTGCAGGCAATAGCCCTATTCATCATCCCGCCGTTCATCGTCGCCTATCTCTGGAGCGAACAACCTCTCCATTGGCTGCATATCAAACAGCTGTCAGACATCAGCAGTCAACAATCCGATTGGCGGTTGGTGCTACTCAGCATCGGCATCATCCTCACAGCTGTCCCCCTCATCAACTGCCTCGTTAGTTGGAACCTGTCGATCCGCCTCCCCGAGAGTCTCAGCGCCCTGGAGCAGCTTATGCGACAGATGGAGGAACAAGCCGATCAACTCCTGCAGCACTTCCTCACATACAATAGCGGCGCTTGGTGGGTGCTACTGCTCAACCTCCTTATCCTCGCCATACTACCCGCCATTGGCGAGGAACTCTCCTTCCGCGGCGTCCTGCAGAACCTCCTCTCTCCTCAATCCTCACACCTCTCACCATTCAATATTCACCTTTCAATTTGGACGACCGCCTTCATCTTCTCCTTCGTTCACTTTCAGTTCTACGGCTTCATCCCCCGTTTCCTCCTTGGCGCCATCCTCGGCTACGCCCTCCTCTGGAGCGGCCGGATCCGATTCAGCATGATCATGCATGCCACCAACAACGCTCTCTCTGTCCTCCTCTTCTACCTCGGCACCTACGTCTGGCATCTCGCCTCAGCCGAGCTTGACGCACTCGGCACGCAACACACCAGGTGGCTTACCGCACTCTGCACACCCCTCATGCTCATCCTACTCTACCTCTTCCACCGCCGCTGCAGCAACCTTACACACTAATCTCTGCCGCTTCCTCAGCTGTGTTGCGCTCGGGGTACTCCGCCGAGATATGCATCGTTATATATCCCGTGTGTTTAGAGTAAGCCAACCACGCTTTAACATTCTCCGCCATTGATACCTGCGAAATCCATGTATTTATCGAGCTTGTATCGAGGTTGTAATAGGCTATTAACACGTGATTAATACGTGATTCAGTCTTCATGCCCATGACAGATTGAGATTAGAATCGTGCACGTCACTGCATGGTTAGTGAAAATTAACTACAGATCTCATTCTCCTCCCCCCATTGTTTTTGTTCCGAAACACCAAACAATTTCGCGCAATTTAGCAAGGAAATTGATAAAGATACCTGAAAGTTGAAATATTTTTTGCAATAAATTTGGAAATATCAAAAATATTTCGTATCTTTGTAGCCGCTTTGGAATTACGGACTCAAAATCATACAACAATGAAAAAACTTTTCTCTCTTTTCACAGCCATTCTCTTCGCTGGAACGATCATCGCAGGCGAAGTTGTATTCAGTGGCGAAGATTTTACCGGCGGAACAGCTAACACCGGTAGTGCCTTCTCAGTTACCAAAAACGGCGTAACCGTATCTTCCGACAAAGCCTATGGCACTGGCGAAGAACTTCGCGTCTATGCTGGAGGAAAACTCACTGTCACCGCTACAGAAACTATCACAAACATTTCTGCCGAATTCGGTCAAGGCACCAAAAAAAAATTCGACCCCGTCACTCCTAACGCTAAGTCATGGAGTATTACTGCCGACAAACAGATTCGCATCGCGGAACTTACCGTCGTCATTAACGGAGAAGGCGGCAGTGACAACCCCGGTGAAGGAGGCGAATCTGGTGAAGGCGGAGACGTCACACCTTCAGGTGACGTTCTCACTTGCGCAGAAGCAGTAGCTATCGCTCAAAACAAGGACGGCAAGACATATACCGCACAAGGCTACGTTACGGCCATCAAGACCGAATACAGCACCCAATACGGAAACATCAGCTTCTGGATGGCGGACACACAAAACGGAGGCGAAGTGCTGCAAGCATTCCGCTGCGTACCCGAAAGTGCCAGCAAACTGCCCGAAGTAGGAGACCTCGTACAAGTTACTGGCAAACTGACCACGTTTAAGGATACGCCCGAGTTCGACGCAGCATGCACATGCGTCATCATCGAAAAAGGCGAAGGTGGCGAATCAGGTGAAGGCGGAGACGTCACACCTTCAGGTGACGTTCTCACTTGCGCAGAAGCAGTAGCTATCGCTCAAAACAAGGACGGCAAGACATATACCGCACAAGGCTACGTTACGGCCATCAAGACCGAATACAGCACCCAATACGGAAACATCAGCTTCTGGATGGCGGACACACAAAACGGAGGCGAAGTGCTGCAAGCATTCCGCTGCGTACCCGAAAGTGCCAGCAAACTGCCCGAAATAGGAGACCTCGTACAAGTTACTGGCAAACTGACCACGTTTAAGGATACGCCCGAGTTCGACGCAGCATGCACATGCGTCATCATCAAAAAAGGCGAAGGTGGCGAATCAGGTGAAGGCGGAGACATCACACCTTCCGGCGACATACTCACCTGCACCGAAGCAGTAGCTATCGCTCAAAACAAGGACGGCAAGACATATACAGCACAAGGATACGTCACCGGCATCAAGACCGAATACAGCACCCAATTCGGAAACATCAGTTTCTGGATGGCGGACACCCAAAACGGAGGCGAAGTACTGCAAGCCTTCCGCTGCGTACCCGAAAGTGCCGGCAAACTGCCCGAAGTAGGAGACCTCGTACAAGTTACAGGCAAACTGACCACGTATAAGGATACTCCCGAGTTCGACGAAGAATGCACATGTGTCATCATCGAGAAAGGCGAAGGAGGCGAATCCGGCGAAGGCGAAGGAACAGGCGATGACGCCATCAACATCGACGTAGCATTCGCCGAAGTAACACTCTTCAGCGACGATGAAATAGGCGACTACTGGCAGGTCAACCTCTACAAAGATTATGACGAAGAGACAGACATTGTCACCTACCCCGACTTATATGTTATCTTCCCCACTAAGAGCAAAACAGCCATCGCAGGCACACACCCGGCAAAGGACTTGGAGATCTATCTCGACACCGATGAAGAGACCGAAATCGAACAAAAATCATCTTCCGACCTGAAGATCACACTCGTTAGCGGTACAACCTATCGCTATCAACTTACCTTCGTTGGCGATGACGACAACAACTATAAGCTTGACGTCACACTCGAAACCGAGGCATACGACGGCACTAACGACTATGCGGAGATCACCCTGAACGAAACTCCTGAAGAAGGCTCAGCCGTTGAGAACACAACCCTCAGCACCCAACCCGTGAAGACCATCCAGAACGGTCAGCTGATCATCATCGCAAACGGCATCAAGTACAACGTGCTTGGCGCCCAAATGGAGTAAGGCCAACAAATACAAACAATTATGAACATCCTCATTCTTGTTCTATTATCACTGGCAGGCGTTCTGCTGCTTGTGCTTGAACTCTTCCTGATCCCCGGGATCGGAATAGCGGGCATAGCAGGCGGCGGATGCCTGATCGGTGCTGTGGTTTACGCCTACATGTTCGTCAGCGCTACGGCAGGACACATCACGTTCTTTGCCGTTCTGCTGGCAACAGCGGTTGCCATCTACGCGTTCTACAAGAGCCGCGCCATTGAAAAGATGGGGCTTGACACCAAGATCGATGACAAAGTCGAACTAGCAGACCCCGGCAAAAAAATCGAAAAACTCAAATCTGCATCCGAAGCCCCTGCTGAAGCAGAGAAATAAATGTCAATTGCATTTATCAATTATCAATTAACAACATGGAAGCTCTACAAATCATTCTCGTCGTACTACTTAGCATCGCGGTGATCGTGTTCTTCTACTACGTACCGTTCATGCTCTGGATTAACGCACAAGTAAGCGGCGTGCGTATCTCACTCGTTCAGTTGTTCCTCATGCGTATCCGTCGTGTGCCGCCCACGAAGATCGTCAACTGCCTCATCGAAGCCCACAAAGCCGGTTTGGCTGACGTCAAGCGTGACGGCCTGGAAGCCCACTACCTCGCCGGCGGACATATAGAGCGCGTCGTTCACGCCCTGGTCAGCGCCAGCAAAGCAGGCATCCAACTGCCCTTCGGGATGGCCACAGCCATTGATCTGGCCGGACGTGACGTCTTCGAAGCTGTACAGATGTCCGTCAACCCCAAGGTGATTGACACACCACCCGTTGCTGCTGTAGCCAAGGATGGTATCCAGCTCATAGCCAAAGCACGTGTCACCGTACGCGCGAACATCAAACAACTGGTTGGCGGTGCAGGCGAAGACACCATCCTCGCACGCGTCGGCGAAGGTATCGTCAGCTCCATCGGTAGTGCCGAGAGCCACAAACAGGTGCTCGAAAACCCCGACAGCATCAGCAAACTCGTGCTATCCAAAGGCCTCGACGACGGGACAGCCTTCGAGATACTCAGTATAGATATAGCCGACATCGATGTAGGTAAGAACATCGGCGCACAGCTACAGATGGATCAAGCTGAAGCCGACAAGAACATCGCGCAGGCGAAAGCCGAAGAGCGTCGCGCCATGGCTATTGCCAACGAGCAGGAGATGAAAGCCAAAGCACAAGAGGCACGCGCCAAGGTCATCGAGGCGGAGGCACTCGTACCGCAAGCTATGGCTGAAGCTTTCAAGAACGGCAACCTCGGCATCATGGACTACTACCGCATGCAGAACATCCAAGCGGACACCGCCATGCGCGAGACCATCAGTAAACCGAAGAAATGAGGGTAGCTGTACTCCAGTACCCCATCATCTGGGGTGACGTCCGCGCTAATGTATCTCTGGCTGTGGAGCGCATCGCCGCACTGGCTGGCAAGGCGGATATAGCCTTGTTGCCTGAGATGTTCTCCACAGGCTTCTGCGTCAATCGCCCCGAACTCGCTGAACCCGTCAACGGATATACGCTCACCACACTACAGCAGACTGCAGATCAGTACAATATAGCCATCGCCGGCACATTCATCTGCCGCGAAGCTTATGGGCTATATAACCGCGGATTCTTCCTCTCGCCCGGCGAACCACCACAGTTTCAGGACAAACGGCACCTCTACGCCCATGGCGGAGAGGATAAGTTCTTCACGCCTGCCGGTACACGGAACATCATCACCTACCGCGGCGTGAAGATCCTGATGCTCATCTGCTACGATGTGCGTTTTCCCGTTTGGGCGCGAAACGTCAGCGGACACGACTTCGACATCATCCTTGCACCCGCCAACTGGCCGGAGGCACGCATCAACTACTGGGATACACTCATCGCCGCTCGCGCCGTCGAGAACCAGTGTTATATCGTAGCCGCCAACCCCGTCGGCGACGACGGCTTAGGGTGGCACTATAACGGCCATTCGGTAGCTTACGACACCCGCCTGAAGGAGCAATTCGGCTTCGCTGATAACGAGGAAGGTACGCGTATCGCCAACCTCTCGCTCGAAGCGCTACGACACTTCCGCGAAGCACTGCCCCTCTGGCACGATGTCGACCGCGAAATGGTGAAAATACCAACGAATGAATTATAATTGGAAAATAGAAAAGCTCACGTCCGAGCAGCAAGCCCTTCGTGACAGCCTCTCAGCCGAGCTGCATATCAGCCCGATGGCGGCGGCGCTGCTCGTGCGTCGCGGCATAACGACGCGCACTGAGGCTTCGGCGTTCGTCCATCCTGACCTTAGCCAGCTCCACGACCCCTTCCTCATGCTTGGCATGCGAGAGGCGGAGCAGAGGCTCTCGCGAGCGATAGATAGCGGCGAAAAGATACTTATCTACGGCGATTATGATGTTGATGGCACCACGGCCGTTGCACTCATGCACCGTTTCCTCAGCGCCTTCTACACCAACATCGACTACTACATCCCCGATCGTTACACCGAAGGCTACGGCATATCGTTCCGTGGCATCGATTATGCGCAGGAGCAGGAATGCACGCTTATCATAGCACTCGACTGCGGCATCAAGTCCGTCGATAAGGTCGAGTACGCACGCCAGCGCAACATCGACTTCATCATCTGCGACCATCATATGCCGGGCGACGAGATTCCACAAGCCGTTGCCGTCCTTGACAGCAAGCAAGCCAACGATCCATACCCCTTCAAGCACCTCTCAGGCTGCGGCGTGGGCTTCAAACTCGCGCAAGCCTATGCGCAGACCCATCACTTGGCGTTCGACGCAGCACTCACACCGCTGCTCGAACTGCTCGCTTTGTCCATCGCCTCAGACGTTGTGTCACTCACCGGCGAGAACCGTGTGCTCGCACACTTCGGCTTGCAGCAGATCAGCACCCGACCATCCGTCGGACTGCAAGGCCTCATGCGGATGACCGGATTGGAAGGACAGCAGGTGAACATCTCCGATCTGGTCTATCGTTTTGGTCCGCGTCTGAACGCCTGCGGACGCATCAAGTCAGGTAGGGCAGCGGTCGAACTGCTCATCAGCCAGGATGCGAGTGTGGCAGAGGAGATAGCGCAGACCATCGAGGCATTCAACGGCGAACGCAAAGAGAAAGATGAATCGATCACCCGCGAAGCCCTCCAGCAAATAGAAGCTGATCCTGCTCATGCTACCGGCTTCACCAATGTGGCATACGGGGCTACATGGCACCGGGGAGTATTAGGGATTGTGGCCTCACGTCTCACGGAGAACTACTACCGCCCCTCCATCGTCCTCGCCGACACTGACGACGGCCAGATAGCCGGCTCGGCGCGCAGCGTGGGCGGTTTTGATATCTACTCCGCCATTGACAGCTGCCGCGACCTGCTCACAAACTTCGGCGGACATATGTTCGCCGCCGGACTGAGCATGTTGCCGCAGAACCTGCCGGAGTTCAAGCGCCGGTTCGAGGAGTACGTGGCGGCACATATCACCCCTGAGCAACAGGTGCCGGTCATCCGCGTGGAAGAAGAGCTGCAACTCGAGGATATAGACAAGCAGTTCTACAACGTACTACGCCACCTCGAACCATTTGGTCCCGACAATCCCCATCCGCGATTCGTCACGCGCGCGCTGATCAACAACCGCTACACGCGCCGCGTAGGAAAAACGGGCGAGCACCTCAAGCTTGACCTCACTGACCGACGTGCAGCCATCACAGGTATCGCGTTCGGCAAAGGCGATCTGGCGCTGTTCATTCAGAACGGCAACCCCGTGGATGTATGCTACAGCCTGGAACAGAACACATACAACGGCGTCACCTCCCTACAGATGAAAGTAGAAGACATCGTTCCTACGGATAACAACGCATCATAACTATGATAGATGTAATAGATATACATAAGTCGTTCGGCAACCTTCAGGTGCTACAAGGAGTGTCGCTGCACATCGATAAGGGCGAGATAGTGGCGATCATCGGTAAGTCCGGTGCGGGCAAGACCACCCTGCTGCAGATCATCGGCACGCTCGAGCAACCCGACAGCGGCTCTGTGCGTATTGATGGCACCGATGTGCTCCATCTGCGCGAGAGCGCACTCGCTGAGTTCCGCAACAAACACATCGGATTCATCTTCCAGTTCCACCAGCTCCTGCCGGAGTTCACGGCGCTGGAGAACGTGATGATGCCTGCACTTATCCATCGCGACAGCGAGCGCGACGCACGCCGGCGCGCCGAACAACTTCTCACCGATTTAGGACTCAAGGAACGTATGGAGCATAAGCCCAACGAGCTATCCGGTGGCGAGAAACAGCGCGTAGCTGCGGCGCGTGCGATGATGATGAGTCCCGATGTTATCCTTGCCGACGAACCATCAGGAAGCCTCGACGAAGCGAACAAACAGGAGCTGCATGCCCTGCTCCGCGATCTGCGCAGACGCTTCGGGCAGACTATCATCATCGTCACCCACGACAAGGAGCTCGCCGCCATCGCCGATCGGATCATTGAACTCAAGGACGGGAAAGTTGTATCAGCCAACCTTGGCTAATCCCCACCATTGATCCCCACAATTGCACATGAAAGAGTTTAGGATCATACTATTAGCCCTCGTCAGTCTGCTCACGATTGCCTGTCAACCCCACAGGCAGTACTTCCCGCGTTCGCTGGAGGAGCAGCAGGTGCGCATCATCCGCTTTGATTCGGCGTTACTCGCCATCCGCAGCGATCACTCAGCGGAGGATGTTCGCGCTCTCTACGCCAGCTATCCGGAGTTCATGTCTGGCTATGTCGAGCGGGCGCTTGGGGTGAACGCCCGCGACACCGATTACCTGGCGGAGGCTCTGCCGCTGTTCATCAGTGACACACTGTATGGCTTCAGCAAGACGAACCAACTGGTGCTATCCACCTTTGCCAACATGAGCCGCACACAGCGCGAACTCAATCACGCCTTCACACGCTTCCACTACCTCTATCCCGACCTCTACATCCCCCAACTGTACACCTTCGTCAGCGGGTTCAACGCATCCGTCCTCTTCCTTGACGATGGCGACATGGCGGTTGGATTGGATATGTACCTCGGTAGCGACTACCCCTATTATAATCAGGTCGTATATAACTACCAAAAGCAAACCATGCGCCCCGAATGTATCCCTGCCGATGTTGTCAGCGGATACTTGTTCGCTGCCTTCCCGTATGCCGCCACTAAGTCTCGCTTGATCGATAACATGCTTTACCGCGGCAAGCTGATGTACGTCTGCGCATGCCTGCTCGACGAACCCGATTACGAAGTCATGGGTTACACCCGCGAGCAGTGGCAGTGGTGCGAGAAGAACGAACGACAGGTGTGGAACAGGATCATGGACAAGCGCGATCTGTTCAAGACGGACCAGATGCTACTGACCTCCTACCTCAACGATGCGCCCTTCACCAGCGAGATCTCGCAGGAAGCACCACCGCGCATCGGCACATGGATAGGCTGGCGCATAGCTCAAAGCTACATGGAGCATCATCCGGAGGTCACCCTTCAAGACCTCATCACCAACCATGACGCTGAACAAATATTACGTGACAGTTATTACAAGCCATGAATAGATCCGATTTCCCCATATTGAATCAACAGGTGCACGGCAAGCCGCTGGTGTATTTCGATAACGCTGCTACCTCGCAGAAGCCGCAGTGCGTGATCGACGCTATCAGCGAGGCGTACAGCACCTGGAACGCGAATATCCATCGCGGCACGCATCATCTGAGTCAGGTAGCTACCGCCAAGCACGAAGAGGCGCGCACCATCCTGGCGAACATGATAGGAGCCAAAAGCAGCAAAGAAGTTCTGTTCACACGCGGGACAACCGAAGGACTGAACATGCTCGCCTTCAGTTTTGGCGAAGCGTTCATCCGGTCGGGCGACGAGATCACCGTCTCTGCCATGGAGCATCACTCGAACATCGTTCCCTGGCAGATGCTCTGCCAGCGCAAGAACGCCGTGCTACGAGTGATCCCTTTGCGCGACGACCTGACGCTCGATCTCGCGGCCTACGAACATCTGCTCTCGCCTCGCACTAAGCTCGTCAGCATAGCGCACGTAAGCAACGTACTCGGTATCATCAATCCTGTGGAGGAGATCATCCGTCTGGCGCACGCCCATAACGTACCCGTCTGCGTCGATGGCGCACAATCAGCACCGCATCTGCCTGTGAATGTGCAGGCGCTTGACTGCGATTTCTTCGTCTGCTCCGGCCATAAGATGTATGCTCCTACAGGCATCGGGTTGCTATATGGTAAGGAGCAGTGGCTCAATCAGTTGCCGCCCTATCAGGGAGGCGGGGAGATGATCCAACACGTCAGTTGGGAAGGTACGACCTACAACGAACTACCCTATCGTTTCGAAGCCGGCACACCCGATTATGTGGGCTCATACGCATGGGGCGTAGCAGCGCAGTACATGCAGCAGTGCGGCATTGAAACCATCGCTGCGCACGAAAAGCAGCTCATCGCCTACGCCGAGCAGCAACTCAATGCCTTGGCTGCCGAGCTCAGCTCGCAGATCAGCCGAATAGCCATCTACGCAGCTGGACAAAAGAAAGCCGGCGTGCTCTCCTTCAATATCTATGATGCAGCCGGCAACCTTATCCACCCCTTCGATCTCGGCACACTGCTTGACCAACTCGGTGTAGCTGTGCGCATCGGTCACCACTGCGCCGAACCACTGATCACTCACCTCCAAGTCCCCGGCACAATACGTATCTCCTTCGGTCTATACAACACGACCGACGAAGTCGATCTCTTAATCGCCGCCCTCAAACGCGCCATCCAGATCCTCGTCTGACAACCGAACTTTTTGATCATCATAAATATTGGGGCATATTGGTAATATTTGACAGAAACTTGTCGTCTACAAATTTATGGATAATTCGTGGTAATTTGTGTTAACACCTCCCCACCGCAAAATAGGAGCGCGCCGTGGCGTGCTCCCCTGAAAAAAGTAGATGTGTTTCTATATATTGAAGGTTTTAGGGTTGAACTTCGGGACATTTAAAAGTCCCTTCTTCTAAAATCTATGCAAAGATACAACAAATTTTTCAATTATGCAACTTTTTCCGCATAATAAATAGCAAAAAGAAACTAACCACCCCAATTTGCCAACATAATGTATCATTTTAGGCGTCGTTTTTCGACAATGTGTAAAATGTTTACGCCTATATTGGAAACCGATGATAGCAATAATTTGTTTTTGGCAAAAAGATTTGCAAATTTGAATATTTTTCCGTACCTTTGCACCCGCAACGTTTAATAAACGCACGCGCTATAAGAGCCTAACCAACATCGCATAACCTTATGCTGTGTTGTTTTTTGTATTGCGCTCATTGTTGATAGCAGCCGATTATAACATGCACACTAATCCGAATATAAACAAATAAAACATACATAGTATGAAAAGATTTACTTATTTTCTATTAACCGCCACGCTGCTTGCGATAAGTAGCCTCTGGAGCGGAGTTGGGGCGGAGACACTGACTGTTGCGGAAAGCACATCCACTAATAATCATTTCGTCCCGATTTATGGAAATTATGACGACGATTACCAACATGTTCAGGTTCTGTATCCCTCTTCTATGTTGAGTGATATGAACGGTAAACAAATATCTTCGATTGCTTTTCATTTAAAGACAACGGCTACTAAAGCATTCAAATCAACCTATGCTATTAAATTAGAAGAAGTCGCAAACACATCTGTTCCGACATCATACATAGCAACATCCTCATCTGCCAAATACACCGGGTTATTAGATGCGCGAGGAACAACTATGGTAATATCCTTTACACCTTTTACATACAACGGTGGCAACTTGCTTTTTGATCTCACTACAACTTCAGTAGTAAGTAATGGCTATTCGGATACCTTTTTCTATGGAGTTAACCAAGATGCGAACTTGAGCACTCGTGCAAATAGTAGTTCAAGTGTTCCTTCTTCCGGAACTGCAGCATACTTCCTCCCTATGACCACTTTTACATATGAAGCTGCTGAAAATCCAAATTGTCACAAGCCCACTGATTTAACAAAAGGAACAATAACTGCTTCTTCCGCAAGTTTTACATGGTCAGCTGGTAGTGATAGTGAATCCGAATGGCAATATATATGCTTACCCGCTGAGACTACTGTAGATTGGACAAGTGCATCTGTAACGACTACAAATTCAGCTTCTGCGACAATAGAAGGTTTGACTGCTGCAACTGACTATAATTTTTATGTGCGTGCTTCATGCTCAGCAAGTGAAAAAAGTTCGGAGGTATCCAGTTCATTCAAAACGCGTTGTGCTGGGATATCTACTTACTCAACAGGTTTTGAATCGTCAGATTGTGCAGTGGGTTCATTGCCAAATTGTTGGTCTGCGATTGGTGGAAGTCCGGCCGCTTATAATTATTATTATAATGATGGAGCACAAGCATTGCGTTTCACAGGAAAAGATGTACAATATGCTATACTTCCCCCATTTTCTACATCTGTTAAATCTCTTGCTATTTCTTTTTGGCACAGGACATGGAGTGATTACTTTACAGGAGACTCGTATGCTAAATTAGAAATAGGTTATATGACTGATCCAGAAGATGCATCAACGTTTGCAAGTGTCCTCTCTTCTTTATCCCAAAGCTCCACTTATTCACAGACAGAAGATCTTGCTTTTTCTGGTGCCCCGAATAACGCTTATTACATTGCAATTAAATACACGGGAAGTTCGTCTGCGTCTGATTACTGCTTAATTGATGATATAAGTGTATCTGCAGCTTCCGCTTGCGCTAAACCGACGGGGCTGTCTGCTGAGGCTGCATCGGCGACAAGTGCGAGTGTTAGTTGGATTGCGGGAGGAAGTGAGGCCTCATGGAATTTGCAGTATTCGACTGACCAAAGCAGTTGGACGGCAGTAAATGGAGTGACTGACAATCCATATACGCTGACAGGTTTATCAGCTAACACTACTTATTATGTGCAAGTACAAGCAGACTGTAGTGGTAGCCAGAGCGGATGGACTTCATCGGCGGAAGTTACTACCCCCTGTGCGGCGGTAACCGGTGTTGGCTGGTCACAGAACTTCAATGACGAAACAGCAGGTAGCGGCGAGATTCCAGCATGCTGGAAGAAGATCGGTAGTAGTTATCCATATGTATCTTCAAGTAGTTATTACAGAAGAGGTTCAAGTGGAAACTGCCTGTATTTCTATGGCGGAAGATCAACTTCAGAGCAGATAGCCATCCTGCCCGAGTTCACGGAAATAGCGAACGAATCGAAAACGCTACAGATAACCTTGTGGTACTCAAATTATTCAAGTACATATACCGGCTCGAGTTATGCAAGCCCGGAGATTGGCTACATAACCGACCCGACTGATGCAAGCACGTTTGAGGCGATAGAGACACTTGCCAAAGTGAGCAGTTACACGGAGGCTACGGTTGAATTGCCCAGTGTGCCTGCAGGTGCATGTGTCGCAATTCGATACGGAGGAGGCTCATCTGATGGCTATTTGTGCGTAGATGACATTTCTGTATCAGAGGCACCAAGTTGCCTGAAGCCTACAGGTGTTGCAGGTTCAGCTACGGCTTATAATCAGGCTTCTATCTCCTGGACGGAGAATGGTTCTGCTTCTGCGTGGAAACTACAGTATTCATCGGACAACGGCGAGAACTGGAGCGATGAGATAGCCGTTACTACTAATCCGTATACGCTGACAGACCTTAGCAGTAATACCTTGTATGTCGTTCGAGTAAAAGCCAACTGCGGTGGTAGCACGAGTGCCTGGAGTGCTAAATCTGCGGCATTTATGACACCTTGCGGTCTGGCCGATGGTAGCAACTACACAATGGGATTTGAGACATCGGAAGGTGTCACAGATGGCACAGGAAAGCTTCCCGGATGTTGGGAATATTTGGATCCAGCCGCCACTAATCCTTATGTGTATAACTCAAGTAGTTCGGCATATGAGGGTAGTAATTCTCTTTACTTCTACGGAGGTACGAGTTCAACAGTTCGCACGGTCATATTACCGGAAATGAATCGTGACATCAACACTTTGTCTATAGAGTTCTACTACAAATCGCCTAAAAGTGATTACAGCACTTACCCGCGATTCACATTAGGCTATATTGCCGCAGACGGAACGACCTTCGAACAGATAGAAACTCTGGATTATGCATCCGACGATACTCACTACAAAAAGGCTTTGACATCTGCCGCTGATGATGCTTCGCGCATAGCTATTCGCTATTCCGGCAGCTCTTCGTCAAGCGCAAGTGCATACATTGACAATATTCATGTATTTGTTACACCTTCATGTATTGAGCCAACTGCTATTACGGCATCGAATATTACGGCTAATAGCGCAGAAATCTCATGGACAGCAGGAGGTAGCGAAACTGTGTGGAAATTGCAATACTCTACCGATGGTAGCAACTGGACGAATGCTAACAGCGGAAATGATATAACAACCAATCCGTACACATTGAGCGGTCTATCGGCCAACACCACTTACTATGCGCGTGTAAAAGCAGTTTGCAATAGTAGTGATGTAAGTGAGTGGAGCTCTGCCTCTGCTGCTTTCAAGACAGCATGTGCGGCTGAGGCTCTGCCATTCAGTGAGGACTTTGGCAGCGCGATCACTTGCTGGAAGATGGAAGACTGCGCATCGAATACGGGTATAAATAGCGAAGCATTCAAATTTGCATACCCAGACTATCCACAGTATCTTATCACACCTGAATTAGAAGTTTCTACAAGGCCGGTAGTTGTGGAATTCTCTTACAAGGCTTATATGTCAACATATGCGGAAACATTCGCTGTTGGCTATTCTACTACAACCCGTGATGTATCAGCATTTACGTTTGGTACAGAAACGAACTGTACGAATACTTCGTATGAAACATATTCCGAGACACTTCCGGCCGGCACTAAGTTTGTGGCTATCAAGTACAACTCGAACGACAAGTATTATCTTTACATTGATGATTTCTCAGTTGATGTAGCTCCCACTTGCCCAAAACCTACGACAGTCACAGTATCGTCTGTTACGGCGCATACGTCATCGGTTAGCTGGACGAATGGTGGCAGCGAGACGGCATGGAAACTCCAGACTTCTACCGATGGCACGAACTGGGGTGCAGAGATCGCAGCTAACACTAATCCATTCACGCTGACCGGTCTTGATGCAAATGCAACTTATTATGTGCGCGTTAAGGCTGACTGCGGTGGCGGTGACCTGAGTGCTTGGAGCAACGCTTCTGCAGCATTTAATACTCCTTGCGACGCTAATGCTTTAGGATGGGGCGAAGGTTTTGAAGATGGCAATCTGCCAGGGTGCTGGAAAGAGACTCATAGTGGTTCTTACGGATGGTCTGTAAGCAATGAGAAGAAACATACAGGCTCATATGCTATTCGTTTCTATTCTCGCTCAAGCAGTGGTTCGGCAACACTGGAAGCACCGGTGGTAAGTGTTACTGCCAATGCCGTTCTGGAGTATTTGCACTTTAAGGCAAATGACGCTACAGTTTCTGCTTCTGTACAAATCTGGGTTAATGGTGTTCTTAAGAGAACAAAATCTATCTCGGCAGTTTACAACCAGTGGAATAAAGATACAGTTCAACTATTCGGTTCTGATTATGTTGGCAAAGAGGTCGCTATTAAGTTCGTAGGTACGAGCAATGGATCCAGTCGTTACCTCTACCTCGACGATATTCGCGTACTGCCTAATGTTACTCTTGCTGACAATGTTGACAACACGGCGACATTGGCAGGACTCAATGGTCAGACTGTTTACGCAACTATCGGTCGCACGATATACTGCGATGGGGACTATAATACGCTGTGCTTGCCGTTCAGCTTGTCGTCACTCGACGGCACTCCGCTCGAAGGTGGTGAACTGTATGCATTCAAGTACGCTGTGATCGAGCCTAATGAGTTGCAAGTACGTATCTACGAGAAAGAGGACGGCCTGCAAGCCGGTGTGCCCTATCTGTTCAAGATGTCGGCTAACGAAAACATCACCGGTGCCACCTTCGAGAACGTGACTATCAGCGCATCTGTCGGCAAGTCGATCGGTGCGAATGAGCCTGTTGAGTTCATCGGTATATTTGCGCCGCAGGCGTTTACCGCAGATGATCAGTCGACGCTGTTCGTGGCTGCCGAGAACCGACTTGCCTGGGCAAGTACCAACTCGAGCCTGAAGGCTTTCCGCGCGTACTTCAAGCGCACGACCGGAGCCGGTGCACCGCTACGCAAAGGTATGCGGGCACGTATCGTGGTGCAGAACGAAGTGGCAACCGGCGCGGATAACGTGCAGAGCGCCGTACCATGCATGAAGGTGCTGGAGAACGGACAGCTCATTATTATCCGTGATGGCGTGAAGTACAACGTACAAGGTCAGAAGATTCAATAATGGATTGAATGATGTTAGATGTTTAACCGATTAAATTCAGAGAGTTATGAAAAAGAACATATATATTCAACCCGTTGTTGAGGTAATGCCAATCTGCGCAATAAGCAAAGTGTGCGCAGAGTCGTTCTTCGAGCAGATGAACATTGGCGCCCCTGCTGACGCAAGCACCGGCCGTTAACCCCTGCGCTACAAGCGACTAACCGAAAGGGAGTGTGTCAGCAATGGCGCACTCTCTTTTGGTATTAAGCATGCGGCGCGGACGGTGCGGTGAGGTGCAGGAAGTAAAAGCAATGATTCAGCTTTATCACCTACTAATCACCTACTAATTACCTTCTAATCACCTACTAATTACCTACAATATTCGGGTAGAGATTTTATTTTGGGGGTAGGGTTGATCCGTTGTTGCTGCAAAGTTAATTTTTCAAATCTGTTTTTCTGCGAGAAAGATTTGCAGATTCAATATTTTTTCCGTATATTTGTGTTTGGTTTAATGTTTATGCCTGCATGGCGTCACAAAAGCCACGTCTCATTATCAGGCAGTTAACATTTGAGTCCTCTACCCATTGGGGAGATAAGACATGTTGTCACAGGGGCTGTTTTGAGTGCTATTTTGCCACCTGTGAATTGCAATAAACAGAATACGAACTCTGCACTACGCTAACCGTAACAAGATGAAAGGTAAACCCGTACCTGAGCTGTAAAATGCAAGAGTCCTAACCATCCATCCTGACCGGAGATGTAAAACGCCGGTAGAACCTAAAAAAGCACGCACACCTTAGATTCATTACCAACAACACATTGATTAATGTGGTTGTTGTGTATTGTGTTGTGCGTACGCGTGTGAAAGAATAATGATTGCTGGGTAATTGTCGGTAATTGTTGACGAAAACATGGGCATCATAAATTTTGAAAATTTGGATAATTCTTAGCCCCGAGGGCACGATTATTTGTTGACTGAATTTGAACCATAAAATAGAAATTTTAAACACCTAAAGATATGAGAAAATTTTACTCGTTTGTAATTTGTTTAACCACCGTTCTCTGTGGTCTCTCTACACGTGCGTGGGCGGATGAGTTGACGGTGGCGGATGGAAGTGCAACGAACGAATATTTGCCCATATATGGATACTACGCTGATACGAGATTTCAGAATCAATTCATTTATCCCGCTGCAGATTTAGATGATATGTCAGGTGGAACTATTACTGGTTTGACATTTCATTCTAGTGCAGCGACACTTACTTTCAATGGAAGTCCAGCAATTACTGTTAAATTGGCAGAAGTAGAACAAACTACATTAAGTGGGATCCTTTCTCCCGAATTTACAACTGTTTATGTTGGTGCATTTAATGCCACCTCCAATCTTTTGACTTTGAATTTTTCAAACTCATATACTTATGAGGGAGGAGATTTGCTCGTTCAGATTGAATTGACATCCACAGCCTCCAATTGGCCAACTAGCAGCTTTTATGGGATTTCTTCATCTGCAAGTGGATGGACTCATTACCAAGTTTATGGTAGTGGCTATTCATAAGATTTCCTTCCTAAAGCGACATTTACATACGAACCCGGAGCACCGGTAACTTGTCCTAAGCCAACCCTGACTTTAGATGAGAAAGATGATAAGTCGGCCACATTCAGTTGGACAGCCGGCGGTAGCGAAACGCAGTGGCAATATTGCTACAAATCCGGCACTACCACACCATCGGATGGAGACTGGTGTAGTCCTACATCATCAACGTCGACAACTATCAGCGGACTTTCCAGCAATAGCACCTATACATTCTATCTGCGCGCTTATTGCGCAGTTGATGATCAAAGCACAGCGGTAAAGAATACGTTTTTAACAGATTGTGGCTATATTTCTACCCTGCCGTGGAACAGCGATGCAACGTTTGCAGCCACAACAGGTTCTACGATGCCGGTTTGTTGGTCGGAATTACATACTTCCGGATATAGTGCACCATATGTATTGAATACTTCGAGCGGTATTCGTTTCTATGGCAATAACAATAAAACAAACAATACGAGGAGAACTGTTATCATACTACCTCAGTTCTCGACAGACATTAAAAACCTAAAGGTAAAAATAACATATGCCACTTCGTCCAATGGCGCTGCATATCCTGGCTTCCAAATAGGTTATATAAAGGCAGACGAAGTGAGTGATGCCTCTAAATTCCATGCAATAACCTCAACGGCTTCTCCAGATAGGACTACTAGTACATCCACATTTAACACATCGGATTTTGTAGAGCTGTCAGGAGCAGTAACTGGCTCACATATAGCAATTTGCTTCACCAATTCAACAACGACGAGTACATCATCCATGACAGATAGATATGGATATATCAAGAAGATAGAGGTTGCGTCTACTCAGGATTGTTCCAAGCCGTCCACTCCTGTAGCATCGGATGTAACCGGAACTTCCGCACACCTCTCATGGACAGCCAAAACGGGGGTAACCTCTTATAAATACATTTACAAAACTTCCAGCACAGCTCCTACCTCATCGGAGTGGGAAAGTGCTTCTACTACCGGTAATACATATGTGGATCTCGAAGATCTTACAGATGGCACCACATACTACTTCTGGGTTATGTGTGCTTGTGGTACAGTAGCTTCAGATGCATGTGAATTTACTCCGTTGTCCTGCCCGAACGTCACAGGCGTAACGCTCAGTAACAAGGTTTACAATGGTGTGCGTGTTGGGTGGACTACAAGTGCCTCGACCAATTGTGACGTCCGCTACAAAGCCGGTGCCGGGGATTGGGTTTCAGCAGGAACAAACATCTCCGCTGCTTACAAGGATATTACCGGCCTTTCTGTCGGGACAACATATACCTTCCAAGTCAAGCCGAATTGTAGCGCTGACGGCTGGGTGGCTGCCGGCGAGACATATACTCCGACTTGCCCGACACCGGGTGCGCTCTCGTTGTCCGGCGAGAAATACAACGGTGTTACCGTCAGTTGGAGTGCTGTAGCAGGTGTTTCGAGTTATAACTTGCGCTATCGCAAAGGTTCGGACAGCTGGACAAATGTAAACAACATTGCCACTCTGACCTATACGATCTCTTCCGGCTTGGTAACCGGTCAAGAATATACAATTGAAGTACAGACCGAATGCGGTGGTTCCTATTCTTCCACCACATACACGCCGACAGCAGCTGATCCCGCGGTGGTAAGTGCTAACTCTATTACAGAGACAACTGTTGCTCCCGCTTGGACAGATATGTCCGCTGAAGGTGCGATAGGCTACCAATATATCATCGTAGCACGCGATGCGGCTGTTGATTGGTCAATGGCGACAACAGTCGGTTCGGGCACAACATCGGTTTCGGTTACAAGTCTTACATTAGGCACCGATTATGATCTTTATGTGCGCACGAAATATTCGGCAAGCATATTCAGTCCCGGTAAGAAGAAACAGTTTACAACGAAAGTTGAAAAACCGACCGGCTTGACGAAAGGTACAGTAACAGCATATACAGCCCAGTTCAGTTGGACAGCAGGTGGTGGAGCTACACAGTATCAGATTCTGTGTCTGCCAAGTGCAACACTCCCAACAGAATCAGATTGGAGTAGTTCGATGTTGGTTAATACCACGTCCGGTACGGCAACAGGATTGTCGGCTAACACCGCATACAAGTTCCATGTACGTGCATATTATAACGGAAAGACCAGTGCTAAGGTTTCCAGTGCGGAGTTCAAAACGGACTGCGGTGCGATCACTGTGGATGAGGAACATCCGTGGACATACAATTTCAATAGCGATGCCAGTCTTCCTGAGTGTTGGAGTAGCACAAGAAGTGATTATTCCAGTTCTCCTGTTGGCTTTCCGAAAATTGAAACTTATTCGGGTGTTAGTTCGTCTAAGTGCTTGTCGGTGAGTGGAGGTGACACATATGGATATATGTATATTATCTTACCACAATTTAATGTAGCCCTCAATAACCTAGTGTTTTCATTTTATTATAAGAATTACGCTTCTTATTGGCTGGGAGATAGCGACCCTCAGTTCTCTGCAGGTTATTTCACCACTCCTGGTGACGCCTCTACATTTGTCTCTCTTGGTGCTCTTGAACGTAAGAGTACATATACAAAAGCTGAGTATGATTTAATAGATGTTCCTGAGGAAATCGACAAAATCGTAATAAGATATGGAGGCGGTTCGGGTGGAAATATTCAAGCATATATTGATGATGTTGAAGTAAAGATTTCTACTGGATGTGCTAAGCCCGTTAATCCTAAATGCTCTTCGACGACCAGCAGTAGTGCAACATTAAGTTGGACAACTAGACCTGCTGATTCGTGGCAGATTCAATACTCCGTGAACTCGGATTTCAGTTCGAGCACTACGGTAGATGCTGCCACCAATCCGATTACTATAACAGGTTTGAGCAGCAACACGCAATATTACGCCCGTGTACGCGGTTACTGTGATGAAGAATATACCGATTGGAGTATTACTTCCGTTGCGTTCCATACAGATTGTGGCGAGATTGCGAGTGATGATCTGCCTTGGTCATACGGCTTTGAGACGAACACCTTGACCGGTAGTGGAAATATCCCGCAGTGCTGGAAGAGTATATCCGTTGATCTTGATGATTATTGGGGCGAGCCATATACTTATCCGTATGTTTATGATATAAGCGCCCACACAGGTTCTAATCTGCTCTATTTCTATGGCGGTGTGACCGGTACATCCGACGAATACGCCATTCTACCGGAAATGGAGGATGACTTGAAAGATTTAACGATTGAGTTCTATCATAAGGAGCTTTTTAGTGCCTCTGATTATGCACAATTTACGGTAGGTTACCTAACGGATGTAACAGACGCATCGACCTTCGTGCCTGTACAAGCCATTACCCGAAATTCCGAATATACGCAAGCGAAAGTGGCAATGAGCAGTTCTGTGCCAACGACCGTACATAATTTTGTTATACTGTTTAGTGGAGGTAGTTCAGACACCTATGGTTACATCGACGACATCAAGGTTTATCCGACAGCTGCGGTCTTCACCGATGCCGATGGCGATGGCGACTGGACGAACGACGACAACTGGCTCATGGGTGCTGCGCCGACCATCAGCGATGATGCTATCATCCGCAAGCCGGTAGTTGTTCCGGCTGGTGAAACAGCAGTAGCCAAGAGCGTGGTTATTGACCAGATCAATACTCGCACCGGCGAAATTGCAATCGAGCCTGCCGGCGAACTGGTGATCACCGACACCCTGCGCAAAGTGACCGGCACGGTTCGCTCAAAAACCTATGCTCCCACCACCGAAACTGACCTACACATCGGTTCGGGTGCCGGAGGCAACGGCGGATTGGTGATCGGCACGCACAATGGTACGAACAAGGCTACCATTGACTTCTACACCAAGTCCTATGGTAAGAAAGAACAGAACACCTCCGTGGCGCAGTATGTCGGTACGCCGTACAACGACGAGACGAACATCCTCTACAACTGGTACAACTCCTGGGTATATGGCATTACCTATGACGACAGCAAGAACATTGACTGGATACGCATCAACGAAGGCGAAGGTATGAATCCGTTTGAGGGATACTGCGTATTCTCCGCTGACGCATGGGATGACGGCAGTCAGAAGGATGGCGGACACACCTACTGGATGCAAGGTACATTGGTTTCCAGTGACAACCACACCTGCAGCGGCCTCAACTGGAAGAGTGGCGCTGGCACGGAGGATGGTAACAACGAGAACCTGCTGGCTAACTCCTGGTCGGCACCGATCAAGATCCGTGCATTTGACGCAAGCGACTTTGTCAACGCCGAAGCTACGATCTACATCTTCAACTCGACGAGTAATAGTGCATACGTGTCGGTTGCCGGCAACTACACTGCTTACCCGATCAACACGGCAGCCGCGACAGCTACGATCCCGTCCATGCAGTCGTTCTCGGTATTCACGAATGCCACAGGTGGCTCGAGTGTCACGCTAAACTACAAGCGACTCGTTTATGACCCCGCAGTAGCCGGATTGGCTGTCCAGGCTAACCACGCACCGCGTCGCGATACTAACGAGGAGGCCGAACTGGAAGAGACCGACCGGATGCACCTCTATGTAACCAGCGACAGCGAGTACTCCGATGTAGTTTATCTGATCGAGAACGACGCTTGCACCAACGGCTTCGACAACGGCTGGGACGGACGTAAGCTATTCGGCGAGAGCTATGCACCGCAACTGTACGTACAGACCAGCGACGGCAAGATGTCCGTGAACTGCTCGCCGACAATGGAGGGAACAGTCATCGGTTTCCGCAAGGGCACCGAGGACAATGCTTATACGTTCACCTTCGAATACGACGAGCGCAACGTGTGGTACCTCAACGATCTGTACGAGCAGGTCTCCACGCGCATCAGTCCGAGCAATACGTACCGCTTCTACGCCACCGATGCCGACCAGACTGCCCGCTTCATCATCAGCCGCACGCCGATACATCATGTGGCTACGGCCATCGAGAACGGCACAGGCGATAACAACCGCACTGAAGTACGCAAGCTCCTGATCAACGGCACACTGTATATCATCCGCGAGGGACGGATGTTCGACGCTACCGGCGTAGCTGTGCAGTGATAATTGATAAATGATAATTGACAATTGATAATTGACAATTGATATTTTGACAGTTACAACGATGAAGACGAGACACATATATTGCGTGATAGCGGCGTTGGTGCTCTGCACCAGCACCGCCTCGGCGCAGTTAAACGCCAGTACTGAAGCGTTCAACGGCAGTGCACAGGCACCTGCTGCAACTTTCCACTCGACATCTGCTATGCAGGGCAGTAATAGTACGTACACCTCCACACCTACTATCGGTGACGACGGATCGGCTGTCGGCATGTATGCCACAGCCCCTTCATCCGGTCCGCGTAGGGTGGGCCCGCCTACACCGGGTGGCGACCCTACGCCACTGGGAGATGCTGCACTGCCGCTGCTGCTGATGGCAGGGGCGTACGCCTTCATCCGCGTACGGAGAGTACGGAGGGATTTCTGTTAGAGTAAGGATCCTACGGATTAGAACGGAAAAGATTTCTGCCATAATACATGTACTGCACGAATCGCACGAATCTGACGAAAAGGCTGGAAACAAAATGAGAACTGAGGGAGTGTGTCAAAAACACACTCTCTCTTTTTTAGTTCGTTCAAAAAATCACAAAATGATTCAAAAAAGATGATTTTGGGGAACATTTTTGGCTTTTTTTGACTGACGGGAAAGAAAAACACCCATTTTTTGACATATACTCCTTTCAAACTAACCACATCATTCGTTAAGCATAATTTTTACCCCTATACATTGCTAACACGACTTATCAATACACTTTTTTATTCAAAATAATTTGCATGTTCGGTTATTTTTTTGTATCTTTGCAAAGTAGTTATATATATGCGAATTAAGCATAGCGGAAAACTCCACTCATAATCAAGCAATTAGGTCTTGACGACGCTCCCGAATTGGGGTATAAACAAACTAACACAGGGGCTGTTAAGTGTACAATTTTGTCACCTGTGTATTACATCGAACAGATTATGAACTCTGCACTAAGCTAACCGTAACAAATGAAAAGTAAACCAGTACCCGAGCTGTAAAATGCAAGAGTCCTAACCACCCATCTTGATCGGAGATGTAAAACACCGATGACCTGCGCACCTTACGAGGGCTGAATGCCCGAATACCACTCAAACACGTACACACCTTAAGTAATACCGACGACGCATGGATAATGTGCTTCGTGGTGTTCATGTTGTGTATGATTGCGCGCAGACTGAGTTACAAACTAAGTAACAGACAAAGAAAACAAATGAATGGTAAACGACTTTTATACAACCACATGATATGAAAAGATATACTTTATTTGTATTGGCACTTATAGCCATGATTTATTCTATACCGTTGCGCACCGATGCGGCGACTCTGACCGTAGATGGTTCGTCGACGTGCAGTTATGCTCCTATCTATGCTTTATATACTGACACCGAAGGTACAAAGTCGCAAAGCATCTATCTGACAAGTGATCTTGCGGCGATGGCAGGGAGCAAGATTTCCGGTATCCGCTATTATGCTGATGGCAATCTGTCGTGGTCGAGAGGCGACGGAACAATCCCTACCTTTCAAGTAGCATTGGCCGAAGTTGACGCAAACTCATTGACCGACTTCCTGTCGCCAAGCTTTACCGTTGTTTACACCGGGAAACCTGCTAAAGGTACGAAAGAGTTGTCCTTTGACTTTTCGGGCTCCCCATACTACTATTCGGGAGTAAAGAACCTGTTAGTAGAGGTGAGTGTGAGTGTCACCGGCGGCTGGCAATCGGTGTCATTCTATGCGGTTGAGCGTAGTGGTGCCAGTTACTATTATTACAATAAGAATAGCGACATATACGACTACTTGCCCAAAACAACATTTACCTATGAGGAGCTATCTGCTTCTTGCCCTAAACCCACCAATATAACAAACACCGAGTTATCGCCCACGTCCGCCACATTCACATGGGACAAAGGCGGCGACGAGACCGAGTGGCAATATATCTGCCTACCGGCTATCACCTCATTAAGCTGGAGCAACCCCAGTGTTCAGACCACCACCTCCAGAACGGCAACCGTCACCGGTTTGCTGCCTAATGTGCCGTATTACTTCTGCGTGCGGGCGTATTGCGATGACGAGCATCAGAGCGGTGGTGCGATGTACCGTTTTACTACTCCCCGCATGACGGATGATCTGCCGTTCTTCGAGGACTTCAACTGCCTGACATCCGGGATTCCCGAGCTCTGGGACAACTCGGAAGGCACGACCACTACGGATAGTTACAAGTGGAACTATTACGCCGAAGATGCAAGCAAACTGCACGATGGTCCGTGCGTTCGCTTTGACTCATGGATAAACAAAAATGGCAAAACGAACATGCTGCGCACTAAGCAGGTGAAAATCCATACGGCAACTACGCTCAGTTTCTACTACAAGAACCCCACTGGTGGCGATTTCTCTGTGTATTACTCAATCGACGGCGTGGAAACCGCATTGGCCACCGGTTTGACGGGCCAGAGCAGTTGGAGGAAGGTGACTTACACAATTCCTGCGCAGGCAGAAGAGAAGGCCGTGGAAATAGTCTTCAAAGGCACAAGTAACTACGGCTCGGATGAAGCATACATCTATCTGGATGATGTGAGTCTGTCGAGTGCTTCCTGCGCAGCGCAGCCCACCGGAGTGACCGCAAATGCTATTGGCGGGAGCAGTGCGCAATTGTCATGGACGAGTAGTGCAAGCATGTGGAGCATACGTTATCGCAGCGATTGTGGACAATGGATAGTGGTGGACAACATCACATCCACCCCATACACCTTAACAGGACTCGACCCGAAAACGGAGTACGAAGTACAAGTAACGGCTGTCTGTGATGAGGGTGAGGTTAGCGCGTGGAGCGCGCCAGAGGTGTTCGAGACCAAGTGCGGTGCAGTAACAAGACTTCCGTGGTCGCATGACTTTGAGCGCGATGAAACCGGCAGCGGCGTTGTGCCGCCATGCTGGGGTAGTATAACATACACCAAGTCAGGAATGTTCTCCAGCACTGTTTATCCTTGCGTCACGGGTTCCGGCGCATATAACTCCAGCAACTGCCTTCACTTCTATGCCGGCATAAAGGGCGAGAGTGAGCAGTACGTTATTCTGCCGGAGATAGAGGAGCAGTTATCGGAGCTGATCCTTGAGTTCTACTACAAGAACGGCAACTCGGGCGCTAACTACCCGCAGTTCACTGTGGGCTACCTGACGGATGCCGAAGATGCCTCAACCTTTGTGGCTAAACAAGCCATAACGAGGAAAACATCGTACACGAAGGCGAGCGTTGACCTAAGCAGTTTCCCTGCAGGTGTGCATACGATCGCCATCAAGTACGGAGGTGCTAAGGGCGGATGGCTGGAGACTGAACAGGACGGTTACATCGATGATATCCGCATCCGCCATGCGGCACAGGTGTTCACCGATGCTTTTGGCGACGGGTACTGGACTACTGCTGCCAACTGGGAAGGCGGTGTTCTGCCATCATCGGCGAACAGGGTGCTTATCCGCAAGCCGGTGGTTGTTCCTGCCGGCGAGACGGTAGAGGCCAAGAGCGTTGTTATCGACCTTGTTGACGGTCACAACGGACAGATAGAGATTCAGCCGACCGGCATGTTGGTGATCGCAGACACGTTGCGTCGTGTGACGGGCACATCGCGTGCGAAGGCCTACGCACCTACGGCGGAGCGAGACCTGGTGATCGGCTCGTCGCGCTACGGAAACGGCGGGTTGGCCATTGGTGCGCACAACACAGAGGACGGGCTGAACAACGCCACGGTTAACTTCTACACCAAGTCGCACGGCGAGTCAGGCAGCAGCGCATCCATAGCGCAGTACGTAGGCACGCCGTTCAGCAACCGTCCGCAGATGTTGTATCAGTTCTACAACTCATGGATGTACAAGACGGAGTATAAGGGCGGTGACTACCTGAGTTGGACGCGACTCGACGGTAGTGATCCGCTGGAGGCGTTCCAGGGCTATTGCGTCTTCTCGGCTGATCCTTTGGGACATGTATATTGGATGCAAGGCACACTGGTAGCGTCGGAGGATCAGACGATCAACCTGGCTTACCACGGCGGCGAGTCAACCGACGAGATCAATGAGCACATGCTGGCCAACAGCTGGGCTGCACCCATACGCATCAACGCCTTTGAGGAGACGGACTTCGTGAATGTGGATGCTACCATCTACATCTTCAACGCAGGCAGTCCGGATGATTATGCAGAGAATAGCGACAAGGCAATAGATGACCTGCCAGGGCAGTATAGCGTGTTCACACCCGGATCAGCCACCGATGCTGACAATATTCCATCGATGCAGTCGTTCTCGGTTTATGCGAACAACGCCAATCCCGGTCTTAGCCCGCGCCTTAGTCTGAACTACGATCGTCTGGTGTACGATCCGGCATCATCAGGTTTGGCTATCACGCCCAACAGGACGCCTGCACGCTGGCACGAGACCGCGCACGGCGAACCCGACCGGATGCGGTTATATGTGACGGGCGCGAGCGGATACGCCGACCGCGTGTACATGCTTGAGCGTGAGGATTATAGAGAGGATTATGAGAACGGCTTTGACGGTCGTAAGATCTTTGGCGAGCCGGTAGCACCTCAGCTGTATGCCATCACAGCCAACGGCAACATGGCTATCAACTGCCTGCCCACGTGGGAGGGAGCCGTGATCGGCTTCCGCAAGGGCACACAGGATGACACCTACACCTTTACATTCGATTATAGTGGTAACAATCAGTGGTACTTGAACGACCTGCAGGATCAGACATCCACGCTGATTACACCGGACAACAGTTACTTGTTCTACGCCGGCGACGGTGACCAGGCGGCACGTTTCGTGCTCAGCCGCACGCCGCTGCATGGCACGCCCACGGCCATCGATAACGACACCGACAGTCGAAACGACAGCAGCGCAGACGTGCGCAAACTACTGATCAATGGCACCATGTACATCATCCGCAACGGACGCATGTACTACGCCAACGGCGCAGCAGTACGATGACCCGATCATGTTTGTCCAAAATCCGGGAGTGTGTCCAAAAACCGCACTCCCGGATTTTTATTTCGTCCCAAGTGACCCCAAAACGCATCACCAAAATGTCTTCATCGAGCCGTCATCGAGACTAAACCATAGGATAACCATAACATCACCATAGGATAACCATAACATAACCATAGGACAACCATAGCATATTTCGCCCATTTTCGCATTTTTCACCTTTATACTATATATATACTACGTATATATATACTTTTTGTCACTTCTTTATCTTTTGTGAATAAATATTGACATCTCTTAATCATCGATAAATTTTGAATAATCCGGGTCTTTTTTGACAAAAACTTAACCTCCGCATTTGTTTAATTTGGTAAATTTGTGAACCTTTCATTTCTTCGCAGTTTTATACCGAAGATGGGCATTTTTTGTTACCTATTTGTGCTTTTTATTATACATTTATTCAAAAAGTGCAGATTTTTATGTCAAATATTTGCAAATTCGATATTTTTTTTTAACTTTGTTTGCTTTATATGCGCGAGACTTACGCGCCACGCGCACTACATAGCAAAACAAACAAACTAAGTTACACAATAAATCAACAACAAAATGAAAAAGATTTATTCAATTGTGATGGCAGCTATGCTCTGCTGCTCGATCACGACAGCATGGGCAACAACGCCTTTTACCGAAGGGTTTGAGTCTGCCGTTCCTCCCACCGGCTGGAGCACCATTCATGTTAAGGGCGGAAATTGGTCGCGTAACAACGCAACATACTATGTAAGTGTTCATGGTGGCAGTTATGATGCTATGATGGCTTATGCCAGCAGTGGCGGCGCAGACAACTACCTGATCACACCTCAATTGAGCCCGGTTGCCGGCGAAACGCTGCAATTCTACCTGGCATCTCAGAACTATGCAGGCACAACTGTAACGGTTGAAGTTTCTGAGGCAGGAAATGAAAATGCTTCCGACTTCACAACTGTTCTTGCAACCTATAAATCCAATGTTGATATCAATAGTTCTTGGGGAGACGCCAAAGAGATTTCCCTTAGTGAATATGCAGGGAAAAATATTTACATAGCCTTCCACGTAGTAGACAACAACGGCGGCAACATCTATCTGGACGATGTATCGATCCTGGCGCCTGTTTCTTGCCCCAAGCCGACAGAGCTCAGTTACTCGAATGTTACTTCTTCGAGTGTTAAGCTGTCATGGACAAATGGTGGCTCGGAAACGAAGTGGAATGTATCCTACAAGGAGGGTTCGGCCGATTGGGCTACAGTAGCTGCTACTACCAACCCGTACACTCTCAGTGTAACTGCCGCTACAAGCTATCAAGTAAAGGTTCAGGCTGCGTGCGCTGCTGACGATGAAAGCGAATTCTCGAATGTTGTATCCTTTGAGACTCCGTGCGAGAGTATCACCACTCTGCCTTGGAGCGAGAACTTTGAGGATCAGACCAACGACGCTGTTCCGACTTGCTGGAGCAACGCCGGATCGACATCGGTTGGAGGCGGCTATGGTGCACCGGCTGTCCCCGCATGGGGCGTTTATACCTATGGCGGAAACAAGATGATTCGTATGGCCAACTATTATGCTTCTCCTTCGAGCGGCAGTATAGCACAAATCAATACTCCTACAATCGTGCTGCCCGCAACACCGGCGCAGAAACTCACATTCGACTATTCGCACACGGCTAGCTGCGGTGCTTTTAAAGTTCAGATCTCTGCCGATGGCGGTGAGTGGAAAGAGCTGGAGTCGTATGCGAAAGGCAGCGGATCAAGCGAGTCTAACCCAGGCGATTTCACAGGAGCAGAAATCAGCCTTGCTGACTTTGCCGGAAAAAGCATCGTTATCCGTTTCTTCGCCAATGCTAATTATGGTGACGGAGGTATATATGTTGACAACTTGAGTATCGTTGCGACAGGAGCATCTTGCTCCAAGCCCCGCGAGCTGGCAGTAAGCGAAGTTACCACGAATAGCGCCAAGGTAGCTTGGGAGTCGACGGCCGCAAACTTTGGGCTGCAGCTTTCCACCGATGGCGAGAACTGGAATGAAGTAGATGGCAACATCACCAATCCGTTCGAACTCAAGAACCTGACTCCCGGCACGCAATACTATGTTCAGGTTAAGGCTGTTTGTGACGCAGATCTGGAGAGCGAATTTACTGCCGCTGTTTCGTTCCTCACCGAGTGCGAGCATGCATCAGTAAGCGAATCGACTGCATGGGAAGAGGGCTTTGAAACGAAGGTTGTTGACGCTTTGCCTGTATGCTGGGCTGTGACGGAAACAAATAATGAGGACAATTATGCAAAGGTTATTACTTCCAATGCAAAAACCGGCTCGAAGTGCTTGGATATTCAAGCCAAAAACACCAATACAAGAATCGTCTTGTTGCCGGAGTTCGCAGAAGAGGTCAAGAACCTGAAGATTTCGTTTGACTATAATAACGGGACTACAAACAGTAAAAATGGGCAGTTGGAGGTTGGATACTATAGCAATAGCACCTTTACTAACGTGGCAACGCTCGACCGTGTTGATTCTTATGCAGCCAGCGGCGTGATTGAAATGCCAAAGACGGCTTCGGAAAGCGCACGATTGGCATTAAGATTAGTAGGCAATTCTTCAAGCTTCTACTATTCGCATGCTTACATCGACAACATCTCCGTTATTCGCAAGATTGTTTGCCCGTTGCCGACAGCATTAGCTGTTGATCCTGCTTCGAACGTTGCTGTTGTTAGTTGGACGCCCGGTGACGAGGAGACCGAATGGAACATCCGCTACCGCGAGGTGGCTGAGCCGGAGGCTAACTGGACGGTTAAGCCCGTACAAGAGAACGAAGTAACCCTAAGCAACCTGACAGCAGGAAAGAACTACGAGGTACAAGTGCAGGCCGCTTGCGACGAGGAGCACAGTAGCGCCTGGACAGCATCGGTTAACTTCACTACCACCTGCCCTGTTCCAACTAACCTTAATGTAGAGTCGGTAGAGGCTAACACCGCTATCGTTAAGTGGGAGTGTGCTGAAGAGAAGTTTAACCTCCAGTATCGTGCCGACGGTGCTGATGCGTGGACAACGGTTGAGAACATCGCAGCCAAGAGTTACGAGCTGACCGCTCTGGCAGGTAGCACGACCTATGAGGTACAAGTTCAGGCTGCTTGCGGTGGCGAATTTACCGAAGCTATTGAGTTCACCACCAAGTGCGCTGCACGCGCAGAGAACGAGCTGCCGCTCTATGAGGACTTTGAGGAGGTAGCAGCTAACACCCTGCCAGCTTGCTGGGAGAAAGTATCGGAGACTGAATACCCGTACGTGGAAGAAAATACCGGCGCTTATGGCGGCACTGGCCGTTGCCTCAAATTCTACGGCAACAACGAGCAACTCGTTATCCTGCCGACATACGATGCTGACCTGACAGAACTCAGTCTCTCACTGTTCTACAAGGTTAGCTTCGCAACCCTGCAACTGGGCTACCTGACCAGTCTGGCTGCCGAGTTCCAAGTTCTGGAGACCCTGGAAGCACTCAGCGCCTATGGTTCCACAGAGCACGCACTGGATCTCAAGAACATCGCTGCCGATGCTAAGTATCTGGCTATCCGCTACTGCGACGCCACGAGCTCATTAGCAAGCGCATTCGTTGATAACGTTCGTCTGGCTGTCACACCGGAAGCACCGTCCGCTATCGACTACAATAGCATCAACGCTACTGCTACCAAGCGCATCATCAACGGTCAGCTGATCATCGAGCGCGACGGCGAGACCTACAACGCTCAGGGCGTAAACATTCGATAACCGAACATAACAGATGTCGCAGTTGCGCGGCTAAACGCAACTGCGACATCACTAAAACAAATAATTATGAAGAAACTTTATTCTATTCTCGCCGTGCTGGCTATGACCACGACAATGAATGCCGGCGATGTGACCGTGGCTAATGGTACTGTAACAAGCACCAAGGCGCCAATCGAGTCGTACAACAATGATTGTTTTCAGCACGCTCAAATCATCTACCCGGAGAGCTACATCGAGGAGCTTGCCGGCAAGTCCATCATATCCATGACGTTCTACGTAACATCCGTTGCGGATAAAGAGATTGATGGTATCTACACCGTTAGTTTGGCATCCACAACGGCCGATCATTACGACGGCGGTTACTGGTCATCGTACTCCTACGACGCTACGGCCACTACTGCCGTATATGAAGGCAAGATTGATGGCAGCCAGACTACTGTTACCCTTACCTTCAGCACACCGTTTGAATATATCGAGGGCAACTTGCTGGTAGATATTCAGACCAAATCGAAAGGCAGCAACTATGCAGACGCAACCTATGTCGGTATTGAAGCTGATGCTGCGGTTGAGGTACACGGTAGCGGATACAGCAGCCTGCCAACCAACCCTACAGGCGGATCCGCCTTCCTGCCCAAGACAACCTTTGAGTACGCTGAGGCAGGCGGATCATGCTTGCGTCCGTCCAAGCTGACAGCTGCCGCTACACCCGATGGCGGTGTGTTCACATGGCAAGGCGAGGAAGGTGAGAGATACCAGTACTGCGTTGTAGCCAAGGACGCTGAGGCAGCTGACTGGAAACTGCTGAGCGCCGACAAGTTCACATGCACCGTTAGCGGTCTTGAGGCCGGCACGGAGTATGACTTCCACGTGCGCCACTACTGCAGCAAGAGCAAGCAGAGCTCCGATGCAGTCATCTCGTTCACACCGGCATGCAATGCGCCGGCAAACCTGCGCATGGATGGCCTGACACATAACTCTGTTACCATCCTTTGGGATGCAGTGGCAGGTATCAGCAAATACCAATTCGTTTGCGTTCGCAAGGGCGCTGAGTTCGAATGGGCGGGAGTAGCGGCTGTTGCCGGTGAGTCTGTCAAACTCGACACACTGCAGTCCAGCACAAGCTACGACTTCTATCTGCGCTCGTTCTTCAACGACCAGACACAGAGCTCCGCGGTTAAGCTCAGCCTCACCACCAACTGCGTGGCTGTTCAGATGCCGTACTCGGAGAACTTCGATGCCGAGGCTGCCCTGCCTACATGCTGGGAGTCGGAAGATTTTGCCAGTGGCTATGGCAACTCATGGTCAATCGGCAGCGAATGGAGCGACGAGCACGCCAGCTCGCCCAACTCAGCACGCTACAACGGACGCAGCAGTTCAACCACACCGGCTGACCTGAAGAGCCCGGCTATCGAACTCACCGAGCATGCTCTGCTTAAGTTCGCGTACCGCAACCAGGTAACAGCTGAGGTGCTGATCTTCGACGGATCGAAAGAGACCGTGCTGCTCAATATGCCTCAGGATGGCTGGAAGACCGTGACACTTGACCTGGGTGACTACACCGGCAAGATAGTGAACATCATCTTCCGCGGCCACGCTAACAACAAGAGCAACTACTTCTACGTTGACGACGTACAGATCGTGGCTAAGCCATGCACCACACCGGCCAAGCCCAAAGCATCCGCTTCGTCCGACGGCGCACTCTTAACATGGACAGCCGGCGACGACGAGACCGTTTGGAACCTGCGCTATCGCGAGGTGGCTGAGGAAGAGAACGAATGGATTGAGGTGCTCAACCTGAGCGAGCCTACCTACACCCTTTCCGGCCTTGAACAAGAGAAGACATACGAGGTACAGGTTCAGGCTGCCTGCACCGCTGAGAAACACAGCGAGTGGACGGCATCTGCAACATTCGTGCCGGAGTGCCCCAAGCCCACCAACCTGAAGGTGGCTGAGGTGGATGGCAACAGCGCACTCATCAGCTGGGAGAGCGCCGAGGAAACCTTCAACGTTGAGTACAAAGCCGCCACTGACGAAGACTGGACTGTCATCGCTAACGTCAAAGGCCTGAGCCACAAGCTGACCGAGCTCGCTGCTAATACATCTTATAGCGTACGCGTGCAGGCTGCGTGCGAGGGCGAGTACAGCGCTACACGCTCCTTCACCACCAAGTGCGCCGCACTCAGAGGAGCAATCCCGTTCGTTGAGGACTTTGAGTTTGAACTGGAGGAAGGCCAACAGCTGCCCGTACTGCCCGACTGCTGGGAGCGTCGCACAGAGGGTGACTACCCGATGATTGAAGCTACTACAGCTGCTATCGGTAGCAACTGCGTACACTTCTACGGCGCAGACGAGCAGATGCTCATCCTGCCGGCTCTTGACGAGAACATGAGCGAACTCATGCTCACCCTCTTCTACAAGGTAAGTTCAAGCTCGATCACCTTTGAGGTAGGCTACCTGACAGAGCTCTACGGTGAGTTCTGCCTCATCAAGACACTGGCTAACGACGTATATGCATACGAGGAGACGCCCACCAGGGTTTACCTGAACAATGCTCCGGCCGCAGCCAAGTACCTCGCTATACGTTACACCTCTACCAGCGCATATGTATCGGCTTATGTCGATGACATCAAGGTGCTTATAGCTGAAGACCAAACAGCAGTAGAGACCATAGCAACAACAACGAAAGCTGCCAAGCGCATCGTGGACGGCCATCTGTTCATCGAACAGAACGGCAATACCTACAATGCACAAGGCGTTAGCGTTCGCTAATATATTAACATCGTACCGGCGCGTCGTGAGACCGCACCGGTACGACTAAACAACATCACACTTATGAAGAAATTCTTATCGTACTTCGTAGCAGCATTGTTCTGCACTAGTATCCAGGCTCAACAGCTCAACGAGAGCTTTGAGGATGAGGGATTCCCACCCGAGGATTGGGAAGTAAATAACAGTAACACCTATGGATGGAAGAAAGGCGTAAAGAATGGCGAGAACTGCGCCATGGTATCTATGTCGAGCTATGGCGGAGATAACTACCTGATCACTCCGCAACTCCGCCCCGAGAGCGGCGAGAAGTTGCATTTCAATGCTCGTATTGGCGAGAACACATCCTCCGGCGAACTGCGCGTTGAGGTGTCGTTGAGCGGCACTGATCTTGAGTCGTTCGAGGTACTGGAAACCTATTATACATCATCGAAGAAAGGCGATGCAGCACACCGCATCAGCATTTCAGACTGGAGCCATTTCGAGATCGACCTGAGCGCGTATAAGAAGCAGCGCATCTATATCGCCTTCCACGCTACCGGTGAGATCGGTAACGGCGGCTTGGCTATCGATGAAGTTAGCGGTGTTAGCATGGGCGGCAACGCTGATTGCGAAAACCCGTACAACATCGTCATGAGCGAGCTGTCAGCCAACAGCGTTACGTTCACCTGGAAGGGTGACGCTGATCAGTTCCAGTACCTGCTGATCGAAGCCGGCGATGATGTGAACTGGGCTAAGGGTGTGAAGACGTCGAAGAAGACCGTCACACTCACCGACCTGTATGAAGAGACGGATTATGAGTTCTATGTTCGCTCGTACTGCAGCGCCAGTACACAGAGCTTGGCTCCGAAGAACGCGTTCAGAACACCGTGCGCAGCATTCAACGTACCCTGGCTGGAGACCTTCACACGCGACGAAACAGGTTCAGGCTTCACATCAGCCGCTCCTGACTGCTGGACGATAGCTACCCCAACCGACCAGATAAGCATCGTCAAGGACAAGACATACGACGACGAAGGCAATGCTTCCACCGTACAAGGCGAAGCACACCTTCAGGCTTATGGCGGCGGACCGAACAGCGAGCGCATATTCGCAATGCCGATGTTCAACGCACAACTCAACAAACTGGAGGTTGCCTTTGACTACAAGACCAGCCTGGGCGCTGACTATAGCGGCAAGCTGGAGGTAGGCTATATGACCAATCCGAGCAAGGCTTCCACCTTCGTCTCGCTGCAGACATACGAGCCAACCCTCACGTACAAGCATGTCGTTTGCTCACTCGCTGACCTGCCGGCTTCGGCCAAGTTCATCGCGTTCCGCTTTGCCGACGGTGCAAGCGACTACACCGCTCTGGCTATGGACAACTTCATTGTAGCCGAGATCGGCAAGTCCGGTGAGGTTGATCCTTCTATCGAAGATATTCCTGATCCCTCTATCTGGGCGCTATCCTACTGCGAGGCTCAGTTCACCTGGTACTCGTATGACAATTCGGCCTTCGCTATCGGTCTGTTTGATGCAGATGCACAAGCGCTGATCGCAGGCATCACTGTTACCACCGGCGAGTGCGACCGCTTTGCTTACCAGGACGGTATCGGCTTCTCCGAGGACGATGACTACGAAAATCACTACTACTGCTCCACCAAGTGGATCCTGAACGTGGAAGAGGATGCCATGCAGCGCGGCGACTCATGGAGCAAGTGCGTACGTAACATCGGTACATCTACCTCGCCTATTCTCGGACTCAACGCCGGTAAGTATCAAGTACAGGTTTATGCTCTCAACCAGTCGGAAAGCGGCTACTCGCGTGGCGAACTGCTCGCAACGATCCCGTTCGAGCTGGTAGAGAAGAAGGTGACGAACCTGACCGCTAAAGTAGCCAGCGACAAGAAGAGCGCTACCCTCACATGGGATGCACCCGAGTTCGGCCAAGGCGAGCGCCTGTACGTTCGCGTTTGGGCTGGAGAGACAGTTGCCTACGACAACTTCGACTCGAGAGAAAGACCCGAAAGTCCGCTCACAGTGGACGTAGTTGAAGGTAAGACCTATGCTGCTATCGTGCAGGCTGTGGACAAGAAGAACAACCCGATTGGCCCCGAAGTAGCATGCGAGTTCACCGTAGGTACGAACAAGTACGAGCCCAAGAACCCGAAGGCTGAGGTCTTTGGCGGCGATAATGTGACCTTCACATGGGAAGCCGAGACCATGGCTGACTTCTACGACATCGTGCTCTACTGGGAGAGCGAGTACTACACCACCCTGAGCGTATATAGCGCTACCAAGACCACCACGATGCCTAAGAACGGCACCTGGTCGTGGACTGTACAGCCCTTCACCAAGGGTGAAAACGACAAGTACTTCCCCGCCAGCAACCCTGTCAAAGGTAACGACTTCACGAGCAAGGCTGCCGACATACCTGACGATGCTATCCAGTTGGACGTATGGGCATTCGAGGCTGCTTACCTCGACAAGAACAGCGGATACTACCAGGAGGGCAAGAACGGTTGGTTCCTCATGTTCGGTACAGGCGAGGAAGGCAATCAACTGCCGTCCGTTTACTTGCTGGTTTACACGAACAAGGAAGGTGCCGTATCCGGCGTATACAACGTAGCACGTGGCAATATCGATCTGGAGAGCTGCTACATTGACGTAACAGGCAAGCAGGCCGACGCTGTTCTGGCTACCGACGCCGACATCCGCCTCCAGTTCGATGGCTATGACGAGGAAAAAGCCGAATCAGGCTACCGCTACGGATACTACACCGGGCAGTTCCGACTGGTTGGAAACGACGGCAAGACCTACGTAGCCAAGTTCATGGAGCTGTTCTGCAACTCGTATAACTTCAGCTCAATGAGCACAGGTATCCTTGATCACAAAGGTATGTGGGATGAGGATCCGGACTACGTTCCTTGGGACGCAGTAGAGGATATCCGGAACCACGCCGGACTCGACCTCAACCAACCGATGTACAACATCATGGGTATGCAGGTCGGTGCAAACTACAAGGGTATTGTTATCCAGAACGGAAAGAAGTTCATGCTCTGGTAAGCCATAAGCCAATGGCTGATGGCTAACATTCACTCAGGCATCCGAAACGGGGTGCCTGAGTGTTTTTTTGCGCATAATTGTGCCGATAAGGGGTAATATTTGCATTGTTAGAATTAAATTTGCATTTTTTTAGAAAATAATCCCTCAAAAATTTGGAAATTTGCAATAATTGTTGTAACTTTGTAGCGGTGTAATGTGCGCGAGCGCAAATCACCATTGCAGACGTCGGGATACCGAGATAATAACGCTAACAAAAAACAACTAAAATACATCACAATTATGAAACAATTAGATCTTAGCCAGTATGGCATTAAGGGTGCTACCGTTAAGGCACACAACCCTTCGTATGAGTACCTGTTCAACGAGGAGATCAACCCCGCTCTCACCGGCTACGAGAAAGGTCAGGAGACCGAGCTCGGCGCTGTAAACGTAATGACCGGCATCTACACCGGCCGCTCGCCTAAGGACAAATACATCGTTATGGACGCTAACTCGAAGGACACCGTATGGTGGACTTCTGACGAGTACAAGAACGACAACCATCCGATGTCGGAAGAGGTTTGGGCTACCGTTAAGGAGCTGGCCATCAAGGAGCTGAGCAACAAGGAGCTGTACGTAGTGGACGCTTTCTGCGGCGCTAACAAGGACACCCGCATGGCTGTGCGCTTCATCGTTGAGGTAGCATGGCAGGCTCACTTCGTTAAGAACATGTTCATCCAGCCGACCGCTGAGGAACTGGAGAACTTCGAGCCTAACTTCGTTATCTACAATGCATCGCTCGCCAAGGTAGAGAACTTCAAGGAGCTCGGCCTGAACTCGGAGACCTGCGTTGCCTTCAACACCACCAGCCGTGAGCAGGTGATCCTGAACACCTGGTACGGAGGTGAGATGAAGAAAGGTATGTTCTC
>DBXI01000029.1:0-122 GCA_002309255.1 Bacteroidales bacterium UBA1216 | reverse complement strand
GCCATCTTCTTCGGCCTCAGCGGCACAGGCAAGACTACTCTCTCCACCGACCCGAAGCGTCTGCTGATCGGTGACGACGAGCACGGCTGGGACGACAATGGCGTATTCAACTTCGAGGGTGG
>DBXI01000024.1 GCA_002309255.1 Bacteroidales bacterium UBA1216 | reverse complement strand
GCAGACCAACTTAGCGGCGCGTGGGTTGGTCTGAAAGCAACGTTCAAACGTGAACAGCGCCTGGTAGCGATGCTCGATGCGCATCGACCAACCCTGATAGATGACCACACAGCCCTTGTGACCTTCGTTAACCCGTGGCAGGAAGAGGAGTTTAAGAAGTTTGGCAGGCAGATATTGACGATCCTGCGCGATGCACTTAAGAACGACCGGCTGCTGCTGCGCACCGAGGTGGCAGAGAACATGGTAGCCAAACGCGCCTTTACCGCCGAGGAGAAGTACCGCGTGCTGCAAGAACAGAATCCTTACCTGAGTGAGTTCAAGAAGCAGTTTGATATGCTGCTCGAATAGACCGCTACAAAGCACCCCACTCTGGCAAAGCCCTTTGGGGACCCCGCTTCGCTGAAAGAACAAAGACCGCTACGCTGAAAGTACAAAGACTATAAAGAACAAGACATACATGAAACAATTTTACTTATTTGCAAGCTGTTTGTTATCCCTCTCCTTGTCTGCTGCTCCGCTGCGATTTGCGGTGCTGAGCGACACGCATGTCGATGCGCCGGAGATAGTGTATGACACGATACAGGCCGTTGACAGCGTGACGCTTCGCGACACGGTGATCCTCGTTCCGCATGAGTTACCGGGCGAGGCGCTGTTAGCGATGGCTATCTGTACCGAAGATCTGCGCAGTCAGCAGGTGGACTTCATCCTGCATGCAGGTGACCTGACGGACAGAGGCGACTCGCTGGCACTGGTGAATGTGCGTCGATTGTTGGACTCGACCGAGCTGCCGTACTACGTTACGTCGGGCAACCATGACACGAAGCGCAGTCCGTCGGCGTTGATGGATCTGAAGGCGGTGTTTGACTCGGTGCGCTTCTCGCTGAACAAGGATGAGGCATTCATCATGGGACTGAACAGCGCTCCTATCATGCGTTCGTCCGACGGTCACTTTGCTCCGCAAGACACTATGTGGCTGCGTCAGTGGCTGGATTCGCTGGGCACACAGCCCACGATCGTCGTGACGCACTATCCGTTGCTCCGCGAGGCGGTGGACAACTGGTACGACCTGACCGACATCCTGCGGCAGTACAACACGCAGGTGGTGATCAGTGGTCATCACCATGATTACATGCACCTGACGACGGATGGTATCGAGAATGTGACCTGCCGCTCGTCGCTGGTGGACAGTCTGGGGCGTACGGGTTACACGCTGGTGGAGATCAGCAGCGACTCAATCCTATTCAGCGAACGGGCTATAGCGGTTAGTATAGATACGACAGTGTTGCCAATCGTGGTGAGTGCCGGTGAGGCGCAGACAATACGTAGGTTCGGTCTGCCGCTGATGCAACGTGTCTTCCCCGAACCGGACACCACCCTGCTGCCCAGTTATGCGGTGAATGACAGCGACACGCTGGTCATACGTGCGTGGGAGCGAAAGCTGCCTTATGGCATCTACGCCACCCCGGTAGAGATGTACGGACGAATCTATGTGGGTGACGACGGCGGCACGTTCTACGCCATCGATCAGTCCAACGGACGCATCCTCTGGCGCTACAAGACCACCGGGCGCATCGTGGGTTCGGCTGCCGTGAAGGACGGTCGCGTAGTGTTCGCAAGCGCCAACGGCATAGCGTACTGCGTATCGGTGGAGAACGGCAAGCTGTTGTGGCGCCAGAAGCTCGGCAAACCGATCACAGGATCGATAACCATCGACGGTAGCAACGTGTACTTCGGCAGTTCGGATAGCTGTTTCTATGCGCTCAAGTTGATGAGCGGCGCGCCGGTGTGGAGCTATCAGAGCTGGGGGAACTTCTGCATTGCCAAGCCGCTGGTATATAAGAACAAGATTTTCGTCGGTGCTTGCGACGGCAACTTCTACGCCTTTGACAAGCGCAAGGGGAGCATCCTGTGGGTGTGGCACAACGAGCAGACGGACAGCCGTCAAGCTCCTGCCTTGGTTAGCCCATGCGGCGACGACAAGCGCGTATATATAGCTGCGCCTGATGGCTACCTGACGGCGCTGAACACCGACACCGGCACCGTCAGTCAGCGCACGAACCGCTGGGCGGTACGCGAGTCAATTGGTATGAAGGACTCTATCCTGTACGCCAAGACCACTCAGGATACGATCATCGCCATCAACCTGAACGCCGACACGCTGCTCTGGGCGATGGATGCAGGCTACGGGTTAGACTGCGCGCCCACGCAACTGATCGTGGACGGCGGCACGCTGTTCGTGACCACAAAGAACGGCCTTGTTATCGCTCTGGATGCCTTGACAGGCGAGCCGAAGTGGCAGCACAAGATTGGCAACAGTCTGCTGACCACGCCCTGCACGCTCAGCGACACATCGGTAGTGGTAGCATCATCCGACGGCACAATAGCTCTACTGCGCAAGGTTTTACCGCCGCCGGTGGACACCCTGACACTGGACAGCCTGATGCTTGACAGCCTGGGCAATCCTATCGACACGCTGATGCTACCTATTGACAGTTCAGTCGAACCGCTCGAGACAACAGCCGCTGAATAAGCCATGCGTATAGCCTTCACCACCCGCCTGCCTGACGAGGGACTGACACGCCTCAAGGCGCACGAGATGTATGTGCCGCTCACTGAGGCGGATATACTGGTCAGCACCTTCGACAAACCCGTCACAGCCGAGATGATAGCCTCAGCGCCTGATCTGAAGCTGGTGGCAAATTTCGGCGTGGGGTACAACAACATCGACCTCAGAGCCTGCCGCGAGCGCGGTATACGCGTCACGAACACGCCGCAGCCGGTGATCGAGCCCACAGCCGAACTGGCGTTTGCGCTGATGATAGCCGTAGCACGACGGGTAGCGGAGTTCGACCGACGCCTGCGCGAAGGCACCTGCGAGCCCATGGCGGTGATGAACAACCTCAGCCACTCTCTCTACGGCAAGACATTGGGTATCATCGGATTAGGTCGCATCGGACAAGCCTTGGCACGCAGGGCTCTGGCAAGCGGCATGAAGATCATCTACCACAATCGCCACTGCCTGCCCGAGCAGACCGAGCAGCTGTACGGCGCACAGTACGTCGATCTGCAGACACTGCTGCAGGACAGCGACTACGTGTCGCTCAACTTACCCTACACCCCTGAAGTGCACCACTTGATCAGCCTGCAGGAACTAAGTATGATGCGCCGTACAGCGTACCTTATCAATACCGCGCGTGGCGCGCACGTGGATGAGCAGGCGCTGGTGCACGCGCTACAGAACGGCATCATTGCAGGCGCTGCACTCGATGTGTATGAGCATGAACCGCACATCACGCCCGAATTGCTCACTCTGCCGAACGTCGTCCTCTCACCACACACCGGTACCGGCACATGGGAGGGACGAATAGCCATGTGCCACAACATTGAGGACAACATCCTCGCCTTCTGCGAAGGCAACTACGATAAAATGAACATTGTACAACTCTCGTGATCACGTCATCATGACATCACGACATCACGACAATAAGCTTATGAATCCCATTGACCGTTTCCTTAAATACGTATCGTTCTGCACAACCAGTGACGAACAGACCAACATGACCCCCTCCACGCCCGGACAGATGGAGTTTGCACGCTATCTGGCAGATGAACTCAAGCAGATAGGCCTGCAAGAGGTCACTCTGGACACCAACGGCTACATCATGGCCACCTTGCCGGCGAATAACGGTGAAGGATTAGCGGTGAGCGGTGACCGGATACCCGTGATCGGCCTGATAGCCCACATGGACACCTCGCCCGACGCCAGCGGTAAGCATGTCAAACCACGTATCGTCGAGAACTACGACGGCCAGGATATCCTCCTCAACCCGGCGGAGAACATCGTGCTGGAGACAAGTAAGTTCCCCGAGATCCTGCACTACACAGGTCAGGACATCATCGTCACCGATGGCAAGACGCTGCTCGGCGCTGATGACAAGGCGGGCATATGCGAGATCGTCACAGCATGCGAGTACCTGATTGGTCACCCCGAGATCAAGCACGGCAAGGTGCGCATCGGATTCACGCCCGACGAAGAGATCGGTCAGGGGGCCGACTACTTTGATGTCAAGGCCTTTGGTGCCGACTTCGCATACACCATGGACGGCGGTGCAATAGGCGAACTCGAATACGAGAACTTCAACGCCGCAGCATGCACCATCAAGGTGCACGGCGTGAACGTTCATCCGGGCAAAGCCTACCACAAGATGCTCAACTCACAGCGTATAGCCTTCCAGATAGCCGTCATGCTGCCCCGCTGGGAAACACCCGAACACACGCAGGGATACGAGGGCTTCTATCACCTCATCGGCATGCAAGGCACCGTGGAAGAGACGACGCTCACCTACATCATCCGCGACCATGACCGTGCGCGCTTCGAGAGCCGAAAGCGCGAGCTTGAGCACCTGGTTCGTAAGGTGAACCGCGAGTATGGTGAGGGTACGGTGGAGATCAACATCCGCGATCAGTACTACAACATGCGCGAAAAGGTCGAGCCCGTCATGCACATCGTCGAGCGCGTGGAGCAAGCGATGAAGGAGATTGGCATCACGCCTAAGGTGCAACCCATCCGAGGCGGCACAGACGGCGCACGACTCTCGTTCGAAGGACTTCCCTGCCCGAACATCTTCGCCGGAGGGGAGAACTTCCACAGCCGCTTCGAGTACCTGCCGATACCATCGATGCAGAAAGCCATCGAGCTGATCATAAAGATCGTGCAGGTGAAGGACTGATCCGTAGCACATGAAAAACACACAATACATGGACCAAGTGAAAGTTATCGAGCTCAAGAAGAGTGTTTTCGAGGCCAACGACCGTGATGCGGATGAGTTGCGCAGCGAGCTTAAGCAGCGCGGCGTGTATCTGCTGAACCTGATGTCTGCTCCGGGTAGCGGCAAGACGACCACCCTCATTCAGACCATCAACCGCCTGAAGGACAAGATCCGTATAGCCGTCATGGAAGCGGATATCGATAGCAATGTCGATGCCATCAAGATCAAGGAAGCCACGGGCGTCGAGTCCATCCAGCTGCACACCGGCGGCATGTGCCACCTCGACGCCGAGATGACCCGGCAAGGCTTGAATGGATTAGCGGATGAGGGGATTAACGGAGTAGTGGGCGAGCAGCCGGATCTGGTTATCCTCGAGAACGTAGGCAACCTCGTCTGTCCGGCAGAGTTCGATACAGGCTCGGTCAAGAACGCCATGATCCTTTCCGTACCCGAAGGCCACGACAAACCGCTCAAGTACCCGCTGATGTTCTCTGTTTGCGATGTAGTGGTGATCAACAAGATAGATGTACTACCTTACTTCGACTTCGATCTCGACAAGTGCACCGAATACATCCACATGCGCAACCCGCGCGCCATTGTCATCCCCATCTGCGCCAAGACAGGCGAGGGCATCGAGAATTTTGCCAATTGGCTCCTCGAACAGGTCAAAGACTGGAAAGGTATTTGACGTTAAAGAGTTAAATAGTTAAAATGGTTTCGGTTGTATCGAAACGTTAAATCGTTATAGTTTTATGCCACAGATGTCCAACAAGTTCGTTCCGAAGCACCGGGGCGACAAGAATCCGAATCCGAAGTTGTTGAAGTTCGTGCAGCAAGTAACTGACCGAGTGCCCGGTAAGATCAAGATGACCACCGATGCCCCAGAATACTGGGGCTTGGCGTGCATCTTCGAAGATGAGATGGATGCCGCGACCCGTGAGGCGTCGCTCGACATGCTGCTCGACATGCTGAGCAAGAAGTTCGGACAGGTGCGCGAGCATCATACCTACGCCGAGCTGCACGAGTGGAACGAGCAGAAGCACTACACGCCTGACGACAAGTCGCTGGACGAGTTGCTGGACAAACTGGCGGTATTCGGAATGGTCGAATATGACTACGGCGACCACTACACCAAGGACGGTCCGGTGCCCGGCACGAGCTTTGCGCGGGAGGCAAGAGAGTACTGGGTGCCGATGTTCGTGCCCGGAAGTGCCGAATATACGAACATGAACGTCGAGTTGATGGACAAACATCCTGAGTTGGCGATGTTCTTCGAGCGGATGACCTTCCTGCCGCTGGAGAAAGTGACGCCGATGGTGCCCATGGGCGGTGCAGGCATCGGCATGCACGTGATCCCTGTGGAGAAAGCGATCTCGATGGAGAACGAGACGGCGGACATTGAACATATCTCGTACTGGCTCAAGCGCTACGAAGGACACTTGGCTGTAGGCATCTGCTCGTGCCGCTACGGGCGCAAGAAGATGGACGAGGGTTGCGCCGACGACTACCGCGACTGGTGTATCGGTGTGGGTGACATGGCGGAATATCTTGTGGAAACCAACCGCGGTCACTATATCAGTTACGATGAGGCGATGGCTATCCTGAAGAAAGCTGAGGATCATGGCTTTGTGCATCAGGTAACGAACATCGACGGCGAGGGTAAGATCTTTGCCATCTGCAACTGCAACGTCAAGATTTGCAACGCGTTGCGTACCTCGCAGCTGTTCAATACACCTAACCTGTCGCGTAGCGCCTATGTGGCCAAGGTAGATCCGAAGAACTGCGTAGCTTGCGGCCGCTGCGTCGAGTACTGCCCTGCCGGTGCGGTGCGTCTGGGACAGAAACTATGCACCAAGCACGGCGAGCAGACCTACCCCAAGCAAGAGTTGCCCGATGCATCGAAGTGGGGCCCCGAGAAGTGGAACGAGGACTATCGCGACAAGAACCGCATCAACTG